>NZ_CP071870.1:2807159-3119066 GCF_017569205.1 Propioniciclava sp. MC1595
GGGCGCGCGAGGCGCGCGCCACGGACACGGCCCAGCGCCACCCGGTGTAGCCGGGGTGCAGGACCTCGAAGTAGTGGGTGGCCACGCGCGCGCCCTCGGCGACGACGCCCAGGTGGTCACCGACCCCCGCCACGTCGGCGCGGCCCTCGGCCGCGGCCCGCGCGAGGTCGACCGCCTCGGCGCACGCGGCGTCGAGTTCGGGGGCCTTCGCCCGGGGCGCCTTGACGGTGGGGACGGTCACGCTCACAGCTCCAGTTCGTCGGCGACGGCGCGCAGGACCTGGGCCGTCTTCGCGGCGTGCTTCGCGTCGGGGTGCCGGTGGTGGCGGTAGCCGTTGCCGATCGAGTCGAGCATCTTGATCAGGTCCTCGACGATGACGGCCATCGTGTCGGGCGACTTGCGCTGCGCCTTCGACAGCGACACGGGGGCCTCCAGGAGGCGCACCGAGATGGCCTGCTCGCCCCGGCGTCCGTCGATCACCCCGAACTCGACGTGCTGGCCCTTCTTGAGGGTCGGCACGCCCGCGGGCAGCGCGGAGGCGTGCACGTACACCTCGTCGCTCCCGCCATCCTTCGCGATGAACCCGAAGCCCTTGTCGGCATCGAAGAACCGCACGCGGCCGGTCGGCATCTCACACACTCCTGGCAGGTCACACTCTCGGACCGTGCCAGCGTACCGGACCCCCGCAAGTCGGCACCCGTGTCCACCGCTCCGCCTCGGGTAACCTGTGGGGGCACCGCGCGGAGGGAGGGAAACCGTGGCCCACTGGACCGACGGCCCCGAGTACGCGCCCACCGAGCGCCCCGACGTCTTCGTCGAGCCGGACGCCCCGCAGTTGGGTCACGCGGACCCCGAGCCCGACGCGGCGCCCCGCCCGCCGCGCGCCGAGGTCGCTCCCCCGCCCCACGGCTTCTCCGCCCCGGACGCCCCACCCCTCGACGCGCTCGTCCCGGCCAGTGCCCCCGAGCGGGATCCACACGAGGCCTTCGACGTGGCCGCGACGCCGATGATGTCGTGGTCTCCCGCAACGCTCCCCCCGCCCGAGGGCGACCCGGTGCCCCTCGAGCCGCCGCCGATGGGGCCGGACGGCTTCCCCGCGCTGCCGGCACCCACGCCGTCCGCATGGGGGCACGCCCACGCGCCGCAGGGCCTCGGCCGGCCGGCCCCGCCCGCCTGGGCGCCGGACCAGCCGTTCCCGCCCGGCGTGGCCCCCGCGCCGAGCAATGTCCCGGGTCCTCCCCCGGCCTGGCCGCCGCCGCAGGTGAACCCGGGCGGCTTCCCCCAGGCCGGCCCGGCCCCGTGGGAGCAGCCCCCGCCGCAGCGTGCCTTCGAGCCGGTGACGCTGGGCACGATGCTGCGCAACACGACGCCCGCGGTGCTGATCTGCCTCGGCCTCGGGGCGATCGTCTTCCCCTTCTCGATGGCGATGCTCGTGCTGGCCTCGGTGCTGGCCACCCGGATCCGGTACCGGCGGCGCATCGTCGGCCGGATGTTCACTGGCTCGATCCTCCTCAGCTTCCTGCTCGGGATGGCCGGCATGTTCGACTACCAGGGCGCCCTCGACCCGCTGGGGTGGTACGACGCCTCGACCGGGTGGGCGCAGCTGGCGTGCCTGATCCTGTTCGTCGCGGTCCCGCTCGTGGTCGGCGACGCGATGCGCCGCGGCGAGGAGCCGGAGCAGTTCCTGTGAGCGAGCCTTTCCGCTCACGCGACTTCACCCCCGTCCCGGCCGAACTGCGGCCGCGCAAGACGCGCCGCGGCGTCCGGGTCGTCGTGACCGACGGGACGCACGTGCTGCTGTTCGCCGACACCGACCCCGGCGTCCCGGGCTCGCGCTGGTGGACGACGCCCGGCGGCGGGATGGACCCCGGCGAGACCGAGGAGCAGACCGCGATCCGGGAACTCGCGGAGGAGACCGGGCTGGTCGTCGAGGCGTCCGACCTCGTGGGGCCGGTGCTGCGCCGGGTCGCGGCGCACGGGTACTCCGACCAGGTGTGCGAGCAGTCCGAGTGCTTCTACGTCGTGACCACCCCCCGGTTCGAGGTCGACACGGCCGGGCACACCGCTGACGAGCAGGTGACCCTCGACGGCCACGCCTGGGTGCCGCTGACCGGGCTCGACGACCTGCCCGAGCCGGTGTGGCCGGCGTGCCTCGCGGGGATCGTCGCCGCCGCCACCGGCGACCCGTCCGCGTGGCCGGGCGACGTGGGCCGGGTCGAGGAGTCCACGGTCCCGATTGGCAACCTCGTGGACCCGGCTTCCCGGCAGGACTAACCTTTTCGAGGCTCGGCCCCCAGCGGCCCCGCCGCGAGGAAGGAAGAGTCCCCCATGCAGAGCAATGTGTCGACACCCGAGGAGACGGTGTCGACGAAGTTCCTGATGAAGTTCGTGATGCTGTCGGTCGTGACCGCGGTGCTCACGGTCGCCATCAAGGCCTCGGCGGCCTGGATCACGGGCTCGGTCGGCTTCCTCTCCGACGCGCTGGAGTCGATCGTCAACCTCGTGGCCGCGCTCGTCGCGCTGTGGGCGCTGGCCGTCTCGGGCAAGCCGGCCGACCACAACCACGACTTCGGCCACGGCAAGGCCGAGTACATGAGCTCCCTCGTGGAGGGCGCCCTCATCTTCGTCGCCGCAGCCGGCATCATCGTCTCGGCGATCAACCGGTTCGTGCACCCGCAGCCGCTGGAGGAGATCGGCATCGGCCTGCTGCTGTCGGTCCTCGCCACCGTGCTGAACCTCGTCGTCGGCCTCGTGCTGATCCGCCAGGGGCGCAAGCACCGCTCGATCACCCTCGAGGCCGACGGCCACCACTTGATGACCGACGTGTGGACGACCGTCGGCGTCATCATCGGTATCGGCCTGCTGCTGCTCTTCCCGACCCAACTGTGGATCGACCCGCTGGTCGCCCTCGTGGTGGGCCTCAACATCCTGTGGACCGGCGCGCGGCTCGTCCGCCGCTCCGCGGTCGGCCTGCTGGACGCCGCCCTCCCCGCCGACGAGGTCGCGGCCATCCGCGCCGCCATGGACGGGGTCATCGGCGACGACCGCGTCACGGTCAGCGACCTGCGCACCCGCGAGTCGGGGCGCCAACGGTTCGTCCAGACCACCGTGGTCGTGCCCGGCCTGTGGACCGTCGCCCGCAGCCACGGGCTGGCCGACGACATCGAGGCCGCCATCGCCCGGGTGTTCCCCGACACCCAGACCGTGGTCCACATCGAACCCGGGCCGACCGCGCACCCGCGGCCCCAACCCGCCCCGCCCCCGCCGGAGCGGTACCCGGACCACCACTCGATCTGACGCGCCCCACTCAGCGGCGGGCGTGGGCGACCTCGGTGTCGACCAGGCGCCGCCAGGAACGGACGAGGCCCTCATCGACGTAGGCCTTCCGCGAGCCACCGGGGCGCACCTGGTCTGCGACGTGGAACTGGCGGACGCCCGCGCGGGCCAGCCAGGGCACGTGGTCGGGGTGCAGCTCACCGTCGGCCACGACCAGGGCCGCGACCCGGGCATCCGCCCGGGCCCGCCGGACCAGGTCGTCCAGCCCGTGCTCCAGCGCACGGGCCGAGCCCGCCGTCCGGACGCCGTCGATCCCCGGCAGCCGCGCCACGGCCCGCCAGGCCTCGTCGGTGTCCAGCACGGTGTCGAACGCGCGGGAGAAGGTCCACGGGCAGGTGAAGCCGTCGAGCAGTGCGCCGATGACCTCGGCGTCCACCTCGTCGAAATCAACCAGCGGGCGTGGGCTTCTTGTCGCGCGACAGCACGGCCCAGGCGAGCGCGCCGACCCCGACGACGCCCACGACGATCACCGCGGCGGGGGAGCGGACCCACAGCTCCTGGAGGCCGACCCAGCCCATGAAGCCGACCGTGCCGTAGATGAACGCCCACGCGACGCACCCGACGGCGACGGCGGGCAGGTAGCGGCGCAGCGGCATCCGGGTCACGCCGGCGGCGAGGTTCACCATGGTCTGGACGCCGATGGTGAAGAAGGAAAGCGACACGGCAGGCGCGCCCCAACGGTTCAGCCAGGAGGCGCCGCGTTCGTAGTGCTTGGATTCCAGGAGCCTCGCAGCCCTCGTCCTCCGCGCGCCTGCCGCGATCCCGCGGCCCAGCCAGTAGGTCCCGTTGGCGCGCAGCATCACGATCACCCACAGCGCGGCGACGACGATGGCGTAGGGGGCGTCCCAGCTCGTGGGATCGAACATGGTGCTCCTTGCCACGAGGGTCTTCAGCGGGGGGCCAGTCTAGCCAGTGGCCACGGGGCGACGCGGTGTCCCGATCAGTGGCCCTGCGAGAAGCGGATCGCCGCGCGGAACTGCGCCGCGATCCCGGCGCCCGGGCCAAGGGGCCAGCGGTGCATCACGTACTCGCTCGCGGCGTCGACGGCGAGCTGCCGCGACGAGTTCCCGGTGCGCACCCACAGCTCCGGTGCCGCGTTCTTGTTCGGGCGCAGGTACACCGGGCGCGGGGAGGCCGCGGCCGTCACCCGGCAGACGTCGCGGGCGACGCCGTCGCCGTCGGGCAGCGCCTCGAACTCGACGGCGACCAGCGCGGCGGCGTTGGGGCCGAGTGTCGTGGTCAGCAGGTCGCGGAGCCAGAGCTGGAAGCGGTCGTGGTCGGGGGCCTTCATGGTCCCGAGGTCGCGGTCGAGGCCCAGCGGCGTGCCGGCGTCGTCGACGCCGATGATGAGCGTGCCGCCGTCGGCGTTCAGGAAAGCGGCAAGGGTCTTCGCCGTCACCTGCTCCATCTTGTCGTCCTTGGCTCCCGTGTGGAGGTTCACCCGCGCCGTGGACTTGAACTCCACCCGGTCTGACTCGCCCGCCCGCACCAGCTCGGCGGTGGTCGCCCGCAGCGGGCGCTGCAGGTGTGCCGCGACGCCGGCGTAGGCGGCGACCGCGAGCACCGAGGCGCCGAGGGCGAGGGCGATGGCCAGGGGGCTGGTCAGCAGGACGTCTGGCTTGATGGCCCAGGCGAGGGTGAACCCGACCGCCGAGCCAAGGATCGACATCACGACCGAAGCCGTCGTCGAGAGCGTTGCCCGGTTTCGCAGCAGCCAGCGCGCGATCGAACCGAACGCGAACGAGCCGACGAGGACGGCGATGAGGGAAAGCGACACAACCCAGAGGGGAAGTCCGAGGGAGGGGTTCAACGAGGCTCCAAGGGTGAGGACTCTCCTCAGTCTATTCATCGTTCGCGGCGTTCGGCCGCCGGCGACCCGCAGCGGGTGTGTAGGTTGGGGCCCCGGAGGTGACCAATGGCCCGGTTGCGGGCAGCCACGCTGGCCCGGGCTCCCTTGTGGGGTAGGATGCATCGCTGGCGATACATCTGTAGCGCTGCAATCCCGCCAGGAGACCCCCACCCGTGTCGCAGCTCCGCGCGCACCTCGCGCCCCCGCCCGCACGCTCGTCGACGTGTTCCGGGCCACCGTCGAGACCTTCGGTGACGCCCACGCGCTCGACAACGGCGTCGAGGTGCTGACCTACGCGGAGTTCGCCGACGCGGCCGAGGAGGTGGCCACCGAACTGGCCGCCCACGGGATCGGGCGCGGCGACCGGGTCGGCGTCCGCATCGCCTCGGGAACGACCACGCTCTACACCGCGATCATGGGCATCCTGCTCGCCGGCGCGGCGTACGTGCCCGTCGACGCCGACGACCCCGACGAGCGCGCCCGCACCGTCTTCGACGAGGCCGGGGTGGCCGCCATCCTGGGCAACGGCCTGGCGATCACCACCCGGGGGGCCCGGCGCGCCGCACGCGCCCCCCTGCCCGACGTGCAGCTCGACGACGACGCGTGGATCATCTTCACCTCCGGCTCCACCGGCAAGCCGAAGGGCGTCGCGGTCCAGCACCGCTCGGCCGCGGCGTTCGTGGACGCCGAGGCGCGGCTCTTCCTCCAACAGGACCCCATCAACGAGACCGACCGGGTCATGGCCGGCCTGTCGGTCGCCTTCGACGCCTCCTGCGAGGAGATGTGGCTGGCCTGGCGCTACGGCGCCTGCCTCGTGCCCGCCCCCCGCTCACTGGTCCGCTCCGGCATGGACCTCGGCCCCTGGCTGGTCGCCCACCGGCTCACCATCGTCTCGACGGTGCCGACCCTGGTGCTGCTCTGGCCGGCCGAGGCGCTGGACCGCGTGCGGCTGCTCATCCTCGGCGGCGAGGCCTGCCCGCCCGAGATCGGCATCCGGTTCGCGACCGAGCGGCGCGAGGTCTGGAACACCTACGGCCCGACCGAGGCCACCGTCGTCGCCTGCGCCGCGCAGGTGTTCGCCCACGAGCCCGTCCGCATCGGCTGGGCCCTGGACGGCTGGGACCTCGCCGTCGTCGACCCCGCCACCGGGGAGCCCGTCGCCGCCAGCGAGCCGGGCGAACTCGTCATCGGCGGCGTCGGCCTGGCGCGCTACCTCGACCCCGCCAAGGACGCCGAGAAGTACGCCCCCATGCCCTCGCTGGGCTGGGAGCGCGCCTACCGTTCCGGCGACCTCGTCGTCGACGACCCCGAGGGGCTGCTGTTCCTCGGCCGCGCCGACGACCAGGTCAAGGTCGGCGGGCGGCGCATCGAGCTGGGCGAACTGGACGCCGCGCTCACGGCCCTGCCCGGGGTCCGGGGCGCCGCGGCGGCCGTGCGCACCACGGGCGCCGGCACCCAGGTGCTGGTCGGCTACCTCGCCGCCGACTCCGACTTCGACATCCACGCCGCCACCGCGGCCCTCCGCGAGCAGCTGCCGGCCGCCCTGGTCCCCCGGCTGGCGGTCGTCGACGACCTGCCCACCCGCACGTCCGGCAAGATCGACCGGGACGCCCTCCCGTGGCCCCTCCCCGGCGGCCCGGCCGAGCCCGCGGCGTCCGGGCAGACCGCGGCGCTGACCGAGCACGAGGCGTGGCTGGCTGGCCTGTGGACCGACACGCTCGGGGCCGCCGTGGCCGACCCAGCGTCCGACTTCTTCGACCTGGGCGGCACCTCGCTGGCCGTGGCGCACCTGCTCGCCGCGATCCGGCGGCGGTTCCCCGAGGCCGGCGTCACCGACATCTACGACCACCCGCGCCTGGGTGCGATGGCCGCCCACCTGACCGCGATGGAGGCCCCCGACGTCCCGCTCAACGAGCGTGTCACCCCGGTGCGCCGCCGCACGAAGGTGGGCCAGCTGCTCGCCATCGTGCCACTGCGCACGATCGGGGCGCTGCGCTGGGTCACGCTGTTGGCGACCGGCGTGAACCTCGCCGGGTGGCTCGCGCTGCCCGTCTCCCCCGTGCCCTGGTGGCTGGTCGCGGTGGGCTGGGTCCTGTTCGTGCTGCCGCCCGGACGGATGGTCCTGTCGGCGCTCGGAGCGCGGCTGCTGCTCGCCCCGGTCGTCCCGGGTCGCTACCCGCGCGGCGGCCGCGCCCACCTGCGGCTGTGGCTGGCCGAGCGGCTCGCCGAGGAACTCGGCGCCACCTCGACCGCCTCGGCCCCCGGCATGACCTGGTATGCCCGCCTCCTCGGCGCGCGCATCGGCAAGGGCGTCGACCTGCACACCGTCCCCCCGGTCACGGGCTTCCTGACCGTCGGCGAGGGGGCCAGCATCGAGATCGAGGCCGACCTGGCCGGGTACTGGCTCGACGGCGACACCCTCGTCGTCGGCTCGGTCACCATCGGCCCGGACGCCCGCATCGGCATGCGCTCCACGCTCGGCCCCGACTCCGTCGTCGGTGCGGGCGCCGAGATCGGACCGGGATCGGCCGTGGTCGGCGAGGTGCCCGCGGGCGAGTACTGGACGGGCTCCCCCGCCCAGCCCTCCCGCGCCCGGGCGCGCGGCCCGTGGGAGGCACCCCCGCCCCGGCGTCCCGCTTGGTGGCTGGGTTACCTGCTCGCCTCGCTGGTCATCGCCGCGATCCCGCCGGCCGGGCTCGCCAGCGGCGCCGCGATCGTGCTCGCCACCGCCCCCACCGGGGTCGGCATCGCGGCCCTGCTCGGCCACGCGCTGGTCTGGCTGCCGCCGGCGGTGCTCGCCGGGTTCGCGGTGGTGGCCCTGCTCGTGCTCGGGTTCGTGCGTCTGGCCGGGCTGTTCGTGGTCGAGGGCCCCGCACCGGTGCACTCCGGCCGCGGGCTGGCCGCCTGGGCGACCGTCCGGGTGCTCGACGAGGCCCGCACCTGGCTCTACCCCCTGTACGCCGGCTGGTTCACCACCGTGTGGCTGCGCCTGCTCGGCGCCGAGATGGGCAAGGACGCCGAGGCGTCGACCGTGCTGATGATCCCGAAGCTGGCCTCGGTCGGCGAGGGCTCGTTCCTGGCCGACGACACCCTCGTCGGCGGCTACGAGCTCGGCGGCGGCTGGCTCCGCACCGGCCGCACCCGCGTCGGCAAGGGCGCCTTCCTCGGCAACTCCGGCATGGCCGCCCCCGGGCGCAAGGTGCCCGCGCGCGGCCTCGTCGCCGTGCTCAGCTCGGCCCCACCGCGGGACCGGGCCAAGAAGACCACCTCGTGGATCGGTTCCCCGCCCGCCCCGCTGCGCCGCGCCGTGCAGCAGGCCGACACCTCGCTCACCTACGACCCGCCCACCCGGCTCCGCGTGCTGCGGGCGCTGGTCGAGGCGTTCCGGATCGTCGCGGTGATGGTGTCCATGGCCCTCGCGGTGCTGGTGGTCGCCGCGCTGCTCGCGCTGGCGTCCGCGTCGTGGTGGTGGGCGGTCGGCCTCGGCGGGGTCGTCCTGGTCGCCACCGGGTACCTCGCGGCCTGGCTGTCGGTGCTGCCCAAGCGCCTGCTCGTGGGGCGGGTGAAGCCGGGCGAGCACCCCCTGTGGAGCTCCTTCGTGTGGCGCAACGAGCTGGCCGACCAGTTCGTCGAGCTGGTCACCGCGCCGTGGTTCGTGCGCTGGGCCACCGGGACGCCCCTGCTCAACGTCTGGCTGCGCACCATGGGCGCCCGCATCGGGAAGGGTGTGTGGTGCGAGTCCTACTGGCTGCCCGAACCCGACCTGGTCGAGGTCGGTCCCGGCGCGACCATCTCGCGGGGCTGCGTCGTGCAGACCCACCTGTTCCACGACCGTGTGCTCGCCCTCGACACCGTCGTCATCAAGGCGGGCGCGACCCTGTGCCCCAACGGCGTCGTCCTGCCGGGCGCGACCGTCGGCCGGCACTCCACCATCGGCCCCGCCTCACTGGTGATGCGCGGCGAGTCGGTGCCGCGCCGCACGCGCTGGATCGGCAACCCCATCGGGCCGTGGACCGCGTGACCCGGCCCCGTGTGGCAGGATCGAGTGGTGCGCGTCGTCCCTGATCCCTACCTGCCCGGCCACGGGGACCTCCGGTACACCGTCGAGCACTACGACCTCGCCCTCGACTACCGCCTGACCACCAACCGCCTGGACGCGGTCGCCACCCTGCGCGTGGTCGCCCGGGAGGCCACCGACACCCTGCGCCTCGACCTGAGCGGGCTGCACGTCTCCCGGGTGCGGGTCGGCGGGGCGAAGCCGAAGAAGTACACCCACAAGGACCGCGTCCTCACGCTGAAGCTGGCCCACCCCTTGGCCGCCGGCGAGCCCACGACCGTCGAGGTCGCCTACGCCGGCAAGCCCGGCCCGGTGCCGGGAGCGCACGGCCCGGCCGGCTGGGAGGAGCTCACCGACGGCGTCCTGGTCGCCTCGCAGCCCTACGGCGCGCCGTCGTTCTACCCGTGCAACGACCGGGCCGACGACAAGGCCTCCTACCGCATCGCCGTGACCACCGACCCCGAGTACGCGGTCGTCGCGACCGGACGCCCCACCGGCACGTCCACGCGCGCCGGCCGCACGACCTGGGTGTTCGAGGAGGCCGCGCCCACGGCGTCCTACCTCGTCAGCATCGTCATCGGACGCCTCGCGGCCGAGCCCCTGCCGGGTTCCGGGGGCCGGGTCACGCTCCACCGCCCGCGCGGACGCGCCGTGCCGCCGGCCTCGCCCCTGCTGCGCCTGCCGGCGATGCTGGACGCCCTCGAGGGCTGGTTCGGCCCCTATCCCCTGCCCGACTTCAGGGCCGTGGTGGTCGACGAGCCCCTGGAGATCCCGCTCGAGGCGCAGGGCATGGCCAGCTTCGGCACCAACCACCTCGTCGACGACTGGGACAACGAGCGCCTCGTCGTGCACGAACTCGCCCACCAGTGGTTCGGCAACAAGGTGACCTCCGGGCTGCTGCGCGACATCTGGCTGCACGAGGGCTTCGCCTGCTACACCGAGTGGCTGTGGTCGGAGGCCCGCGGCCTGCTGACCGCCGACGAGCGCGCGGCGCGGCACCACAAGGCGCTGCCGATGCAGCAGCAGACCACCCCGCTGGCCGACCCCGGCATGCCGGCGATGTTCGACGACTGGGTCTACAAGCGCGGCGCGCTGACCCTGCACGCGTTGCGCGTGGCGCTCGGCGACGCGGCCTTCTTCGCCGTGTGCCGTTCGTGGGTCGCCGAGCACTCGGTCGCCTCCACCACGACGTTCGTCGACCACGTGGCCCGCGTCACGGGCACCGACCAGTCCGCACTGCTGGCCATCTGGCTCGACGCGGTCAAGCTGCCGGCCTGCCCCCGGTTGCGGGCGTGACTCGATGACCCGCTCGCGCAGCCCCGAACCCGCCCGGCGGCGCCGGGCCGTCTTCCTCGACGTCGACGGCACCCTCGTCGGCTGGGACGGTCGGATCCCCGCGAGCACGGTGGAGGCCGTGCGCGGCGCCCGCGCGGCCGGCCACGCCGTGTTCGTGTGCACGGGCCGGTCGCGGGCCGAGTTGTGGCCCGACCTGCTCGACATCGGCTTCGACGGGGTGATCGGGGCCTCCGGGGCATTCGTCGCGGTGGGTGGCGAGGTGGTCGTGCACCGCGCGATCCCCGAGGACGACCTGGCCTTCGCCCTGGCCTGGTTCGACCGCCACGACACCGGCGTCGTCCTGCAGGCCGACGACGCGATCCTCGCCCCGGTCGCCATCCGCGACCGCATGCGCGCCTCGCTACCCGACCTCGGCCAGACCCCCGAGGAGTTCGCCCGGGGCTCGTTCGGCTTCATCGACCGGGTGCGCACCGACGGTGATCGCAGCGGGGTGCTGGTCACCAAGCTGGTCTACCTCGGCTGCCCGCTCCCGGTCGACGCCGTGCAGGAGGCCCTCGCGGGCCGGTTCGAGGTCGTGGCCAGCTCGGTCGAGGCCTTCGGCCCCGGCTGCGGCGAGGTCACCGTCGCCGGCCTCGACAAGGCCGCCGGCATGGTGGCCGCCCTCACCCACCTCGGCCTCGACCGCGCGGACTCCATCGCCATCGGCGACAGCTGGAACGACGTCGAACTGCTCCGCGCCGCGGGCGTCGGCATCGCGATGGGCAACGCCCCCGACGCCGTCAAGGCCATCGCCGACGAGGTCACCGGCCGCGTCGACGAGGACGGCCTGCACGCGGCCTTCGTCCGACACGGCCTCATCGGGGCCTGACCCCGCCCGACCGCCGCCCCTTTCCCGATCGGAAACGGATCCACCGCGCCGCTCGACGTCGGCCACGGCGAGACCTACGACGTGGCCTTCCTGGCCGACAACCCCGGCATCTGGATGGACCACTGCCACAACCTGCCCCACGCGGTGGAGGGACTGATGACCCACCTCATGGACGAGGGGGTGACGACGCCGTTCCTGCTCGGGACGGCGTCCGGGAACGAACCGGAGTGATGCCCGCGCAACGCACAGGGCGCCCCGCGTGTGCGGGACGCCCTGTGTGTGGTTCTCGACGGGGTCGAGCGTGGTCAGAAGCCCATGCCGCCCATGTCGTCGCCGCCGGCCGGCATGGCCGGCGCCTTCTCGGGCTTGTCGGCGATGACGGCCTCGGTGGTGAGGAACAGCGCCGCGATGGACGCCGCGTTCTGCAGCGCCGAGCGGGTCACCTTGGCCGGGTCGGGGATGCCCGCCTCGAGCATGTCCACGTACTCACCGGTGGCGGCGTTCAGGCCCTTGCCGGGCTCGAGGCCCGCGACCTTCTCCGCCACGACGCCGCCCTCGAGGCCGGCGTTCTCGGCGATCTGCTTCAGCGGGGCCGAGGCAGCGGTGAACACGATCTGCGCGCCGACCAGCTCGTCGCCGGACAGCTCGCCGGACACCTTCTCCTTGACCGCGGCGGCGGCCTGGAGCAGCGCGACGCCACCACCGGGGAGGATGCCCTCCTCGACGGCCGCCTTCGCGTTGCGGACGGCGTCCTCGATGCGGTGCTTGCGCTCCTTGAGCTCGACCTCGGTGGCCGCGCCGACCTTGATGACGGCCACGCCGCCGGCCAGCTTGGCGAGGCGCTCCTGCAGCTTCTCGCGGTCGTAGTCGGAGTCGGAGTTCTCGATCTCGCGGCGGATCTGGGCCACGCGGCCCTCGATCTGCTGCGCGTCGCCGGCACCGTCGACGATGGTGGTCTCGTCCTTGGTGATGCGCACCGAGCGGGCGCGGCCGAGCAGCTCGACGGTCACGGCGTCCAGCTTGAGGCCGACCTCCTCGGAGATGACCTGGCCGCCGGTCAGGATCGCGATGTCGCCCAGCATGGCCTTGCGGCGGTCGCCGAAGCCCGGGGCCTTGACGGCGACGGACTTGAAGGTGCCACGGATCTTGTTGACGATCAGGCCGGCGAGGGCCTCACCGTCGACGTCCTCGGCGATGACCAGCAGCGGCTTGCCGCCCTGCATGACCTTCTCGAGAACGGGCAGCAGGTCCTTCAGCGAGGAGACCTTGCTGTTGACGATGAGGATGTAGGGGTCGTCGAGGACGGCCTCCATGCGCTCGGCGTCGGTCACGAAGTAGGGCGAGATGTAGCCCTTGTCGAAGCGCATGCCCTCGGTGAGCTCGAGGTCGAGCCCGAAGGTGTTGCTCTCCTCGACGGTGATGACGCCTTCCTTGCCGACCTTGTCCATCGCCTCGGCGATGATGTCGCCGACCGTGGTGTCGGCGGCCGAGATGGACGCCGTGGCCGCGATCTGCTCCTTGGTGTCGACCGAGGTGGCCTGGGCGGCCAGCTCGTCGGCGATGGCGGCGACGGCCTTCTCGATGCCGCGCTTGAGGCCCATCGGGTTCGCACCGGCGGTGACGTTGCGGAGGCCCTCGCGGACCATCGCCTGCGCCACGACGGTGGCGGTGGTGGTGCCGTCACCCGCGACGTCGTCGGTCTTCTTGGCGACCTCCTTGACGAGCTCGGCCCCGATCTTCTCGAACGGGTCCTCCAGCTCGATCTCCTTGGCGATGGAGACACCGTCGTTGGTGATCGTGGGGGCGCCCCACTTCTTCTCGAGGACGACGTTGCGACCCTTCGGGCCGAGCGTCACCTTCACCGCGTCGGCGAGGGTGTTCATGCCCCGCTCGAGCCCGCGGCGGGCCTCGACGTTGAATTCAATCAGCTTTGCCACTGCGGCAGCCCTTTCGAATGTCTTTGCGTTGCCCCGGACGGTGCCCGCGACGGACGACCTGATCGGCAGGTCTCACACGGCCGGAACGAGTGGCACTCTCGACCCGAGAGTGCCAGCTACATGTTTACCAGCCGATTAGCACTCGAGACAAGCGAGTGCCATCGCGCACTAGTGTTGGCGGCATGCGTCGACGTGATCGCATCCGCCACCTCGCGAACTGGCTGAACCTGAGCACCCCGGTCGGGCTGCTGGTGGCCGGGGCCGGTGGCGCGCGGGTGCGACGCCGCCCCGACGGCATCTTCGTCGCCGAGGGCTACCGGTTCGCCTTCCCGGTCGCCGGGGCCTTCACCATCGGCGACGTGGTGACCACGGCGTCCACGATGGACCGGCTCGAGGCGCGCGTGCCGGGGGTGTACGCCCACGAGGTGCGGCACGCGTGGCAGTTCGCGGCCACGGGGGTCTGGTTCCTGCCCGCCTACCTGGTCGCGTCGGCCTGGTCGCTGGCCCGGACGGGCAGCCCGGCCCTGCGCAACCCGCTGGAGCGCCACGCCGGGCTGGTCACGGGCGGGTACGCGCACGCGGACGGGGCCCCGATCGGGTCCATCTGGATGTTCCGTGGTTCGCCCGGCTTGACGGGCGTGCGTCTCGCGCGGCCGGTCAGACGGCCGCGGCGGCCGACAGCGGGCGGGCCGAACGGCGCTGCTGGCGGCTCTCGCGCTGGCGGCGGAGGCGCTTGACCAGCAGGGTCGCGTGGGCGAGCGCCTCGGGCTTGTCGATCAGGGCGTTGAGCTCCTGGTAGTACCGCGGCACCGACAGGTCGAAGCGGCGTAGGATCGCCGCCTCCTTGCCCTCGGGGGCGAGGTGCCCGGTCGCCTCGAACGCGAGCAGGTCGGCCTCGAACGCGGTGAGGCCGGACTCGGTGGTACCGGTTTCGGTGCGGGCCAGCGCGTCGGACATGCCGACCACTGTACGCCACGAATCACAGCCGTGTCATTCGCCCTCGGTGCCTCCCTGCTTGCCCGAACCCGTCCCGCCGAGTTGAATGGACGATGGACCACTCACCCACCCTGGTCCGAGATCTGAGGAGGACCGAGAGCTGATGGAGCACCTGCGGGGCACGCTCATCCACTACCCGTGGGGCACGTTCGACACCATCCACGAGCTGCTCGGCACCGAGCCCGACGGGCGCCCCGTGGCGGAGTTCTGGCTCGGCGCGCACACCCTCGCCCCCTCGTCGCTGGCCGACGCCACGCTGGACCAGGCGCTGGCCCAGCGCCCGGAACTGCTCGGCGCGCGCAGCGTCGACGAGTTCGGCCCCTACCTGCCGTACCTGATGAAGGTCCTGTCCGCCCGCCACCCCCTGTCGCTGCAGGCGCACCCCTCCCGCGCGCTGGCCGAGGAGGGCTTCGCCGCCGAGGAGGCCGCCGGCGTCCCGTTGACCGCCCCGCAGCGGGTGTACAAGGACGACTGGCCCAAGCCCGAGATCCTCGTGGCGCTGGAGGAGTTCCACGCGCTGTGCGGGTTCCGCGACCCGTCGATCACGATCGCGTTGTTCGAGGCGCTGGAGGTGGGCCCGTCGATCGAGCGGGTCATCGGTCCCCTGCGCTCGCGCGGCGGGGAGGCCGGGCTGCAGGAGGTGTTCCTGCAGCTGCTCGCCATGAAGGAGCAGCAGGTCGACATCGTGGACGCCGTCCTGGCCGCCGCCGTCGAGCGCCGCGACGAGCCGGGCGAGCTGGGCGACTTCGCCCGCACCGCCCTCGAGCTGGACGACGTGTTCCCGCGCGACCCCGGCATCCTGGCCGCGCTCCTACTCAACCGCGTCACCCTCCAGCCGGGCCAGGGCCTCTACACCCCGGCCGGCGTCATGCACGCCCACCTCCGGGGCACCGGCGTCGAGGTGATGGCGTCCAGCGACAACGTCATCCGCGGCGGGCTCACGACCAAGCACATCGCCGTCGACGAGCTGGTCCGGGTCGTCGACTTCGGCTGGGGCGAGCCCGAGGTGATCGACGCCACCGAGACGGCCCCCGGCGTGTTCGACTACCCCACGCACTGCCACGAGTTCGACGTCTGGCGCCTGGAGCTGGCGGCCGACGCGCCGCTGGAGCTGCCCTCCCCCGAGGGGGCCCGGATCGTCCTGGTCACCCGCGGCACGGTCGTGCTGAGCGACGAGGAGCGCACCCTCGAGCTGTCGAAGGGGGACTCCGTCTTCGTCCCCGCGACCAACCCTGCGATCACGGCGTCCGGCGACGCCCAGGTCTTCCTCGCCGCCCCCGGGCTGGCCTGACCGAGCGATCCATGTCGGCCCCCGACCGGTGTCGGGCCCGGCCGCGACCCGTGCGCGGGCTGGGGTCCTCCCCCTACTCTGGTGGACGCGCATCACCGAGCGGAGAAGGACAGACACCATGAGCGGCGGCCTCGCAGCACTGCTGGACGACATCGCGGCGCTGGCCAAGCTGGCCGCAGCCTCGGTCGACGACGTGGCCGCGGCCGCCGGGCGCGCGGGCGCCAAGGCCGCCGGCGTCGTCATCGACGACGCAGCCGTGACCCCCCGCTACGTGACCGGCTTCAGCCCGGCGCGCGAGCTGCCGATGATCAGGACGATCGCGATCGGGTCGCTGCGCAACAAGTTCCTGTTCATCCTCCCGGCCATCCTGGTGCTGTCCCAGTTCGTGCCGTGGATCCTCACGCCCCTGCTCATGCTCGGCGGCCTGTACCTGAGCTACGAGGGCGCCGAGAAGATCTGGGAGAAGGTCTCCGGCCACGGCAAGGACAACCCCAAGAACAAGACGCCCGTCGCGCTGCAGGGCGGCGACCAGGAGAAGGGGATGACGTCGGGCGCGATCCGCACCGACTTCATCCTGTCGGCCGAGATCATGGTGATCGCGCTCAACGAGGTCGCCAACGAGCCGATCGTCTCCCGCGCCATCATCCTGGCCGTCGTCGCGCTCGCCATCACGATCGGCGTCTACGGCGTGGTCGCCCTCATCGTGAAGATGGACGACATCGGCCTCCACCTCGTGGAGAGCGGTCGTGGGCCCGGCATCGGCAACGCCCTGGTCAAGGGCATGCCCAAGCTGCTCACCGCCCTCGGCATCATCGGCACCATCGCGATGCTGTGGGTCGGCGGCCACATCCTGCTGGTCGGCGTCGACGAACTCGGCTGGCACGCCCCGTACGGTTTCGTCCACGACGCCGAGGTGCTGGTCGCCGGCGCCACCGGCCCGCTCGGCGGGTTCATGGGCTGGCTGACGAACACCTTCTTCTCGTTCCTCGTCGGCCTGTTCGTGGGCGGCATCATCGTCGCGATCATGCACGTCATCCCCCGCAAGGGCGGCCACGGCGACGCGTCCGGCCACGGCAGCCCCGAGACCGCCCGCCCCGCCGACCACGACCGGATGGTCCCGGGCTCGGCCCAGGGCAACTCCCTCGGCGGGCTCGCCGCCCTGCAGGCGGCCGAGCGCCGCGCGGAGCGCGAGGAGCACGAGGGCCACTGAGCCCGCGGCGTCCGCCGTTCGGGCTCAGGCTTCGGTCGAGCCGGCCACCGGGTCGGGCGCAGCGGGCGTGGAGAACTTCAGGCCGATCACGCAGCCGATGATCCCGGCCAGCAGCAGCACCTTGACCGGCGACAGCGGCTCGGCCCCGGTCGCGGCGGCCCAGGCGACGGTGAGCACGGCGCCGATACCGGTCCAGACGGCGTAGGCCGTCCCGGTCGGGATCGACTTCATCGCACAGCCCAGCCCGACGACCGAGAGCACGGTCGCCACGAAGAACACCACGGTCGGCCCCAGCAGGGTCAACCCGGCCGACTGCGCGAGGGCGGTCGCCCAGACGGCCTCGAGCACGGCCGACACGACCAACACGATCCACGGCACGTCAACCCACCACCTTCAGGCCGACGACGCAGGCGACGATGCCCATCAGCAGCAGCACGCGGCGCAGCGTGGCGGGCTCGACGCCGCGCACCATCGCCCACACCACGGTCAGGGTCGCGCCGGTGGCGGTCCAGACGGCGTAGGCGGTCCCGACCGGGATCGTGACCATCGCCACCCCCAGCCCGTACAGACTCAGCACGGACGCGACCACGAACGCCAGGGTCGGCTTCCACTTCCTCAGGCCGTCCGACGCGCCCAGCGCCGTCGCCCACACCGCCTCGAGCACGCCCGAGGCCAGCAGGATCACCCAGTCCACGAAGACTCCTCCACAAGACATCGGACGCCGTGGGCGTCCGTGAAGCGAACACACCGTTGGCCAGTCTTGTCGTCACCGGGTACTGAACCGTCGTCCGGGGCTGGGAGCCGCCACCAGCCTAGCAACGCGCGCGACGGGCAGCGATTCGGGCACAATGGACCCCGGCCCACCCGGGCCATGCCTCCGTAGCTCAGTTGGTAGAGCGCCCGCCTTGTAAGCGGATGGTCGCGGGTTCGAATCCTGTCGGAGGCTCGTGGACCCCAGCAAGCTCGCCCCGACCAACCTCACCGCCGCCATGCTGCGCGCGGCGCGGCGCAGCAAGTGGGCCGACGCCGTGGCCAACAACCCCAACCACTCGGCCTGGTACGTGCAGCGGTTCCGCGACATGGCCGCAGGCGGCACCGACCTGGTCGGCGAGGCGCGCCTGATCGACGCGATGGCCCCGCGCGGCGCCACGATCCTCGACGCCGGCTGCGGTCCCGGCCGCCACGCCGGCTACCTGCACGCGGCGGGCCACACCGTCGTCGGCGTCGACCTCGACCCGGTCCTCATCCAGGCCGCCGAGGAGGACTTCCCCGGCCCGCGCTACGTGGTCGGCGACCTCGCCGACGTCGTCCTGCCGGAGGACGCCCCCCTGCAGTTCGACCTCGTGTTCTCGGCCGGCAACGTGATGGGCTTCCTGCACCCCGACACCCGCCGCGACGTGCTGGCCAACATCGCCGGCTGGCTGAACCCGGAGGGCCGTGCGGTGATCGGGTACGGCGCCGGGCGCGGCTACGACTTCGACGACTTCGTCAAGGACGCCGCGAGCTCGGGCCTGCTGCTCAAGCAGGCCTTCTCGACCTGGGACCTCCAGCTCTTCACCGAGGACTCCCAGTTCCTGGTGGCGGTGCTGCACCGGGCGTGAGCCCGGCCCCGCCACCCCTGCGGGCTACACCAGCCCCGCGTCGTGGACCCGCATCGCGACCTGGACGCGGTTGTCGACGCCCAGCTTGTAGAAGATGCGCGTGACGTAGGCCTTCACGGTCGCGATCGACATGTACAGCTCGCCCGCGATCTCGGCGTTCGACTTGCCCTGCCCGATGGCGACGGCGACCTCGCGCTCGCGCTCGGTGAGGGCGTCCAGCTGCTTCAGCGCGGCCTCGCCGCGGCCGTCGTCGACCGACTTCGTCGCCAGCCCGATGACCTGCGAGATGACCGACGGCGACAGGGTGGTCTCGCCGGCATCCACGGCGCGGATCGCCTCGACCATCTTCGGCGGCGGGGTGTCCTTGAGCAGGAAGCCCGACGCCCCCGCCTGCAGCGCCTTCAGCACCATGTCGTCGGAGTCGAAGGTCGTCAGCACGACCACGCGCGGGGCATCCGGCCGGGCGAGGATCTCGGCGGTGGCGGCGATGCCGTCGCGCCGCGGCATCCGGATGTCCATGAGCACGATGTCGGGCTTGTGCTCGGCCACGACCTGCACGGCCTCGACACCGTCGGCGGCCTCGGCGACCACCTCGAGGTCGGGCGAGCCGCCGAGGATCAGCCCCAGCCCGGCTCGGACCAGCGGGTCGTCGTCGACCAGCACGATGCGGATGGTGTTCTCGGTCACGGGGTCCTCCTGAAGTCCGTCTCCCACGGTAGCCATGCCTCGACCTCGAACCGGCCGCCTCTCACGCCGGCGTCGAGGCGCCCGCCCAGCATGTGGGCGCGTTCGGTGATGCCGACCAGCCCGAGCTTCGAGCCAGGGATCGCGGCGCTCAGGTCGGTCAGGTCGTTGCCGCACCGCAGGGTGATGCCCTCGCGACGGTTGCCCGACAGCTCCAGCCGCACCAGCGCGCGCGGCGCGTGCTTGCGGGCGTTGGTCAGGCACTCCTGCACGATCCGGTAGAGGTGGCGCTGCTGCACCAGGGGCACGGACGCCGCGTCCAGCGTGTCGACCACCTCGAGCCGCTGCCCCGAGGCGTGCACCTCCTCGATCAGGGCGGGCAGGTCGGCGAGCGTCGGCTGCGGCGCGGCGACCGGCCCGGACGCCGTGGCCCCGGCCCCGACCACCGCACCCGCGGCGTCCAGCGTCGGCACCTCGCGGAGGGTGGACAGCACCGACCGCAGCTCGGTGAGGGAGGCGTGCGCGTTCTCCTGGATGATCGCGGCGATCTCCTGGGTCTTCTCCGGCGGCAGGTCGCCGCGGTAGGCCAGCACGCCGGCGTGCATCGAGACCAGCGAGATGCGGTGGGCCAGCACGTCGTGCATCTCGCGGGCGATCCGGTTGCGCTCGGCGAGCACGGCGAACTGGCGGTCGGCCTCGGCCTGCTCGACGCGGCGCAGGAATCCGGCCGCGCGGTCACGACGGACGCCCAGGTACATCCCCAGCAGCGCCATCGCGGTGCTGAGGAGCGCCACGCCGACCAAGCTGGACCACGTGAAGGGCACCGACCACGGCAGGAGGAAGCCGGCCAGCGACGACGCCAGGGTGGTCGCCCACGCGATGAGCGTGTTGCGCAGGTTGCGGCGTGAGGCGTTGGAGATGAAGGCCCAGACCGCGACCGCCGCGATGGAGGCCGAAGCGAACGAGAAGACCGCGGTGCCGACGGCGAGGATCAGGGGGAATCGCCGGCGCAGGTGGATCGTGGCCAGCCCGATCGCGCCCAGGACCGGGTCCAGTACCGCCCACCAGACCGGGGGCAGGCTGCCGATCTCCTCGGGTGGGATCGGGACGTCGAGGATCACCCCGGTCGTTCGGGCTTGGAACGCCAGCACCCAGACGGCTGCCATGGCGAAGAAGCACCCGATGGCGACCGCGTAGCGCCACGCGAAGCCGAAGCCGGTCAGCGGCGGGGGCGGGTACAGCTCGGGCTCGAACATCGCGGCCCAGGTGGGGCGGAAGGGCATGGGGTGAGCCTATGAGGCCGGGCGACCGGTCGGGACCGACCTTCGGCCAGCGATCACCGGTCCTCGGTCGACGCCTGCTGCTGGGCCCCGCGCTGGCGGTACCAGAACACGGCGAACATGCCGACGAGGATCGCGATCGAGAGGTACCACAGGTAGCGGCCGTAGGTGTCGACGACCTGCACGGCCGGCTCGCCGATCCAGTAGCCCAGCGCCATGTAGCCGGCAGTGGTGAGCAGGGCGCTGCCGAAGCAGACGGCCAGGAACTTCCACAACCTGGTGCCGGCCGCGCCCAGGGCGGCGTACACCACGCCGGCCGGGATCGGGATGGGCAGGAAGGTCACGAAGATGGCCAAGGTCTCGAACCGGCGGGCGCCGTTCCAGATCTTCTCCCAGCGGCGCTGGGTGCGCTCCGACTTGTTGGCCGACCACACGTCCATGATGTTGCGGCCCCAGAGCTTGCCGGCCCACCAGTAGACCCAGTCGAACTTCATCGCCATCAGCGACCCCACGACCAGGACCAGCGGCCACCAGCGGTCCCCCACGGCGGCCAGCGCGCCGACCAGCACCAGGCCGGTGCGGTAACCGAGCGAGCCGAGCAGGTGCGGCGCCAGGCCCAGGATGATCGGGCGCAGCGGCAGCATCACCAGCGCGTAGATGGCCACGACCGACAGCGCGGACATGCAGATCAGGTCGGCGCGGCCCGGCTTGTGCTTCCACGGCAGGGCGGGGTCGTCCCACCACTCGGGCTCGGACGCCGCGGCTGCGGCGTCCGGGGTCTCGGGGGCGGGCTGCGAGGTCACCCCGCGAGGATACCCAAGCGGACACCGCACTCGTTCGGCGGCTCAACGTTGCGACTAGGTCACGAAGGCGGGGCCCCAACTTGCAGGTCGGGCGGGGCGAGGGTTGAATGGGAGGCGGACCGCGAACGCGGTCCGCGTTTCCACTACGGATCGTCGGGCACGTACCTGCCCGTGGAAAGGATGTTGTGGCATGGCCACTGTCTCGTTCAAGGACGCCACGCGCGTCTACCCCGGTGCCGACCACCCGGCCGTCGACAAGCTGAACCTCGAGATCGGCGACGGCGAGTTCATGGTCCTCGTCGGCCCCTCCGGTTGCGGCAAGTCGACCTCGCTGCGCATGCTCGCCGGCCTGGAGGAGGTGAACGCGGGCGCCATCCACATCGGCGACCGCAACGTCACCGACCTGCCTCCCAAGGACCGCGACATCGCGATGGTCTTCCAGAACTACGCCCTGTACCCCCACATGACGGTGGCGGACAACATGGGCTTCGCCCTCAAGATGCAGAACGTGCCGAAGGCCGACCGCGAGAAGCGCGTCCTCGAGGCCGCCAAGCTGCTGGGCCTGGAGTCCTTCCTGTCCCGCAAGCCGAAGGCCCTCTCCGGTGGTCAGCGCCAGCGCGTCGCCATGGGCCGCGCGATCGTCCGCCAGCCGCAGGTCTTCCTCATGGACGAGCCGCTGTCGAACCTCGACGCGAAGCTCCGTGTGTCGACCCGTACGCAGATCGCCGCCCTCCAGCAGCGCCTCGGCGTCACGACCGTCTACGTCACCCACGACCAGGTCGAGGCCATGACGATGGGTGACCGCGTCGCGGTCATGAAGGACGGCCTGCTGCAGCAGGTCGCGTCCCCGCTCGAGCTGTACGACGCCCCGAAGAACCTCTTCGTCGCGGGCTTCATCGGCTCCCCGGCCATGAACCTGATCGCCGGCAAGGTCGTCGACGGCGGCGTCCAGGTGGGCGACCACGTCGTGCCCGTCGCGCGCGAGATCCTGGCCAAGGCCCAGGGCGAGGCCGACCTGACGCTGGGCATCCGTCCCGAGCACTTCCACACCACCGAGGACGGCAAGGGCATCGCCATCGACGTCGCCGTGGTCGAGGAGCTGGGTGCGGACTCGTACCTGTACGGCACCCTCGCCGGCCTCTCGGCCGACGAGAAGCTCAACGCGAACCAGATCGTGGCTCGCCTCCAGTCCCGCCACCCGCTCACCAAGCGCGACGTGGTCCGCCTGGAGCCCGACCACGGCCGCATGCACGTGTTCAGCAACAAGACCGGCGACCGCATCAGCTGACGCCAGCCCCCGTCGCACAGGCCCCTGGCACCCGCCGGGGGCCTGTGCCGTTGTGAGAGGATCACCCCGTGCCTCGATTCCTGGCGGCCCAGCCGGACGCCCGCCTCCTCCCGCTCCCTTGGCACATCCCGCTGGCCGAGTGGCCGCACGAGCACCTGGTCGCGCTCCCCCGGGGCATCTCCCGGCACGTGGTGCGGTTCATCCAGGTCGGCGACGAGGTGTACGCGGCCAAGGAGGTCATCGAGGCCGCGGCCGTCCACGAGTACCGAATGCTCACCGACCTCAGCCGCCTCGACACCCCCGCCGTCGAGCCGATGGGCGTGGTCACCAACCGCCTGGACGCCGACGGCGACCCCTTGGACTCGATCCTGCTCACCCGGCACCTGCAGTTCTCGTTGCCCTACCGCTCGCTGTTCTCCACCGGCGTGCGCCGCGACACCGTCTCCCGCCTCGTGGACGCGATGGTGGTGCTGCTGGCCCGCCTGCACCTGAGCGGGTTCCTGTGGGGGGACGTGTCCCTGTCGAACATCCTCTTCCGGCGCGACGCGGGTGAGTTCGCCGCCTACCTGGTCGACGCCGAGACCGCCGAGCTGCACGAGCAGCTGTCCGACGGCCAGCGGCTGCACGACCTCGAGATCGCGATGGTGAACCTGTTCGGCGAGTTCTCCGACCTCGAGGCCGGCCGGATGCTCGACGAGTCCCTCGACCCGCTGCAGCTGGTGCAGCAGATCGAGTCCCGCTACCGCGACCTGTGGCGCGAGCTCACCGGGCTGGAGAAGTTCGCCGGCTCCGAGCTCGCGCGCATCGAGTCGCGCGTGCGCCGGCTCAACCAGCTGGGCTTCGACGTCGCCGAGCTCGACATCAGCACCTCCCCCACCGGCGACTCGATCACCATCCAGCCGAAGGTCGTGGACGCCGGGCACCACTCCCGGCGCCTGCTGCGGTTGACCGGCCTCGACACTGAGGAGAACCAGGCCCGCCGCCTGCTCAACGACCTCGACACCTACCGCGCCCGCACCAACCAGGGCCACGTCGAGGAGTCCGTCGTCGCCCACCAGTGGCTGACCCACGCGTTCGAGCCGGTGATCACGGCGATCCCCGGGCACCTGGCCGGCAAGCGCGAGCCCGCGCAGATCTTCCACGAGGTGCTGGACTACCGCTGGTACCAGAGCCAGCGCGAGCACCGCGACGTGCCGCTGACCGAGGCGGTGCAGGGCTACATCCACGACGTGCTCAGCGCACTGCCCGACGAGGTGATCTCCCACGAGGCCTTCTCGCCGCTGGGCGAGCAGCGCCAGCTGGCCAACCCCCTCGACCCCTCGCAGGGGTTCGTCGAGGAGGAGGAGATGCCCGAGGACCCGTGGGAGGCCGAGGCGTTCGCCCCCGGCACCGAGGTGCTGCCGGACTTCCTCGACATCGAGGCCCTGCGGCGGCGCTCGCAGGGGTGAACGGACCCGAGGTCGGCTTCGGTACGCTTGCCCGGTGAGCCTGCACCTGTACGACACCGCGACACGCACCAAGACCGAGTTCAAGCCCCTCGTCGAGGGCAAGGTCTCGATCTACGCGTGCGGTCCTACCGTGCAGAAGCCCCCACACCTGGGCCACGTCCGCAAGGAGGTCAACTTCGACGTCCTGCGCCGCTGGCTGGAGCACGCGGGCCACGAGGTCACCCTCGTGGCGAACATCACCGACATCGACGACAAGATCCTCGCGCTCTCGGCCGAGACCGGCGAGCCCTGGTGGGCGCTGGGCTACCGGGTCGAGGGGCAGTTCCACGAGGCGATCCGCGCCCTGGGCGTCCGCCCGCCGACCTACGAGCCGAAGGCGACCGGCCACATCCCCGAGATGGTCGAGCTGATCGCCGAGCTCATCGATGCCGGGCACGCCTACGCGGCCGACGACGGCTCGGGCGACGTCTACTTCGACGTGGCCAGCTGGCCCGCCTACGGGTCGCTGTCGGGCATGCGCGCCGACGAGATGGCGTCCGACGAGGAGGCCGACCTGCGCGGCAAGCGAGACCCCCGCGACTTCGCGCTGTGGAAGGGCACCAAGCCCGGCGAGCCTGCGACCGCGTCGTGGCCGGCCCCGTGGGGCCGCGGCCGACCCGGTTGGCACATCGAGTGCTCCGCGATGGCGGGCAAGTACCTCGGCCCCGAGTTCGACATCCACGGCGGCGGCCTCGACCTGCGCTTCCCGCACCACGAGAACGAGATGGCCCAGAGCCAGGCGGCGGGGCGTCCGTTCGCGCGGGTGTGGATGCACAACGCGTGGGTCACCATGGCCGGCGAGAAGATGAGCAAGAGCCTCGGCAACACCGCCGACGTGGGGGACGCCGTCGCGCAGTACGGCGGCCGCGCGGTCCGGCTGTACCTGGCCGGCCCCCACTACCGCTCGGCGATCGAGCTCTCGGACGCCTCGCTGGCCGAGTCCGCCGCCCAGCTGGAGCGCATCGACTCCTTCCTCGCCCGGGCGGGCGAGGTGCTCGGCGAGGTCGCGTACGAGGGCACGACGGGCGACCGGCGGGACGCCCGCGCGGCGTTCACCGCCGCCATGGACGACGACCTCGGGACGCCGGCCGCCCTGGCCGCGCTGTTCGGCCGGGTCAAGGACGGCAACCAGGCGATCGCCTCGGGCGACCGGGACGCCGTCGGTTGGGCCGCCGTCGACGTGACGTGGATGCTCGGCATCCTCGGCCTCGACCCGGCCGCGCCCGAGTGGGCGCACACCCAGGGTGCGGCGTCCGACGACCTCACGGGCGTGGTCGACGCGCTCGTGGGCACGATGCTGGAGCAGCGTGCGGCCGCGCGCGCGAACAAGGACTGGGCCGCCGCCGACGCGATCCGCGACTCGCTGGCGGCCGCCGGCCTGACGATCACCGACACCAAGGACGGGGCCCGCTGGTCCCGCGAGAGGGGCTGACATGGCCGGCAATTCGCAGCGCAAGGGAGCCGTGCGCAAGCGCGGCAAGGGCATCGGCCCGACGGGCCGCACCGCAGGCTCGGGCGGGCGCGTCAAGCGCGGGCTCGAGGGCAAGGGCCCCACGCCCAAGGCCGAGGACCGCCCGTACCACAAGGCGTACCGCAAGCGTCGCCCGGAGGAGTCGCCGATCTCGGGGAACAAGCCGCGCGGCCGCCGCACGCCCCCCGGCGAGCAGCGTGTCCGCCAGGGCGCCGCGAAGGCTCCCGGGGCGGACTGGGTGATCGGCCGCAACCCCGTGCTCGAGGCCCTGCAGGCAGACCTGCCGGTGCGCCGCGCCTACCTGATGGAGGGCGCCGACCGCGACACCCGGATCGCCGACATCCTGAAGATCGCCGCCGAGAAGGGCATCACGCTGCTGCAGGCGTCCCGCTCCGAGCTCGACCGGCTGACCGCCGGTGCCGTGCACCAGGGCGTCGCGATCCAGCTTCCCGAGTACGAGTACGCGCACCCCGGCGACCTGCTCGAGGACGCCCTCGCCGATGACGACGCCCCCATCGTGGTGGCCTGCGACCAGGTCACCGACCCCCGCAACCTGGGCGCGATCATCCGCTCGGCGGCCGCCTTCGGCGCCGTGGGCGTGATCGTGCCGGAGCGCCGCTCGGCCCACATGACGGCCGCGGCCTGGAAGACCTCGGCCGGCGCCGCCGTGCGCGTCCCGGTCGCACTGGCCACCAACCTCAACCGCGTGCTGCGCGACTACGCCGAGGCCGGCTTCGTCGTGGTCGGCCTGGCCGGCGAGGGTGAGGTCGACATCGCCGAGATCCCCGGCGTCGACGGCCCGGTGCTGCTCGTCGTCGGCTCCGAGGGCGAGGGGCTGAGCCAGCTCGTGCGCAAGAACTGCGACGTGCTGGCGTCCATCCCGATCGCCTCCGAGGTCGAGTCGCTGAACGCGTCCGTGGCGGCGTCCATCGCCCTCTACGAGGTGGCGCGCAGCCGCTGAGCGGCGCGGATCAGCCGCAGACCCCCACCGTCGGGCCGTGCCAGGCCAGCGGGGTGGTGGGGTCGGTGCACATCTGCGCCGTGGCGCGGGCCGGCTGGCCACCGACCGGCTGGGCGGCCGGGGCGACGCCCCACGGGCGGGCCTCGACGCCGAACAGGCTCGCCCACAGGCCTGGGGCCGTCGCCTGCACCAGCTTGGTGTCGGCCGGGTCGAGCCCGGCGGCGGTCGCGAAGTGGCGCAGCGCCTCGTCGCGGCCCATGACCTCGTCGATGTAGCCGACGTCCTTGGCCTTCTGGCCGGTGAACATGCCCGCGCCGAGCTGCTCGACGATCACGGCGCGGTCGATGCCGCGCTTGGTCGAGACGTGGGTCACGAAGTCGTCGTACATCTCGTTGGCGATGTCGACCAGGTTCGCGCGCTCCTCGGCGGTCAGGTCGCGGAACGGCTGCCCGGCGTCCTTGCCCTTGCCGGCGGTGATGTACTCCTGGGTGATCTCGCCCGCCTCGACGGCGCCCATGATGCTGCCCATGCCGGTCACGTCGCGGTAGCGCTCGATCGGGCCCATGATGACGCCCACGCTGCCGACGGTGGTGCCGTGGTCGGCGACGATCTCGTCGGCGCCCGCCATCGCGTACATGCCGCCCGAGGCCGACATCCCCTGGACGAAGGCGAACACCTTCTTGCCCGTGCGCTCGCGGTAACGGTCGACCGCGTCGGCGATCGCCTTCGAGCCGGTGACCGTGCCGCCGGGGGTGTCGAGCATCAGCACGATGCCGTCGGCGTCCTCGGCGGTGAGCCCGTCGAGCACGTCGGCGACCTCGTAGCCGTAGGTGCCCTCGGCGAGGGCGAAGCCGTCGGCGCCGCGGGTCTGGATGGCACCCGCGACGGGGATCGCGCGGAGCTTCTTGGTGGCGGTGTCGGGGCCCCACACGGTGGCCAGCGGCTCGACCGCGGTCTGCCCGCTGCCGGCCAGCGTGGACGCCGCACCGGCGAAGCCCATCAGCACCAGGCCGGTCAGCAGGCTGGCCACGAGGGAGAAGACCAGCATCGCCCCACCGAAGCCGAGGCCGGCGCCGGCGCCGAGCCCGAAGCCGCGCTTGAACGACGCCGGCCGCGCGGCGGGCGCGGGAGCCGGGGCGTACGGCAGCGGTGCGGGCTGCCGGTAGGGCTGGGTCGGGGGGACGCCGAACGTCGCGTCCGGCGGGGTGCCCGGGGCGGTCGTCGGGTCGGGGCGGGTGTTCTCGTCCATGGTGGCCTTCCTCGCGTCTGGGGTGCCCCCCACGCTAGCCGGGCCCGCGGCGTCCGCCATCGACACCTGGTCGATGCCCCACCGTCCCGGGGCCAGACCAAGGTCGGTGCCCACCCGACCCGACGCGCTATCTTGAGGCGTACGCCGAACCCTCGAGGAGCCCTGTCGTGTCCGACCTCACCGCCACCGCGTCCAGCGCCTACCAGCAGGCCTTGTCCGTCATCGAGTCGGTGGAGCCGCGGATCAGCGGCGCGATCCGCTCCGAGCTCGACGACCAGCGCGCCTCGCTGAAGCTGATCGCGTCGGAGAACTACGCCTCGCTCGCCACCCTGCTGACGATGGGCAACTGGCTGAGCGACAAGTACGCCGAGGGCACGGTTGGGCACCGCTTCTACGCCGGCTGCCAGAACGTCGACACCGTCGAGGCCGTCGCGGCCGAGCACGCGCGTGAGCTGTTCGGCGCCGAGTACGCCTACGTGCAGCCCCACTCCGGCATCGACGCCAACCTCGTCGCCTACTGGGCGATCCTGAACACCCGCATCGAGTCTCCGACGCTGGCCCGCCTCGGCGCGAAGAACGTCAACGACCTCTCGCATGAGGACTGGGAGGCGCTGCGCCGCGAGTTCAACTCGCAGCGCGTCATGGGCATGAGCCTGGACGCCGGCGGCCACCTCACCCACGGCTTCCGCCACAACATCTCCGGCAAGATGTTCGAGCAGCACAGCTACGGCACCGACCCCGAGACCGGGCTGATCGACTACGACCAGCTGCTGGCCGACGCGAAGGAGTTCAAGCCGCTCGTCATCGTGGCCGGCTACTCCGCCTACCCGCGCCGGGTGAACTTCGCGAAGATGCGCGAGATCGCGGACGCCGTGGGCGCGACCCTGTTCGTCGACATGGCCCACTTCGCCGGCCTCGTGGCGGGCAAGGTGTTCACCGGCGAGGAGAACCCGGTCCCCTACGCCGACATCGTCGCCTCCACCACCCACAAGTCGCTCCGCGGCCCGCGCGGTGGCTTCGTGCTCGCCACCAAGGAGTACTCCGACGCGGTCGACAAGGGCTGCCCGATGGTGCTCGGCGGCCCGCTGTCGCACGTGATGGCCGCCAAGGCGGTGGCCTTCGCCGAGGCGCGCACCGAGTCCTTCCAGACCTATGCGCAGGACGTGGCCGACAACGCCAAGGCGCTGGCCGAGGGCCTGATGAAGCGCGGCGTGAAGCTCGTCACCGACGGCACCGACAACCACCTCGTGCTGCTCGACGTCACGACCTCGTTCGGCCTCACCGGCCGCCAGGCCGAGTCGGCCCTGCTCGACTCGGGCGTGGTCACCAACCGCAACTCGATCCCGCGCGACCCGAACGGCGCCTGGTACACCTCCGGCGTCCGCATCGGGACGCCCGCGCTCACCTCGCGCGGCTTCGGCGCCGACGAGTTCGACCGCGTGGCGGAGCTGATGGTGGACGTGCTCAAGCAGACGACGCCGGTCACGGCGTCCAACGGCCAGCCCGGCAAGGCGAAGTACACCCTCGCCGACGGCGTGGCCGACCGCACCAAGGCCGCCGCGGCCGAGCTGCTGGACGCCAACCCGCTGTACCCCGGCCTGGAGCTCTGAGGCAGCCGGTCACCGCTGGAGGAGCGACCCCTCCACGGTGGTGATGAAGTTGCGCAGCGAGTCGGGCAGGTCGGCGAGGTGCCAGCCCTCGGGGCCGTGGTACCAGTCGAGCTCGGTCTCGTCGGGGGTGTCGTCGCGGTCCGTGGCGGCCAGCCCGTCCAGCCACCGGTCGGCGCCGCCGAGCACGATCGCGTAGGGCAGCACCTCCGACAGCTCGTGGACCTCCTGCCCCGGCGGCATCTCCTCGACCGGCTGGGTGAGCAGGTGGCCGCGCAGCAGGCCCAGCCCCGCGAGGACGCCCGCGCCCGCCTTCGTGCGGGCCGGGGTGTCCTGGGCGACGAGTCCGAAGCCGGCCGCCAGCGCGACGAGCACGAGCCCGGCCACGCCGAAGGTCGTGAACGCGACCAGCGCGAGGGCGACGACCGCGGCGGCGACGAGCAGGCCCCAACCGAGGCGGGTGAGGGCCGAGCGGGTTGCGTCCGGACGCCGCGAGAACCAGCCGCGCTCCACCACGTCGTCGTACAGCTGCGACTGCACGGTCGGGAGGACCTCCCCCACGTGCGGGCCGAGGTTGGCGCAGCACCCCGAGCCGTCGGCGGGGGCGATGGCGTCCAGGAGGGTCCGCTCGTAGGGGCGCAGCGGCCGGTCGGAGTCGCGGCGCTCGAACTCCCACTCGGCGCGCGCGTAGGCGCTGCGGTGCGGCAGCTCGCGGATCAGGAGGTGGCCGTGGACGGCGAGGTCGACCACGGTGGCGGTCACGTCGACCGGGTCGACGGTGCCGTCGACCAGCGTGCCGATCTGGCCGGGCCGGACGCCTTCGCCCACCTCGAACGCGCTGTGGCCCGCACCGACGGGGCGGAAGGTGCCGACGATGGTGGGGGTGGCGTCCGCCTCGGCATCGGACAGGAACCGGCGGCGCAGCAGCCACAGGCCGGCCAGGCCGAGCGCGGCCACGCCCGCGGCGACCGCGAGCGGAACCGGGGCCAGCGAGAACGCGCGGTCGAGGGACCAGCGCTGGACGACGTCCTGGTTGCTGGCCACCGCGTCGCGCGGGAAGCGCACGACCACCTGGACGACCTCGCCCGCACCGCGCGGCCCGTCGTGGAAGGTGGGGGTCGGGTTGTCGTGCGTGCCGCCGGCGTACCACCCGCAGGCGCCCGGGGCGCCGGGCGCGCCCGCGGCGCAGTCGACCATGGTGAACGGGCCGGGCACGGCGACCGTCGCCTCGAAGGTGCGCACCGGCAGGTTGAGCCCCTGCAGCAGGCGCCACGTGACGGTGGTGGTGTCGGCGGTCTCGATCGCGGCGCCGCGGACGGAGTAGCTGAGCACCACGGGCGCGTCGTCGACCGGGATAGTGACCACCCGGTAGGCGCCGTCGGTGGCGACCTCGACGGGCACGTCGGTCCCGGAGGCGCTGGCGCGCACGTCGTCGAGGGTGAAGCGGAACTCGCGCGCCTCGGAGGTGGGCAGGGTGGTGGCGAACCGCTGGACCAGCTCGCCCGGGCCGCCGGTGGGGGTGATCGTGGCGTCCACGTGCAGCGTGCCGTCGGCGTCGATCCGGGCGTCGACCAGGTAGGACTCCACCTCGGTCACCGCGTGCGCGGGGATCGGCGCGGCCACGAGCGCCAGGGTGAGCGCGAGGGCGGCCGCGAGGCGTCCGAGGAGGGTGCGTGCGGTGGTCACGATTGTGAACCTACCGCACCCGGCTAGGGTGGGCGCGTGAGCCAGACGCCCTGGGGAGCCCCGCCGCCACCGCGCCGCGGGCCGTCCGGGACGCCCCAGCAGGCCTGGCCACCGCCGCAGCAGTGGCCGCCGCGCCAGGTGCAGCAGTGGCCCCCTCCCCAGCAGTGGCCGGCCCCGCAGCGGGCGCCCCAGGGGTGGCCGCCGCAGGCCCAGCAACCATGGCCGGCACCGCGTCCGGCCCCCCGCCCGCCCCAGCGCCGCCGCAGCGGCCTGGGGAACCTCGTGCGGATCGTCATGGCCGTGGTGGCCATCCTGATGATCGCCTCGTTCCTGCGCGGGCTGATGGACGACGTGATGGGCGCCCAGCTCCCCGGCGTCCCCGACGCCCCGGCGAACCCGACGCGACCGGACGCCCCCGCGCCCGCCCCGCAGGTGCCGGGCGACCCCACCTCGCCGTACCTCAACGAGGACTACACGCCGCCGCCCGCCGACCGGAACCCGCCCGCCGTGCCCGGCCCGCGCAACATGGACGCCGCGGGTCGCCTCGTACGGTCGAACCCGCTCTACGACCAGCAGGTCCCGACCCCCACGAACTGCCGGATGGCCGCGGTGGACGTGCCCTCGGCGTCGGCGGCCGAGAAGCAGGAGCACTTCAACGAGCTGATGGGCTGCCTGATGACGGTGTTCGCCGAGCCCGTCGAGGCGGCCGGCTTCGAGATGCCACGGCCCCCGGTCGTGGTCTACACCCGGCCGATCAAGACCGCGTGCGGCGACTTCGCCGAGGTGAACGCCGCCTACTGCACCGGCGACCAGCGCGTGTACTACGCCAACACGCTGTTGCGGGCCTTCCCCGCCAACGTCGCCTCGGCCCCGTACGCGGCCGAGATGATCCTCGCCCACGAGTTCGGCCACGCGGTCCAGGCGCGGACCGCGATCCTGATCTCGGAGAAGTATCTCGAACAGGACGCCCGCTCCGAGCGCGCCGCGCAGGACCTGTCGCGGCGCACCGAGGTGCAGGCCGACTGCCTGGCCGGCCAGTACGTGCGTTCGGTGGCGCAGAGCCAGAACCTCGGCCCGGGCGAGCTCGAGCGGCTCAGCGGGCTGGCGTACAACCTCGGCGACGACGTGCTGTCCGGACGCCCCGGCTGGTCCGGCGGACACGGCACGGGGGCAGCCCGACAGGACTGGTTCGACCGCGGTCTTGGCAGCGACGCCATCGCCGCGTGCAACGCGTTCGTGGCGAGCGAGGACGAGGTGCGCTGACCCCTACCGGGCCACCACGAGGGCGGTGGCGACGGCGGCGACCCCCTCGCCGCGGCCGGTGAGGCCGAGCCCGTCGGTGGTGGTGCCCGACAGCGTGACCGGTGCGCCGACCGCCTCGGACATCACGGCCTCGGCCTCCGCCCGGCGTGCAGCGAGGCGGGGCCGGTTGCCGATCACCTGGACCGCGACGTTGCCGATCTCGAACCCGGCCGCGCGCACGCGGCGGGCCGCCTCGGTGAGGAACGCGACCCCGGACGCCCCGGCCCACTCGGGCTCGGACGTGCCGAAGTTGCTGCCCATGTCGCCCAGGCCGCTGGCGGAGAAGAGCGCGTCGCACGCCGCGTGCGCGGCCACGTCGCCGTCGGAGTGCCCGGACAGGCCGGCCGGCTCGTCGGGGAAGTGCAGGCAGGCGCACCACATCGGGACGCCCGGCTCGAGCGCGTGGACGTCGGTGCCGATCCCGACCCTCACGAGACGCCCCACGCCACGAGGGCCTCGGCCAGGACCCGGTCCAGGGGTTCGGTGACCTTGAAGGCGTCGCGCGATCCCTCCACCAGCGTCACCGTGCAGCCGATGTACTCGGCGGCTGCGGCGTCGTCGGTGACGATCGTGTCGCTCTCGGCCAGAACCCGGTGGGCCTCCTCCAGCACGCCGCGACGGAACCCCTGCGGGGTCTGGACCGCTCGCAGCCGGGCCCGGTCGACCACCGTCGACCCGTCCTCGACCAGCTCGCGCACGGAGTCGGTGACGGGCACCACCGGCACGACGGCGTCGGCACCGGCGCGGACGGCATCGATCACGCGAGCGACCATGTCGGCGGGCAGGAACGCCCGGGCGGCGTCGTGCACGAGGACGACCTGGGCGTCGGCGTCCGCCGCGGGCAGGTCGGGCAGCACGCCCATGCCGTGGGCCACGGAGTGCTGACGCTCGGCGCCGCCGTCGGCCCACGTCACCGGGACGGGGGCGCCGGCCAGGGCGTCCACGAACGCCTCGCGGCCCTCGACGGGCGCCACAACGACGACCTCGTCGACGCCGCCGGCGGCGAGCTGGGCCACCGCGCGGGTCAGCAGGGGGACGCCGGCCACCGGGACCAGCGCCTTGGGCACCTCGGCCCCCAGCCGGGAACCGGAACCGGCCGCCACCACGATGGCGACGACCGGTACGGGATTGTTGATGTGTTCACCCATGGGTGGTTACGAGGCCAGCACCTCGTCGAGCATGACCTCGGCGCGGTCGTCGGAGACCTTCTCGGCCAGGGCGAGCTCGGAGACCAGGATCTGGCGAGCCTTGGCCAGCATGCGCTTCTCTCCCGCGGACAGGCCGCGCTCGCGCTCGCGGCGCCACAGGTCGCGCACGACCTCGGCGACCTTCATGACGTTGCCGGAGTGCAGCTTCTCGAGGTTGGCCTTGTAGCGGCGCGACCAGTTCGTCGGCTCCTCGGCGTGGGGCGCACGCAGCACGCTGAACACGCGCTCGAGGCCCTCGGCGTCGACGACGTCGCGGACGCCCACCAGGTCGAGGTTGCAGGCCGGGACCCGCACCACCAGGTCGTTCTGCCCCACAATGCGGAGGACGAGGTAGAGACGTTCCTCTCCCTTGATCGTCCGGGTTTCGATGTCTTCGATGACGGCCGCACCGTGGTTCGGGTAGACAACCGTTTCGCCGACCTGAAAAGTCATATTCATTGACCCCTTTCCCGCCCACCATCATACCACGGGTCCTCAGGGGGCTGCAGGGGTATCACCCGTTGTCAGCGCCGCATTGGGGGTCTTGACAAGCGCTCAGGAGTGTGCTCCGCGCGCGGGCTGGGGGTAGGGTCCTCCCCATCCAAGCGGGTCATGCACACACTAGGCCGCAAGTGGCCCGGACGCCAACACGCGCGCCCGGTTGCCCCGGGTTTCCGGGCACGGAGCACCGCCGGGCCCGAGCGCCGCGACGGTCCCGTTTTCGCAACGTTCTCACCGCGGGCTGATGCGGCTAACCATCCGACAGCGGGTTTCGTTATTGTGTGCTGCGACACCAAGGTTTCGACCCAGGAGGCTCCTGCCATGGATTCCAGCACCCGTCGCCGTCGCCGGGCCGTCAGCACGTTCGCCGCCGGTGTGTGCGCCAGCCTGCTCCTCACCGGGTGCGGGTTCAACATGCAGACCCTCCAGCAGTACACGCCGGCCCACGGCGTCAACGTCGACCTGCAGGCCGGCGAGGGCAACCGCCAGCTCAAGGTGCGCAACCTGCTCGTCGTCGCCGACGAGAGTGGCAAGGGCGTGCTGTCCGCCTCCATCGTGTCGCCCGTCGCCGACCGCCTGGTCAGCGTCGAGGGCAACGCGCACAAGATGGACAACTCCGTGGGGGCACCCCTCACGGTCACGGGCAGCGGCGTCGACCTCGAGCCCAACCGGCTCGCCGTGCTGACCGACCCGAGCCCCGCCTTCACGGTCTCCAGCCCCGACCTCAAGCCGGGCCTGACCGTCGACCTGGTCCTGAACTTCGAGTCCGGCCTCCAGGCCAAGGCGATCGCCCCGGTGATGAGCGCCGAGGACCCGATCTACGCCTCGGCCAAGCCGACCTCCTGACCCAGCACGAAGGGCCCCCTCCGCGGCGGAGGGGGCCCTTCGTCGTGTCCGGGGGCTCAGGCGCCGTAGGTGTTCTCCTCCGAGAACAGGGTGCTGACGGACTCCCCGAGGTGGATGCGGCGGACGGCCTCGGCGAACAGCGGGGCCACCGACAACGACACGAGCCGGTCGATGGGCTTGTCCTGCGGGACGGTGTTGGTGGTGACGATCTCGTCGATGTCGTCGCGGGCGTTGAAGGTCTGAACCGCGTTGCCGGTGAACAGGCCGTGGGTGCAGACCACCGACACGCCCTGGGCGTCGTAGCGACGGATGCAGTCGATGAGGGTCATGGTCGAGCCGCCGGTGGCGATCTCGTCGTCGAGCACGATGCAGTCCTTGCCCTGCACGTCGCCGACGATCGCGTCGATGACGACGGTGTCGTCGGCCAGCCGTCGCTTCGAGCCCGCCGCCACCTCGACGCCGAGGGCGCGGGCGAACCGGTTGGCGGCCTTGGCGTTGCCGAAGTCGGGCGACACCACGACCGTGTTGGACAGGTCGCGGCCCCGGAAGTGCTCGGCGAGCACGGGCAGCGCGGTCAGGTGGTCGACCGGCATGGAGAAGAAGCCGTGCACCTGCTCGGCGTGCAGCGTCATCGTGAGCACGCGGGTGGCGCCGGCGGTGGCCAGCAGGTCGGCGACCAGCCGGCCGCCCAGCGAGATGCGCGGGGCGTCCTTCTTGTCCGAGCGCGCGTACGCGTAGTGCGGCATGACGACGTTGACCTGGGACGCGGAGGCCCCGCGCGCGGCGTCCACCATCATCAGGAGCTCCATGAGGTTCTCCTGGGTCGGCGGGGCCACCGGCTGCACGATGTACACGTCCCGCTGCCGGCAGTTCGCGCGCAACTGCACCTGCAGGCAGTCGTTGCTGAACCGCTGGACGCGGGCGGGCGACAGGTCGACGTCCAAGAGGTCGCACATCTCGCGGGCGAACTCGGGATGGGCCTGGCCGGAGAACACGACGACATCGTTGGTCACGACGGCATCCTACGGGCGGCCGTCCGGACGCCCCGGGCCACTCACCCGTTGAACTTGTAGCCCAGCCCCCGCACGGTCACCAGCAGCTGCGGGTCGGCCGGGTCGGCCTCGATCTTGCCGCGCAGGCGCTTGATGTGGACGTCGAGGGTCTTGGTGTCCCCCACGTAGTCCGCTCCCCACACGCGGTCGATGAGCTGGCCGCGGGTCATCACGCGCCCGGCGTTGCGCAGGAGCATCTCGAGCAGCTCGAACTCCTTCAGGGCCAGCCGCACGGGCTCGCCGCCGACCCACACCTCGTGGCGCTCGACGTCCATCCGGACGCCGGACTCCTCGATCACGTCGGGCATCAGCTCGGTGTCGGCCCCGCGCCGCAGGACCGCGCGCACCCGCGCGAGCAGCTCGCGGTGGCTGAACGGCTTGGTGACGTAGTCGTCGGCGCCCAGCTCCAGGCCGACGACCTTGTCGATCTCGGCGTCGCGGGCGGTGACCATGATGATCGGCACGGTGCTGCGCTGGCGCAGCCGGCGGCACACCTCGGTGCCCGACAGGCCCGGCATCATCAGGTCCAGCAGCACGATGTCGGCGCCGTGGCGCTCGAACTGGGCCAGCCCCTCCTCGCCGTCGGCGGCCAGGATGACCTCGAACCCCTCCTTGGCGAGCATGAAGCCCAGGGCGTCCCGGTAGCTCTCCTCGTCCTCCACGATCAGGACCACGCTCATGCGACTTCCTCCTCTTCCTCGGCCGCGGCGGGCAGCGTGATCGTGAACGTCGACCCGCTGCCCAGCTTGCTCCACACGGTGACCTCGCCGCCGTGGCCCTCCACGATCTCGGCCACGATCGAGAGGCCCAGCCCCGTGCCGCCGGTCTGGCGGCTCCGGGCGTAGTCGACGCGGTAGAACCGCTCGAAGATGCGCTTGGTGTCCTCCGCGCCGATCCCGATGCCGTTGTCGGTCACGGCGATCGCGACCCGCGGCTCGGGCCCGTCGGTCACCGCACGGGTCGTGATGACGACCCGCGCCTTCTCACCGGAGTAGGTGATGGCGTTGTGCACGAGGTTCACCACGGCGGTCACGAGCTGCTCGTGCTTGCCGCGGACGACCAGCCCCTCCTCCCCGCCGCGGGTGAGGCTGACCTGCCGCTGCTCGGCCAATTGGCGGCTGCGGTCGAGGGCCAGGCCGACGACCTCGTCGACCGACACCTCTTCGGCGTTGCTGACCGGCTCGCCCTGCAGCCGGGACAGCTGCACGATCTGGGTGACCAGCTGCGACAGCCGCGAGGACTCCGCCTGGATCTTGCGCGAGAAGCGCGCCACGGCCTCGGGGTCGTCCGCGGCCTGTTCGACGGCCTCCGACAGGAGCGTAATCGCACCGACCGGGGTCTTGAGCTCGTGGGTCGCGTTCGCCATGAAGTCGCGCGCGGACGCCTGCACGCGCAGCGCCGCCCCGCGGTCGTCGGCCACGACGAGGATGTTGCCGTCGTCGAGGCGCAGCACCCGGACGGCGAGCCGCTGCTGGGATCGCCCGACACCGCCGCGGCCGGCGCGGACCTGGTCGAGGTTGACCGAGGCCGACTCCCCGGTGCGGCGCACTTCACGGACGAGGTCCAGCAGGGCGGGGATGGCGACCCGGTTGCCGCGGATCAGCCCCAGCTCGGTGGCGAGCTCGTTGCTGGCGAGGATGTCGTCCACGTCGCCGATGAGCGCTCCCCCGGACCGCAGGGCGTCCAGGATGCGGCGGCGCTCCAGGTGCTGGTCGACCGGTTCGGGCTCGGCGCGGCGGCTCAGCACGAACCACGCCACGAGGTAGCCCGCGAACACCCCGGCGACGAGTCCGATGAGGGCGGCGAGAGCGGGCGACACGCCCTCAGCATAGGCCCGACACGGCCGCCGGGGCCGCGCGCGGAGGCCGTCTCGGCCGGGCGTCCCCGAGGGTTCACCGAGTGTTCACCCGGCGTTCGCGGGGAGGCACGCCTAAGATCGTTCGGGGGACGTAACGTGGCGCCCCGTGCCCGGAGGGCCACACCCCATCGAACGCGAAGGAGCGCAGATGCGCGAGAGCTACCAGCAGGAACTCAGCTCGGTCGTCACCGACCTGATCACGATGACCGACCGGGTGCAGGTCGCGGTGACGGAGGCCACGAAGGCCCTGCTGACCTCCGACCTGGCGGCCGCCGAGAAGGTCATCAGCGACGACAGCATCCTCGACCAGCTCCACGACGACCTCGAGCAGCGCTGCTTCGTCCTGCTGGCCCGCCAGGCGCCCGTCGCCGGCGAGCTCCGCACGCTCGTCGCAGCCCTGCGCATGGTGGCCGACCTGGCCCGCATGGGCGACCTGTCCGCCCACATCGCCAAGATCGCCCGCATGCGCTACCCCCGCGGTGCGGTCCCCGAGTCGATGCAGCCCAACTTCCAGCGCATGGCGGCGCTGGCGTCCGAGATGGTCGAGATCGCCGGCCGCACCCTGCGCGAGCGCAACGTGCTCGACGCCGAGAAGATGGCCGACCACGACGAGGAGGTCGACGAGCTGCGCAGCCACCAGTTCCGCATCCTGCTCGACGACGCCTGGAGCCACGGTGTCGAGGCGGCCGTCGACTGCGCGCTGCTGGGCCGCTACTACGAGCGCATCGCCGACCACGCCGTGCTGATGGGCAGCCGCGTGATCTACATCGTCACCGGCCTGCACCCCGAGGGCGAGAACTGGACGATCGCCTGACGCCGACAGGCCGCCTTCCGAACGCCGACAGCCCGCCTTCCCGGCCCCCGGGAGCCTGAACACAGGCTCTCGGCGGGCGGAAGGCGGGCTGTCGGCGTGTGGTTACTTCTTGCCCTGGTTCTTCACGGCCTCGATGGCGGCCTTCGCAGCCTCGGGGTCGAGGTAACGGCCACCCTTGGTGACGGGCTGGAAGTCGTCGTCCAGCTCGTAGTACAGCGGGATGCCGGTGGGGATGTTCAGGCCCGCGATGTCGGCGTCCGAGATGCCGTCGAGGTGCTTGACCAGCGCGCGCAGCGAGTTGCCGTGGGCGGTGACCAGCACGACCTTGCCGGCGGCGAGGTCGGGCTTGATGCTTGACTCCCAGTAGGGAAGCATCCGGACGACGACGTCGGCCAGGCACTCGGTCTGGGGGCGCTCGTCCTCGGGGATGTCGGCGTAGCGCGGGTCGTTGAACTGGCTGTACTCGTTGTCCTTGTCGAGCACGGGCGGCGGGGTGTCGTAGCTGCGGCGCCACAGCATGAACTGCTCCTCGCCGTACTTGGCCAGCGTCTCGGCCTTGTCCAGGCCCTGCAGGCCGCCGTAGTGGCGCTCGTTGAGGCGCCAGGAGCGCTCGACGGGGATCCAGTGGCGGTCGCAGCCGTCAAGGGCGAGGTAGGCGGTGTGGATGGCGCGGCGCAGCAGCGACGTGTGCAGCTTCTCGGGCAGCAGCCCCTCGGCCTTGAGGAGCTCCGCGGCCTTCTTGGCCTCGCCGACGCCCTTCTCGTTGATGTCCACGTCAACCCAGCCCGTGAACAGGTTCTTCTGGTTCCACTCGCTCTCGCCGTGGCGAAGGAGGATCAACTTGTACGTCATGGCCCGAGCCTATCGCCCGGGGGTCGCCCCGGGGCAGCCACGGCGTCCCAACCCACCCTCGTTCTGCGGACGCCACCGCTCGGGAACTTTCGCGGGCCGGCGTCCGACTACTGAGTAGCTTGGGTGGGCCCAACCGCGCGAGGATCCGAGGGGAGTTGACCAGGTGCGACAGCAGCGTGTGGTCGGGGTTGGCGCGGTAGTGGGGCGCGAGCTCGTCGATCATGGTCTCGACCTCGTCGCGGGCGGTGAGGGCGCGGGCCCAGACCTCGGGGTCGTCGGCGTAGTTGCCCGTGCCGTCGATCATGTGCTGGCTCCAGCGCTCCATGTCGTGCCAGTCGGCGCCGAGGGTGCCCAGGATCTCCACGAGGTTGGCCGCGGCGAACGGGGCCGCGAAGTGGCGGATCAGGTCGGCGCCCGAGCCGACCTCCTTGAGGTGCGCGATGTACTTCTCGGTGTTGGCCTCGAAGACCGAGGTCCAGCTCTCCTTGATCGCGCGGGGCTTCAGGACGCCCCCGTAGGCGGCGCGTTCGACGGCGTGCTCGGGGTCGTCCTTGCGCAGCATCGAGTGGCCCATGGCCTTGTACATCAGGGAGCCCTGCTCGCGGGCGGTGAAGCGGTCGGGGTCCTGCTCGATGGTGTGGCAGGCGTCGTAGGACACGACCATGTAGCGGTTGACGGCGGGCACCCAGTGGACGGGGGCCTCCTGGCGCATCCGGCGGAAGATCGGGTACGGGTCGGCGTACAGGTCGTTGATGGTCACCCAGTCGGCGACCGGGGCCGGGCGGGTCGTGGTGGTCGTCATGGCTTCTCCTTCGAAGTCGTTGATTCCATGGTCACCCGGAGACATACATGACGTAAAGCACAGGTATTTAGGGAACTTCTTCACTAACATTGAGGAATGGCCAAGGTCACGATCCGCCAGCTCGAGGTGTTCCTCGAGGTGGCGCGCCACCCAACCCTCTCGGCGGCGGCGTCCGCGCTGCACCTGTCGGAGTCGGCCGTCTCCCACGTCGTCACCGAATTGGAGCGCGCGTTGGGCGAGCGCCTCACCGTGCGCCGCAAGGCCAAAGGCGTGACGCTGACGGCGGCCGGCGAGCTGGTGGCGCGCCGCGCGCGCACGGTGGTCGAGGCCATCCACGAGATCCCCCACGAACTTGCCCAGGGGCGGGACGGCCGCCTCGCCGGGCCAGTCGCCGTCGGCTGCTACAACGGCATCGCCGACAGCGTCCTGCCCCCCGTCGTCCAACGGTTCGCCGAGGACTTCCCCGAGGTGCGGGTCGACATTCGTGTCGGCGACAACGACGAGCTCATCGAGGCCCTGCACGAGGGCTCCCTGGACCTCGCCGTGCTCTACGACGTGAACCTGCCCACCGGGCTGACGAAGCGGATGATCTACCCCACCGAGGTCGTGGCGGTTCTGCCGGCCGACCACCCCCTCGCCGCCGGACCTGACGTGGACCTGGCCGACCTCGTCGCTGAGCCACTGATCGTGCTGGACACCCGCCCGTCGCGGGAGAACACCCTGGAGGCGTTCGAGGCCCGGGGGCTCAGCCCGAACCTGCGCGCCGCGATCCCGCAGATCGAGGTGGTGCGAGCGCTGGTCGGCCGGGGCCTCGGGTACACGCTGCTGAGGTCGCGGCCTGCGGTGATGCACCGTACGACCGAGGGGCGACCGCTGACGGGCCTGCCGCTGCGGCCCCGGTTCGGCCGCTCGGCCGTCGTCGCGGCCTGGCCGAGTGCGCTGCGGCCGAACGCCCGTACCCTCACGGTGGCCGAGGTGTGCCGCGAGGAGTTCGCGGCCTTCCGGTGACCGCGCCGGCCGCCGTGCCATGATGGCCGGATGACTGACTACGGCCCCGAGGACGCGGCGGTCGACCTCGCCGAGCGCGAGGCCGAGCTGCGCCGCAAGCTCGCCCGCCTCACCGCCCCGGTCGAGGAGGGCAGCACGATCGGCTTCGGCAAGCGCATCGGCGACGGGACGATCCAGGCGATCCAGCAGATGGAGGACGCCGGGTCGGCGCAGGTCATCGCCGACACACTCGACGAAGTGCTGCGCGCGCAGGCCCGGTTGGCCGACGGCACGTGGGGTCGCTGCGAGGTGTGCGGGATCGCGATCGACCCCGACCGCCTCGAGTTCCGGCCCTGGTCGACCACCTGCATCGACCACGCGGACGCCCCGCGCTGAGACGCCGGGAACTTTTCGGACCCGCCGCACGACTGATGGGGTGAAGGGCGTCACCTGACGCCGACCCCAGCCGCAGGAGGCAGCGTGTTCTCGTTCGACGACGTCCCGGTGAAGTTCATCGGGCTCCTGGTGCTGTTCGCCTGGTGCACGATCTGGTGCACCTACGAGCTCACCCGCCCCCAGAACGGCCGGCAGCGCGTCTCGAACGTGCTGCACCTGGTCATGGCCGTGGTGATGCTGCTGATGGTGGCCCGCCCGACGTGGACGGGGCTCCTGTCGGTCGTCCCGATCGACGCGCTCACCGGCGTGTTCGCCGTCGGCACCCTGTGGTTCGGCTGGCTGGCCGTCACGGCGTCCGTGCGGCACGACCGTGCCGGGCGTTGGCACGCGATCGGGCACGCGCTGATGTTCGCGGCCATGACGTGGCACGTGGCCGCGATGGCGGTGAAGCGGGCCCACCGCACGCCCACGGGCATGGACATGGACTGGATGATGGCCGCCGGCCGCCCCGGCGGCGAGCTGTGGCTGTTCGCGCTGGTCGGCGTCCCGCTGATGGCGTACCTGCTCTTCGCCAGCGTGGTCGGGTTGCGCGACATCCTCCGCCCTGCGGCGCCGGTCAACCACGCCTGCGCCTGCGGAACTGACTGCGCGTGTGGCACGGACTGCGGCTGCCCGGCCGCACCCGGCGACGCGCGCATCCAGCACCTCGAGCACGCCCAGGGCGGCACTACCGCGTTGCTGACCGCGCCGTCCACGATGGCGTGGACCTGCCACGAGGAACGTCCGGTCGGGTCGGTGCGCTACCGACTGGCCGCCCTGTCAGACGTCGCCATGAACTTCGGCATGTTCTGGATGAGCACCGGGATCATGGTCCCCCTGCTGCCGTTCTTCGCGCTGCTGGCCTTCTGAGGGGAGCGAAGGCGAGGCGGGCCTCATCCGGCCCGGGCCGCCCAGCACCTGCGGGCAGCGGCCCCGGCCGTGGGGCACGGAGCGATCGCTCGCAGCGTGCGGGGGTGGGCAGGTTCACGGGGGGACCTACGCCCCCAGAATGTGGCAAAGAGTCACATGGTGACAAGTTGAAACATAGGTGCCGGCAACTGGGAACCCGGCACACCTACCACCACGGCGACCTCCCCGACGCGGTCATGGGCGCTGCCCTGGAGGAGATGGAGCGTGGGGACCGGTTCGCCGTCAACTTCAACCGCATCGCGCGCGAGCTCGGTGTCAGCCACAGTGCCATCTACCGGCACTTCCCCAACAAGCAGGCGTTGATCGACGCCCTGGCCCGTCGCGGGTTCGAGCAACTGGGCTCCGACCTCGGTGCAGCGCTCGCCGAGCTCGAGGGCAGCGGGGCCGGCGCCCGCATCCGGGCGCTGGCCCGCACGTTCGTCGCCTACGCGGTCTCGGAACCCATGATGTTGCGCCTCATGTTCTCGGGGGTGGCCACTGACCGGGATCGGGATCCGGACCTGCGGCAGGCAGCCCTCGCCACGATCGGGATGCTGCATCGGGAGGTCAAGCAGGCCGCGGCCGAGGGCTGGGTGCCACCCCACGAGGTCGGCGACGTGACCCGATTCTTCTGGGCCAGCATGTATGGCATCGCCACGCTCAAGATCGAGGGCCAGTTCGAGGGGATGCTGCCCGACGAGGCCGCCTTCGACCGTTTCGTCGAACGTTCAGCCGACTGGCTCGCCCTGGGCGTCGGTCACCCGCCCGACGACGAGCTCCCCGAGGAATGGCCCCCGTTGCCCGTCAGCGGGCAGCAAAGCGGGGCGCCAACAACTCCATCTGTTCAAGGACCAGCTTGACCGCACCTGGTTGCTTGTCGGGCGGATAGTTGTGCTTCACCAGCAGTCGCTTGATGGACGAACGCAGCTTTGCTCGCACGTCGTCGCGCACCGTCCAGTCGGTCTTGACGTCACGCTGCATGATGGCGACGAGGTCGCGAGCGATCTGGCCGAGCACATCGTCGCCCATCACCTCCACGGCCGAGCGGTTCTCGGCTACCGCGTCGTACAGCGCCAACTCATCGGTTCCCAGCGGCGGCGTGAACCGCTCGCCACGCCTAGCCTCTGCGGCAACTTCCTGGGCCAGCTCGATGAGCGCTTCGATCACCTGGGCAGCCGTGAGCTGCGAGTTCGCATACCGCGCCATGAGTTCGGCGACGCGTTCGCTGAACGCGCGATGGCGCACGATGTTCCCCCCCGTGACCCGGGAGGCCTCCGACAGAACCGCATTGCGCAGGGCTTCCAGTGCGAGTTGGGCGTTGCTGGCCGTCCGTGCCGCGGCGAGCACCTCGGGAGTGAGGGCGTCCAGTTCGGGTTTGGGCAATCCTGCCGCCTCATACAGGTCGAGCACCTCACCTGAACTCGTGCTCCGCGCAATCAGGTCACCAAGCAGCCGGGCGATCTCCTCCGGCACGGGACGTCCGCTCGCCCGCCGCTCCTCGGCGTCGAACTTGGCCATGTAGACGCGCACCTCTTCGTAGAACCGCACGGTTCCCCGAAGCGGGGCCAGCGCCTCATCGCCCGACGCCAGCGCCCACGCGCGCTGCAGTTGGCTGGCCTTGCGCCGATAGGTGGACGCCGTGGGCTCAGCCTCGTCGTCGCCCGGCCGCTGTTCGCGTAGCCAGTTCACCAGGCCTAGTGCCACCTTGACGTACTTGACCCCCTTCGACAGCCTCTGCTGCCAGCCGAAGGGCGCCGTGAGCTGGTCAAGTTCACCGGCGAGCTGCTGAACCAGCGCCACCGCCTCCTCGTGGGGGCGTCCCATCGGTCGGCCCTCCTGGTCGGCCTTGGAATAGACGGCCAGGGCGGCTTGCAGGTTCTCGACCAGCGGGGCATACCCGACCAGCAGGCCGGCGTCCTTGCCGCGGAACGTGCGGTTCACCCGCGCGAGCGTCTGCATGAGCTGGGCACCCTGCTGGGGCCGGTCGAGGTACAGGGTGTGGAGGGGCGGGCTGTCGTAGCCGGTGAGCATCATGTCCTTGACGATGACGAGTTGCAGCTCGTCATCGGGGTTGCGCAGCCGTTCCTTGATGGTGGAGTTCTGGCTCTCCGTGCGGACGTGGTCACTCACCGGCGGTTGGTCGGACGCCGACCCCGAGTAGACCACCTTGATGACGCCGGCCTCGATGGAATCCGAGTGCCACTCCGGGCGGCGTTGGACGAGCGCCGCGTAGAGGCGGGCGCAGATCTCGCGGGTCGCGCAGACGATCAGCGCCTTGCCGGGCACCTCGATCTGGGGGAGCATCGCGGTCGACCGGGCGTCCCAGTGCTCGAGGATGTCGTCGGCCAGCGTGGCGATGCGGGCGGGCGCGCCGTAGATGGCGTTGATCTTGGCGACACTGCGTTCGAGTTGGGCGCGCTCCACGTCGTCCAAGCCCTCGGTGATGCGGTCAGCGGCGTCGTCGAAGTCGTCCTGGGTGACCCCGTCGGCGAGCGCGACCTGCACGAGCCGGGGCTCGAACACCACGGGCACCGTCGCGCCGTCGGCGACGGCGCGGGAGAGGTCGTAGACGTCGATGTCGGGGCCGAACACGTTTCGGGTGTCGCGTTCGGGCAGGGAGATCGGCGTGCCGGTGAAGGCGATCAGGGTGGCATGCGGCAGGGCGTCGCGCAGGTGCCGTGCGTAGCCGTCGAGGTCGTCGTAGTGGCTGCGGTGCGCCTCATCAACGACGACGATGATGTTCCGCCGGTCCGACAACAGGGGATGGGACGCCCCGGTGTCGCGCTCGGTCTGGGTGAGCCCGAACTTCTGCAGGGTGGTGAACAGGATGCCGCCGGTGCGGCGTCCGGTCAGTTCGGCGCGGAGTTGTGTTCGGGTCTTGACGGCGAGGGGGCTCTCGGCGAGCAGCCCCGAGCGCTCGAAGGCTCCGAAGAGTTGCCCGTCGAGTTCCTTGCGGTCGGTGATGACGACCACGGTCGGGTTTTCCAGCAGCGGGTGGCGTTGGACGAGGTGGGTGTAGAACTCCATCTCCAACGACTTGCCCGCTCCCTGCGTGTGCCAGACAACGCCGGCTTTCCCGTCCGTGCGGTAGGCGATGATGGTCGCTGCGATGGCCCGGGCGACGGCGAAGTACTGGTGAGGTTTGGCCACGAGCTTGGCGATGCCGCCGTCGGTGACGGAGAACGACACGTAGTTGCGGGCGAGCTGACCGAATCGGTCGGTCTGCAACAGCCCGGCGCAGAGTGCTTCGAGTTGCGACAGGGCCTCGCCGTCGACACCTTCAGCGTCGGGCGGGTAGGGCGTGCCGTCATCGTCGACGTACCACGGGGCGTAGTGGTTGAGCGGCGTGAACGGCGTCCCGTAGCGCGCGAGGATACCGTCGCTGATCACGGTCAGGACACAGAACCGGAACGCCAACGGGAACTCGCGCAGGTATGTCTGCAGTTGGGCGTGGGCGGCCGCGAGGTGCGCCTGTTCTGAGCCAGCCCGCTTCAGTTCGACGATGGCGACCGGCAGCCCGTTGCAGTAGAGCACGAGGTCGAACCGCCGCAGGCCCTCAGGGCGGCGGATCGTCACCTGGTTGGCGACCAGGTAGTCGTTGTCGGCCGGTTCGGCGCTGATGACACGCAGCGTGGGACTCTGCTCGACACCATCGTCGTCCACGTAGTCGAGGCGATAGCCAGCGGTCAGCCACGCGTGGGCGCGCATGTTCTCGGTGATGGCATCGGCCGAGGTGGGAGTGAGTATCTCCTCGCGTGCCTGCACCAACTGTTCATTCGGGACTCCGGGGTTGAGTTTGCGCAGGGCGTCTAGCAGGCGTCCGGGGATGGCGAGGTCCTCCCAGGTCTCACGTTCGCCCGATCCGGGCGCGATGGCCTCGCCGGTGACGGGGACCCACCAGTCGCCGATCCATTCAAGGGCATCAGCTTCGTGCATGGCTTCGGTGCCGTCGCGGGTCATGGCCCCTCCTTGGGGTCTGAAAGTTCGGCTTCGAGCTCTTCGATGCTGGGCAGGGACGCCGCCAGCTCGGCCGGCAGGTCGGTGGTGAGCTCGGACGCCCACTCGGCCACACCCATCGGGTGGGTGTGGCCGCGCAGCGCGTACTCGGCGACGACGCTGTTCTTGCTGCGGCACAGAACGAGCCCGATGGTGGGGCCATCTCCGTCGGCTGCCAGCAGTTCGTCGGCAGCCGCGAGGTACATGTTGAGCTGGCCGAGATCACGGGGGTCGAACGGCGTGGCCTTGAGCTCGATGATGACGAAGCACCGCAGGCGGACGTGGTAGAAGACGAGGTCGCACACGAACTCGTCACCGCCGAGCACGAGCCTGACCTGCCGCCCGTAGAGGGCGAAGCCCTGCCCAAGTTCGAGCAGGAAGTCGGTGACGTGGTCGAGCAACGCTCGTTCCAGATCTCGTTCGAGCTTGGTTTCCGTGACGGACAGGAAGTCGAACAGGTAGGGGTCCTTCGTGAGCTGCTGGGCGAGTTCGCCGTGCGGGCCGGGGACGGTCTGATCGAAGTTCGTGATGGCCTTGCCCGCACGCTCGTGGAGGCGGGTCTCGATCTGGTGGATCAGGACGCGTCCGCTCCAGCCCTCGTGGGCGGCCTGGGCCGCATACCAGAGGCGCTGATGCTTGTTGGGTACGCGATCAAGCAGGGCGAGTTGGTGGTACCACGGCAGTTGTGCAAGCGGCGCTTGCACAACCTCCTCGTTCGACCAGGCGTCCGCGAACGCCCGCATGTACTTGAGGTTGCGGGGCGAGAAACCCTTCGCATCCGGAAAGGCCTCCCGGAGGTCGGCCGAGAGCCGCTCGATGACCTTGGTGCCGTAGCCCTCACGGTCTTGTCGGGCGAGGATCTCACGGCCGATGTGCCAGTAGCTGAGGACGAGTTCGCTGTTGACGGCCGCCAAAGCCCGCTGTCGCCCGGAGACGACGCGGTCGCGCACGGACGCCAAGAGGTCGCCGTACCACTCGGGCATGGTCCCGCGTTGCGGAGTGGCAGGGAAGCCAACGTGCCCATCGGAGCTGGCGTCAGCGTTCTTCATCGTCACCCCCGACCCAGCGATAGTGGAACCCTCGGCCAATGCGGCTGTGCGAGGACGGAGTCAGGAGGCCATCGGATTCGAGTTCCTTCAGGATGGTCCCGACGTTCGAGGGGCTCGCCTCGACCAAAGCGCCCAACTCTGTTGTGCTGATCCTGCCGCGCGCCCGGGCGTACCGCAGCGCGATGGCAGAACGAGTCGGAACGGGTCGCTCTCGACGATGGTCGGCATAGGCCTCGGTCAGGTGGCGCGCCGCCGCCCCGGTCACCTTGTAGTCGACGTGCTCGCGCTCGGCCAAGCGACGACCGCCTTGGAGCGCCTCGATGTGGCGAGCGACCTCCTGAGCGACGGGATCTGGCCCGAAACCTATGGTCATGCCCCTTCCTCACCCCTCTGGCATAAGTTTCCAGCGCACCTCACAGCGCCTCCTCGACCGCATGCTCGGCGTCCTTGACGGTGAGCCGTCCAGACATCAACTCTGGGAGCAGCGTGTCCCGCAGTGTGGCCAGCGATCGAGACTCGTGCATCGCGGCCCGGGCTCGCTCGTGCAGTGGCCGGGCGATCGCTCCGAACTGGCGCATCACGTCCTCCGGCGCCCAGCGAACTGGCATCGTCTTGAATCGGCCGCGGCTCAGCTCAAGGAATGTGGCCCCATTCGCGACCGCCAGGTAATCGGACACGCGCGATTGCATCTCGTGAAACAACCACATGTCGAGCTGCGAGTCCTTGGGGCGGACGACGATGAAGCCTTGATTCACGGCGGTCGGGCCTCCCGCGAGGGCGAAGGCACCGATGGTCGCCCGCGACGTCATGAGAATCGATCCAGCGGGGTGAAGCTCCGAGGCACACGCAGCCAAACCTGCACTCGTAAGATGGCGGGATGTGTCTTCCAGATAGGGCGCCTGCAAGGCCGTGACATCGGTCGGGGTCGCCCAACGGATTTCGCCGCCCCAGTAGTCATCGGTCTTCGTGCTCGGCGTCCCACCGCCGAAGACGTCCGCCACGTTCCCATAGGTCGGCCCCTCACCAGCTGCCTGCACTGACTGGCTGAAATACTCGGCCGCGAGGTCGTTCAGGGTCCGGGAAAGGTCGCTGTTCGCGTCGATCTTGTCGTCCAGCGCGCCGAGAACCTCGGCGATCGCCCGCTGGTCACCCAGACGTGGGAACGGCAAGCGGATCTTAGACATGTCTGACACGTTGAGGCTGGAGAAGACGGCACCCACATTGAGCAGCCGAGCCACTTCTGAGTGCCACGCGGGACTCCTCGTAACCCACCTCAGGTACCCCGGGTGAACGGCTCTCCCGTCTGACCGCAGGATTACCAAGTTCTGCCCGATAGCGCACGGGCGATCATCCAGTAGCGCCGCCGTGTCCCCGACGCGTCCTCGCCGCGTCACGATCACATCACCTCTCTGGGGCCGCGTTCGTCGAGTCCACTCGACAAGGTCTTCATCGCTGATGCGTCTCGTCGTCCCCCAGGTGACTCGACCGTCCTGGATGTCTGGGATCGCGATGTACGGGTGCCCGCTGAGTTGGGCTAGCGGAGTTCGGTGATCACAATCCAGCACGCGCACACCCACATCGGCCAAAGCGGCACTCCTCATCGCACCCGCCCCAACTGTTCCCGGACGACCTGCGCGAGTCGCTCTGACTCGTCGAGCTGAGCCAGCAAGTCAGCGGTCAACGACGCGATCCTGGCGGCCATCTCGGCCGGGTCCACCTCGACTTCAGCGGCGCCCACATAGCGGCCGGGCGTGAGGGCGTACCCGGCGTCCTTGATCTCGGCCAGGGTTGCCGAGCGGCAGAACCCGGGCACGTCGGCGTACTCCGTCCCCTTCTCCTGAGCCGACACTCTCCCCCGCCAGGCGTGGTACGTGTCGGCGATCTTCGCGATGTCCTCGTCAGTGAATGCTCTGTTCGCACGGTCGACCATGTGGCCCAGTTCGCGGGCGTCGATGAACAGCACCTCGCCGCGGCGGTCGACGTTCCCCTGCTTGCCGGCCGATTTGTCCATGGCGAAGAACCACAGGCACACCGGAATTCCCGTCGATCGGAACAACTGCGTCGGCAGGGCCACCATGCAGCTCACGAGGTCGGCGTCCACGATCTCAGCGCGGATTGCCCCCTCGCCGCCCGAGTTCGACGACATCGACCCGTTGGCCAGCACGACCCCGGCCGAGCCTCCCGGCGCGAGGTGCGAGAGGATGTGCTGCAGCCACGCGTAGTTGGCGTTGTTCGCAGGCGGGACGCCGTAGCGCCAGCGGCCGTCCCGCTCGTTGCGCGCCCAGTCCTTGATGTTGAACGGCGGGTTCGCTAGCACGAAGTCAGCCTTCAGCCCGGCGTGCAGGTCGCGCGCGAACGTGTCGCCCCACACGGGCCCCAGGTCGGCTCCGATGCCGTGAATCGCCAGGTTCATCTTCGCCATCCGCCAGGTGCGCTCGTTGAGCTCCTGTCCGTACACGTGGACGTCTTGGGGGTGGCGTCCGTGCGCCTCGACGAACTTCTCGGTCTGCACGAACATGCCGCCCGACCCACAGCAGGGGTCGTACACCCTGCCCGACAAGGGCTCCAGCACCTCGACCAGCACCCGCACCACCGAGGCGGGGGTGTAGAACTCGCCGCCGCGCTTGCCCTCGGCCGCCGCGAACTTCTCCAGGAAGTACTCGTACACCTCGCCCAGCAGGTCGCGCGCCTTCGTGGCGCCCTGACCGGTGAAGCGCGCGTTGTTGAACAGGTCGATCAGTTCACCAAGGCGGCGTTGATCCACGCTGCTGGAGTTGAAGATGCGTGGCAGCGTCGCTTTGAGCGCTGGGTTTGCGTCCATGACCAGATCCATTGCGTGGTTGACCCGCACCCCGATGTCACCGGCCTTGGCGTTGCGCGCCAAGGACGCCCAGTGCGCGTCAGACGGGATCCAGAAAACCCCAGCAGAGGTGTACTCGTCGATGTCGCCCACCAAGGCCTCGATCTGCTCCTCGTTGTACCCCTGCCCGCCGAGCTCGGCAGCGATCAGCTCCCGGCGCTCGTCAAAGGCGTCCGAGACGTACTTGAGGAAGACCAGGCCGAGAATGACGTCCTTGTACTGCGAGGCGTCCATGGAGCCGCGCAGCTTGTCGGCCGCCTTCCACAACGTGTCCTTCAACTCCTTGGCCGACGTGGGTGTCTGCGGCTCGGCAGCCTTCTTCGGACGCCCCCGGCGCGGCAGGGCGTTGGGCAACAGGGTCATGCGGATTTCCTCTCCACGGTCACAGAACACAGGCCAGCCCCCAGCGCGCTGGCCAGGGTCGACATCAAGTCATGGGTGGCGCCCAAGGCATCCTCGAGCAGGCGCTGCCGCTCGGCCAGGGCAGCCGCAGCCTCGGAGGCCTCTCGGATCGCGCCGGGTGGCAACAGGGTGATGGGCCACCGGCGCCAGTCGTGGGACTGGCCGGACGCGAGGGCCAACTCAGCAGCCATCAAGGCGGGCACCAGACGCTGCGGCTTGGGCTCGTCGGCCCTACCCTCGGCATGAGCTCGGACCTGCGCCTCGGTCGGTATGTGGCACCGCAACACCCGCGAGGGGGCCGCGACCACGAGACCGCCGCGGTCGTCGAGCAGAACGATGGGGGTGCCTCGAGTCGCGAAGATGAGGTCACCGGGTTCAGTGACTCGTAAGTGCTCATGCGCACCGAGGGCCCTGAAGGTGAGGCCGGCCAAGTGGTCCCGCGAACGCAGCTCACGCGGATCCCGCAGGACACCCACATCCGGTGTCGGAACCAGATCGCTGTCACTGAGCGAGGCACCCCGGATCAGGGTCACGTGCCCCAATACCACCGCCTCACCGAGGGTGATCCGCTGCACCAGGCCCGGCGACTCGTTGGGGACCACGGTCAGCGCCCACCCATTGCTCACAGGGCGCGACACAGCCGGGACCAGGTCGTCCAGTAGCCGGGGCAGGCCGCGGGTCGCCTTCATGCGGGCGTCCAGATGGGGGGACACCAGGTCGCCGTCGGCCATCACCAACTCGGCCTGACGCACGAAGCGGCCAGGGGCGGCGTGGCCGCGCCGCTCTGGACGCCCGACCAAGGCCGCTGCGATGTCGTCAACCAGCGCGGACGGGTTCTGGGTGAAAGGTGCCGAAACATCCGCGCAGTAGGTCTCGGCGGGGTCGTGGGCAGGGCCCAGCACCCATATGGCCGTGCGCAGCGCCGGATTGGTCGGCAGCAACCCTGCCGGCAGCCGCACGATGGCTCGCGTGAACCCCGACTGCAGGGCCTGACGCCTCTCCTCACCCGCCGGCGTCAGCGGGACGCCCGACGCAGGGGGCCGCCCGCGGCGCACGACCCGCAGCGGGCCGGTCAGGGCCGACGCCGCACCCACGACGACGGCCCGCATACTGGCCGAGCACTGCAGGGTCAGTTCGTTGAGCCACACCAGGTCTGCCTCGCGATCGTCGTCATCGAGGCGGACGACCAAGACTGCCTCGTTCGGCAGACCCGTCCCGTCGCCGGCTTCGAGCGTCGACACCCGGACGCCGTGGGTGGCCAGCCAGCGCCGCGCCAAGCGCGCCTCCCTGTCGGACGCCTCCCCGAACAAGGCCACTGTGGCGTGGGGGCGCTCTTCCAGCCAATCGGGCAGGTTGGCGAGCAGCACGAGATCGCGGGCGCGCGGCAGGCACAGGACCGGCGCTTCGAAGCCAGCCTCATCGGCAGCGCTCATGGCCACGTCGAGAACGAGGTCGGCGAACGCAGCGGCCACCGGGCCCGACCCCGGAGCATCCGGCGTGCGGCGCGATCTCAACAGGGCGTCGAACGGCTCAGCGGCGTCCATCGCGCCCCGCACGAGCAAGGATGCATAGGCCGACAACCGTCCAAGGTCATCGCCCAGCGCCTCGACCTCGCGGCGCAGGAACTCATCGTCCGGGTCCCTCTCGTCGGCCAGGTCAAGGAGGTCATCGGGGTCACCCGGGAGCGGACCCGTGAGCGCCTCGAGACACAGCAGGGCCGACAAGCCGTGGAAGAGTCCGGCGTCCGTCAGCACTCGACGACCCGAGAACTGGAAGGCCACGGCGTCCTCGGCGGCGCGGGGGTTGCGGCCGAGGCCGGTGCGGGTCAGCCACGCCACCACGTCGGCGCAGGAGAAGAACTCTTGGCCACCCTCGCGGCCCACCGGCTCGGGGAAGGGATCACGTTGCGCGCGCCGCATGCGCCAGTTGGTCACGACCGGGCGCCCGACCTGCGCCAGCAACGCCACATCGGCCAGCGACACCAAGTCCTCAACCATGGATTCCTCCTTCCCTTGGTCAAGATCATGCTCCCTCGACGCGCGGTTGTCGATCGCATACAGCTTCTAACTATGCAAACACCGGTTTTCATCTTTTACAGTTGCCCTGCCGCCCACCGGGCGTGACAGTGGTGTTGGCCGAACAACCACGAGAAAGGACAAGTGCCATGACCAGCATCACCCGCCCCCGAGCCCGCTTCGAGGCGACCGGGCCCAGCCTCCAGATCGAGGCGCTCACCATCACGGACGACGCCGTGCTGCGCGAGTGCCGGCACTGGGCGACGGGCGAACGCGGCCCCGCCGCGGACGCCGACGCCCTGGCCGGTGCCGACCTCACCAGCTTCGTGATGCAGGCGATGACCATCGGCGCGACCGCACTCACGACCGCCGGCACCACCCAAACGTCCTACTCGGTCGAGAACCTCATTGCGGACGCCGAGAAGCGCTCCACCGCTGCCTCGGAACTCGCCACGCAGCAGACCGCGAAGGCCGTGGAGACGGCGTCCAAGACGCTCACCCAGGCGACCGCCGACACGGCCAAGCAGGTGGCCGAGTCACTGGAGAAGGTTACTGCGGAGGTCACCCGCGAGATCGGTCGTCTGGTCGGGGGCGAGGACCCTGAGCTGATGCGCCGTCTTCAGCCCCTGCTCGACACGACCATGCAGACGATGAAGGAGGCCACGCTGAAGGACACCGCCGGCCTGCTCGACAAGGTCGCCCGCCAGTTCAACCCGGCCGACCCCGCGTCTCCGATGGCTGTTCAGATGCGGACCCTCACCGAGGCCCAGGAGAAGCAGGCCGAGGTCTTCACCGCGGAGCAGAAGGCACTCATGGGCAAGGTCGACGAGCTCACGGCCGCCATCAGGATCAAGCAGGCCCACGACCATGTGGTGGCATCGACCGCCCTCAAGGGCGTCACCTACGAGGAGAGCACCCACGCCGCCTTGTCCTCTCTGGCCGCGGGTCTGGGCGACGAGTACCACGAGACGGGCACCATCACCGGCCTCAAGACCCGCAGCAAGAAGGGCGACGGCGTCCTGTCGCTGCAGGGCGGGGACACCAGGGTCGTCATCGAGATGACCGACTCGGCACGCCCTCGTTGGACCGACTATCTTCGGGAGGCCGAGGAGAACCGCGGAGCGCTCGCCTCGCTCGGGCTCGCAAAGTCCACCGATCAGTTGGGGGGCCAGACCCTGCTCGTTCTCGGGCCGCGTCGGCTGGTCCTCGCCTACGACCCCGAGTCTGACGACACGCAACTGCTGCGCTGCGCACTCCTGCTGTTGCGTCAGGCAGCCGAAGCGGCGGCGAGTCGCGTCGACTCCGGGGAGATCGCCACAGCCGACGAAGCGTTGGCCGAGGCCCTGACCAAGCTCGAGCAGCTCGATCGGATCCGCAAGAACGCGGGTCTCATTCGTCGGGGGGCGGATGCGATCGAGACCGATGCCACCACGTTGCAGACCGAACTCCTTCGGCTGCTGAGCAAGGCGCGGAGCGTTCTCGCGGGAGTGCCCCTGGACGCCGGCGCCCCCGCAGCCTGAGACCGCTGGCCGCCACGCGCCCGGCTTTCAGCGGATCACCCGGGCGCGCGGGTGGGCCGCCCATGCTTGGTCTGCGGTCAGTGCGTCTGCGTCCAGCCGATCGGCCAAGGCGAGGCACAACCGGTCGGCCAAACTCAGCGAGGGGTGGTCGAGCCACAGGTGGGCCGCCCGCTCGGCGTCCTCTCGGCCCACGTCGACCACGCTCAGGCGCAACAGGGTGACCGCCGCGGCGACGTCGTCGAGGGCCACCCCGCGCGCAACAGCCTTCTGGACGACTTCACTCCAGTTGACCGCGGAGCACGTCAAGGGCTCCCCCGCAGCGGTCGCTGCCTCGACCACGTCGGCGCCGAGCTCGTCCCCCAGCCAGGCCAACACGGCCGACGCGTCGACGACGGTCACGGAAGGGCTGCCTCACGTCGCCGGTCAGCGAGCAGTTCCTCGACAACCCCGGTGCCGCGCAGGGCACGACGAACGCGACCGAGGGCCTCACTGGGCGACTGCGCCGTCAGCTTGCCATCGACGACCGTGACGGTGATGTAGTCCCCCTGCTGCAGGCCCAACTCCTCGCGGAGCTCAACGGGCAGCACGACCCGACCTCGGTCGCCCACCCGCAACACGTGCGTGGTACCCATGTCGAAATCGTACCACCAAGACGCCGCGAGATCCCCAATGGTCGAGCTCGTCGGGGAGCACTCGTCAGCGACGCCAGAGAGGTTGTGCAACAAGTGCTTGCACAACCTTCGCGCTCGTAGCGGCAGGTTCGCTCAACCGTTGCGAGCATCGGGCGGAACGTCACCCGGGCGCGTGAAGTCGTCGACCGGGCGACCCACCCACGCCGCCAGGGCGACCACGCCGTCCGCCTCGAAACGGCCGTGCTCGCGCATCCGACGGATCGTGCCGGCGGCGACCCCGCTCTCGTCGGCGACGTCCGCCCAAGACAGTCCGCGTTCGAGGCGGGCCCGGTCCAGCGCCGCGTGGAGCGCCGGCGGGTCGAAACGTCGCGCGGGCGACCGTCGCATCACCGCGTCCCCAGGACGTCGGCCAGGTCGTAGCTGACCGGCTCGTCGAGTTGGGCGTAGGTGCACGAGGCGGGATCGCGGTCGGGGCGCCAACGCACGAACTGGGCGGTGTGCCGGAACCGGTTCCCCTCCATGTGGTCGTAGCGCACCTCCACCACGCGCTCGGGGCGCAGGGGCGTGAACGAGAGGTCCTTCTTGGCGTTCCAGCGCGAGTGGGCCGCGGCGGTCGGCGTCCGGGGGAAGGACTGGTCGCGGTTGTCCGGGGTGTCGGCCTCGGGCTCGGCCCACGCCCACGGGTGGCCCTCCCAGTCGGAGACGAGCTCCTGCAGCTCGGCGAACAGCTCGCGGCGGCGCTCCATGGTGAACGCGCCGATGACGCCGACCGAGTTGAGCGTGCCGTCGTCGGTGTACAGGCCGAGCAGGAGCGAGCCGATGGCGTCCGTCTCGTCGCGGTAGAGGCGGTAGCCGGCCACGACGCAGTCCGCGGTGCGCTCGTGCTTGATCTTCCACATGACGCGCTTGTCCTCGGCGTAGGGGGCGTCCAGCGGCTTGGCGATGACGCCGTCCAGGCCCGCCCCCTCGAACTGCTCGAACCACTGCTTGGCGAGCTCACGGTCGCCGGTGGCGCGAGTGAGGTAGATCGGCGGCTTCGCCTTCGCGAGGGCCTTCTCCAGCCCCTTGCGCCGCTCGGCGAACGGCTTCTCGGCCCAGTTCTCCTCGCCCCAGGCGAGCAGGTCGAACCCGACGAAGCTGGCCGGCATGGCCTCCGACAGCTTCTTGATCCGGGACGCCGCGGGGTGGATCCGCTGCTGCAGCAGGTCGAAGTTCAGCCGATCGCCGGAGTCGGGGTCGATGAGGATGATCTCGCCGTCGATCACGCACGGGTCGGGGAAGTTCTCCTTCACCGCCTCGACGAGCTCGGGGAAGTAGCGGGTCATCGGGCGGCTGTTGCGCGAGCCCAGCTCCACCATGTCGCCCGAGCGCCAGATGATCGTGCGGAAGCCGTCCCACTTGGGCTCGAACAGCACGTCCGCCTTGGGGAACTCCTTCACCGACTTGGCCAGCATCGGCCCGAACGGCGGCACGATGGGCGTCCCCCACTCGGCGTCGCGCTCGGCCTTGGGCGCGAGGTAGTCCTCCTCGGGCCGGTCGGCCTTGCGCTTGCTGGGCGGCACGCGCGGCGGCTCGCCGGGCATCTTCGGGTAGTCGGGCGGGAAGTTCAGCTCGCCCAGGCCCCGCTCGAGGTCGGCCGCCCACAACGCCAGCGCGCCGGCGAGGTCGCCGGGCTCGGCGTCCATGGACGCCCACGGGCACGGCCGGTCGGCGAGCAGTTTCGGGACCCTCCACACGGTGAGGTCGCGCGGGTCGGCGTCCGGAAGCTCGTCCCACGTCAGCGGGGTGGAGACGGGCGCGCCCGGCAGCGGACGCGGCGAGTACGCCCCGGCGATGGTGCGGTCGCGGTTGGCCTGGTTGAAGTCGACGAAGACGCGCTCGCCGCGCTCCTCCTTCCACCAGCTGGTGGTGACGAGGTCGGGCATCCGGCGCTCGAGCTCGCGGGCGACGCCGATCACGCCGTGGCGGACGTCCTGGAACTCGTGCGTCGGGGCGATGCGGGCGTAGACGTGGACGCCGCGGTTGCCGCTGGTCTTCGCATACGCGGTGAGGCCGACCTCGGCCATCACCTCGCGCAGCGCCAGGGCAGCGGTGACGGCGTCGGTGAAGTCGCGGCCGGGCTGGGGGTCGAGGTCGATGCGGAACTCGTCGGGGTTGTCGAGGTTCGCCGTGCGCACCGGCCACGGGTGGAAGGTGATCGTCGCCATCTGGGCGGCCCAGGCCAGGGCGGCCGGCTCGTCGAAGGTCAGCTGGTCATGGCGGCGCCGACTCGGGTAGGTGCACGTCACCCGGTTGAGCCACTTCGGCGCGCCGGCCGGCGGCCGCTTGGCGAAGAACTCCTCCCCCTCGATGCCGTCGGGGAACCGCTGCAGCGTCATCGGCCGGTCGCCGTTGATGCGCAGGAAGGGCTCGGACACCGCGAGGAGGTAGTCGGCCAGGTCGCGCTTGGTGATCGGCTTGCCGCGACCGTGCTTCGGCCACAGCACCTTGTCGGCACTGGACAGCTTCACCTCGCGGACGCCGTCGGGACCGTCGATGGACAGGATCTCTGCTTCGGCCACGGCTGAGCCTAACCCGGGCGTCAACGACAACCAGCTGAACCACGGGGCGTCCATTGTTTGTCGAGTGTTTGCTACCGTACGACCGTGAACGGGTCCAGCGGTGCGTACACCGTGAAGCAGGTGGCGGCGCTGACGGGCGTCCTCGAGACCACCCTGCGCGCCTGGGAGCGGCGCTACGGGGTCGTGTCACCGACCCGCTCGGCGGGCGGTTACCGCCTCTACAGCGACGCCGACGTCGCCCGGTTGCGCTCGATGGCCGCCCTGGTCGCCGGCGGCGTTCCCGCGTCGGTGGCGGCCCGGAGCCTGGACGGCGCCCCAGCCGCGGCACCCGAGGAGAACGCGGGTGCCGTGGGCCTCGACCTCGTTTCCGCTGCCGCCAGCCTCGACCCCGCCCGCCTCGACGCGGTCCTCGCCGAGGCGCTCGACCGGTCGCCGATCGAAGCGCTCGCCGACGCCTGGCTGCTCCCCGAACTCGCCCGCGTGGGCGAGGCCTGGGCCTCCAAGGACCTCACCGTCGCCCACGAGCACTTCGCCAGCGCCGGGGTCACCCACTCGCTGGGGCGGATGTTCTCCGAAACCGCGCCCGGGACGCTCGGTCCCGTGCTGGTGGGGCTGCCCGAGAAGGCCCACCACGACCTCGGCCTCCTGGCGTTCGCGACCTGCCTGCGACGGCAGGGGGTCGACGTCGCCTACCTCGGCGCCGACGTCCCGGTCGCCGACTGGGAGGCCGCCGCCGCCCGGCACCACCCGCGCGCGGCGGTGGTGGGGGTCCCGCAGTGCGCACGCGTCGACCGGGCCCAGGACGTCGTCGACAGGATCAACGGCCTCACTCCCCCGGTGGCGGTGTTCGTCGGCGGCGGACTGGCCGGACGCATCCGCCGGGCGGAGCAGCTCCCCGCCGCCGTGGCCGAGGCGGCCAGCCACGTCGCGACCACGCTCCGAGCAGGGCGAGCACCCTGACCAACCTTGGACAAAGATTGCACGTTCGACCCGATTTCGCCTACCTTGCAAGGGGGCGGACGAGTCGAGTCCGCCCGTGAGGGGGGACTTCATGGACCGCGACCTGCTCCGCCGGCTCTGGGTGACGGCCTCGGCCGTGCTGTGCCTCTACGGGACCCTGCTGGGCTTCGGCATCCTGGGCACGCCGGTCGAGGACTCCTCCTCGGGCGCGCTCTCCGCCGACGCCACCCTCCTCGCCCCCGCCGGCCCCGCCTTCGCGATCTGGTCGCTCATCTACCTCGGCCTGGGTGCCTACACGGTCTGGCAGTGGCTCCCCGCCCAACGGACCAGCGCCCGCGCCCGCTCGACCGGCTGGCTGGCCGGCGCCTCCATGCTACTGAACGCGGCCTGGATCCTGGTCACCCAGGCCGGGCTGATCTGGACCAGCGTCGCCGTGATCCTCGTCCTCGCCCTCGTGCTGGGGGTGCTCGTGGCGCGCTTCTCTGCCCTCGACGCCGGCACGCGCACCGAGCAGGTGGTCGTCGACGGCACGTTCGGGGCCTATCTCGGCTGGGTCACCGTCGCCAGCTGCGCCAACGTCGCAGCGGCCGGGGCGGCGTCCGGCTGGACCGTCGGCCCACTCGCCGACCAGTTCCTCGCCGCGGCGGTGCTCGCCGTGGCCGCCTGCATGGGCGTCGTCTACGCCCGACGCCTGGGTGGCCGCCTCGCGATCGCCCTGGCCCTCGGCTGGGGCCTGGCCTGGATCGCCTTCGCGCGCCTGGCCGACGTGCCGCACTCACCGCTGGTCGGCGGCGCCGCCCTCGTCGCAGCGGTCGTGGTGCTCGTCCCCTCCCTGCTCGCGCGCCGCGCCACCCCGGTCGCCGCGACCGCCTGATCGGAGCCCCACATGTCCCCGTTCCCAACCTCGGCCTTCCTCGCCTCCCTGCCGTTCGTGGCCCTCGGTCTGGCCGCGCTCATCCTCGCCACGTGGTTCGCGGGCCGTAGGCTGCGGCGCTTCGCGATCATCGACGTCGTCTGGGGCCTGGGCTTCGTGGTGGCCGCCGCCATCGCGTTCTTCGCCTCGGCCGGGCACGGCGACGACGGGCGCCGCCTGCTGCTGCTCGCCCTCACCACGCTGTGGGGCCTCCGCCTGGCGGGTTACCTCGCGTGGCGACAGCGCGGCAGCGCGGAGGACCCGCGGTACGTCGACCTCCTGGAGCGGGCACCCGAGGGCAAGGGCGAACTGCACATGCTCACCAAGGTGTACACGTTCCAGCTCGTCGTCATGTTCCTCGTCGCGATGGTGCAGGTGGTGGGTATGTTCGCCACCGGTCCGCTCACCTGGGTCGCCTGGGTGGGGGTCGCGGTCTGGGCCGTGGGCATGTTCTTCGAGACGGTCGGCGACGCCGAGCTGGCCGCCTTCAAGGCCGACCCCGCCAACCGGGGCCGGATCATGGACCGCGGCGTCTGGGTCTGGACGCGGCACCCCAACTACTTCGGCGACACGGCCGTGTGGTGGGGGCTCTTCCTCGTCACCGCGAGCTCGTGGCCCGGCATCCTCACGATCCTGTCGCCGCTCCTGATGACGTGGGCGCTGGCCTTCCGCACCGGCCGGCCGCTCACCGAGCAGCGCATGGCCGGGCGGCCCGGCTGGGCCGAGTACGCGGCCCGCACCAGCAGCTTCCTCCCTCGGCCTCCCCGCAGGGACGCCCGATGAGGCGCGAGGCGTCCGGGCCGGCACTGGTGGACCACCACCACCGCAACGTCACCGACCTCCTCGCCCACCGGGTCCGGACGGCGCCGGAGCACGTGGCGTTCGGCCGACTCGGCGACGAGGGGCCGGTCGACGTCACCACCGCGGCGTTCGACGCCGAGTGCCGGGCCCTGGCCGCCGGACTGGTCGCCCAGGGGCTCGAACCCGGGGGCCGGGTGGCGGTGATGGCGCCGACCCGCTTCGAGTGGGCGCTGGCCGACCTGGCCACGTGGCTGGCCGGCGGTGTCGTGGTGCCGGTCTACGAGACCTCCTCGCCCCAGCAGGTGGCCGCGCTGGTCGGTTCCACCGCACCCACCCTCGCGATCGCGGGTGGTGCGGCGCACCGCGCCGCCCTCGTCGCGGCGGCACCCACCCTGCCCGTGTGGACCATGGACCCCGGCCCCCGGGACCTGGCCGCCCTCGCCCACACCGGGCGCGACGTTCCCGGGTGGTCGGCGCGTTCGCCGAGGTGCGCCCCACCTTCATGGTGGTGGTCCCGCAACTGCTCTCCCGCATCCGCCAGGCGGCCCGCGACCGGGCCACCCAGGCCAGGATCGGCCCCGTCTTCCGGGGGGCGGAGGCCACGGCGGTCGCCTGGGGACGCCACCTCGAGGCAACGCAGGACGACCCGGCCCTCCGCCCGTCGCGCGGCCTGGCCCTGCGCCGGGCCCTGTTCGACCGGCTGTTCTACCGCAGGATGCGCGGCCTCATGGGCGGCCGCGTCGAGTGGCTGCTGTCGGGTGCGGCACCTCTGGACCCGACGCTGGCCCACTTCTTCCGCGGCATCGGGATCCCGGTCATCGAGGGCTACGGCCTGACCGAGACGACCGCGCCCGCGACCGGCCTGCGCCCGGGTGACCTGCGAGCCGGCAGCGTCGGCCCGCCCATCCCCGGCACGACGATCCGCATCGCCGAGGACGGCGAGGTGCTGGTGCGCGGCGTGGGCGTGTTCACCGGCTACCAAGACCCGGGCGGCGACGCCGAGGCCTTCACCGACGGCTTCTTCCGCACCGGCGACCTCGGCTCGCTCGACGACGCCGGCCGACTCACCCTGCACGGGAGGCGGAAGAACCTGATCATCACGGCGTCCGGCAAGAACGTCGCGCCCGAGCCCTGGGAGGCGGCCGTGGGCCGCTCACCCCTCGTCGCGCACGCGGTGCTGGTCGGCGAGGGGCGCAGCCACCTCACCGCCGCCCTCCTCCTCGAACCGGACGCCGTGCGGCGCTGGGCGCAGCGGTCCGGGCACGACGACCTGGCCGCCCTCCTCGCGCAGGACCCACCGGCCGACGGCCTCGCCCTCGCCCACCCCGCGCTGCTGGCCCGCCTCCAGCGCCCCGTGGACCGGGCGAACGCGGCCGTGTCCCGCGCCGAGCAGGTGCGCCGGTTCGTCGCCCTGCTCGTCGACACGTCGGCCGGCTCACCGTTCATCACCCCGACCCTCAAGCTGCGGCGGGACGCCTTCCTGTCCGCGGCGTCCCACCACATCGAGGACCTCTACCGAAGGAGCACACCATGAGCACCACCCGTCGCATCGCGGGGTCCGTCGCCGCGGCCGCGGTCGCGTTCGGCGCGCTGGACGCCGTCTGGATCAGGCAGGTCGCCCTGCCGCTCTACCGGGCGGAGGTGCCACACCTCATGGCGTCCTCGTTCGACCCCGTCCCGGCGCTGGTCTTCTACCCCGCGTTCACCTGCGCGCTGGTCCCTCGCGGTCCGGCCGACCGAGGACCGCACCCTGGGCGTCCGGCTGCGTGACGGCGCCGTCCTCGGCGGCATCGGCTACGCGACCTGGAGCCTCACGGGCAAGGCCATCCTCGAGCGGATGACCTGGCCCGTCGCCCTGGCCGACATCGGCTGGGGTCTGTTCGTGGGCGCGGCGATGGCCGGCGCCGCCCACCTCGTGCTCAGGTCGAGGTGGGCGAACCGCTCGTCACGCTGACCCGGGGGATCAGCCCTGCACCCGGACCTGGCCGCGCTGGGTGTCGGTCGACGTCGTCGCACCCGTGGTGACCTTGGGCTTGCCCTTGCCGCCGCCGGTCTTGCCGCCGAGGCCGAGCGCCGCCTTCACTGTCGGGGAGTAGCCGCTGGCCTGGCCGGTCGCGTTCGGGTGGAACGAGTTGTACTGGCGCAGGATGTCGACATTGTTGATCCAGGGCGCGGAGTCGCACACGGCGTGGCCGTCGAACGGCGTCCGGACGTCCGGACGTCCGGACAGGGGTACGCCCTCCCCCGGCCCCGGCTCGCAGCCTACGATCGGGCCCCATGGGTCCACGCGGCAGCATCTGGCAGGTGCCGGGCATGCTCGCCCTGGCGTGGGTCTCGCTCACGGGCTTCAGCGGGTACGCGGCCCTGCTGCCGGTGGCGCCGCTGTGGGTCGTCCGTGGCGGGGCGGACGCCGCGGGCGCCGGCCTGGTGAACTTCGTCCTGCTCGTGGCGACGGTCCTCACCCAGTTCGGGACGCCGGGGCTGGTCCGGCGGATCGGCTGGGGACACACGCTCGCGGCGTCCATGGTGCTGCTCGGCGTGCCCGCCCTGCTGCACGGCCTGACCGCCGACCTGTTCCCGGTGCTGGCGCTCTCGGCCGTCCGCGGGGTCGGGTTCGGGCTGCTGACGGTGGCGATCAGCGCGGCCGCGGTGCTGCTGGTCACCCCGGACCGGCGCGGCGCCGCGGTGGGCGCCTACTCGCTCGCGATCTCGCTGCCGCTGGTCGCCCTCATGCCCGCCGGGGTGTGGGTGGCCGAGGCGTGGGGGTTCTGGCCGGTCTTCGCGGTCAGCGGTCTGTCGCTGCTGGGGGTGCCGGCCTGCTACGCGGTCGCCCAGCACCTGCCCCACCGCAGCATGCATGACCCGGCGCACCCGGCCCCCGCGCCCGGGACCCGGCTCACCCGGGCCGCCCTGCTGGGGCTCGCCGCGCCCACGACGATGCTGCTCGCGATCACGCTCGCCGGAGGCGCCCTGATCACGTTCGCCCCGCAGGTGGTGGCCGCGGGCTGGCTGGCCACGGTCGGGCTGCTCGCCCTCAGCGTGACCTCGGCCCTCACCCGGTGGCGGATCGGGGCGGTCGCCGACCGCGTCGGTTCGGGGCGGCTCCTCTGGCCGTTCGTGGTGGTCGCGGTCGTCGGCCTGGCCGCGGTCGCGTGGCTCGTGCGCGCGCCGGTCACCCCGGCCCAGCTCGTGCCGTGGGTGCTCGCGTGCGCGCTGGTCGGGGCCGGGTACGGCGGGCTGCAGAACCTCACCATGCTGCGCGCCTTCGAGGCCGCCGGGCCGGGATCGGTGGGCGCCGCCAGCGCGGTCTGGAACGCCGGCTTCGACGCGGGAACCGCCATCGGCTCTGCCACCGTCGGGGCCGTGGCGGTGGCGTCCGGGTTCGGGGTCGGGATGGGGCTCACCGCTGCCCTCTGCCTGCTGACCCTGCCCCTGGCGCTGGGGGCCCTGCGCCGTCGCTAGGATCGGGCCATGACCCTCACCGCTGTCGTCACCGGAGCCTCCAGCGGGATCGGCGCCGCCACCGCGCGCGCCCTCGCCGAGGCCGGCTACCGCGTCGTCTGCGCCGCCCGCCGCACCGACCGCATCGAGCCCCTGGCCGCCGAGATCGGCGGCGTCGCCGTCGCGTGCGACATCACCGACCCTGCGCAGGTGGACGCCCTCGCCGCGGCCGTCGGCGACCGGCTCGACCTGCTGGTCAACAACGCCGGCGGCGCGGTCGGCACCGAGACGCTCGCCGAGGCCGACTTCGACGCGTGGGTCACGATGTTCGAGACCAACGTGCTGGGCGCCGGACGCGTCACCAAGGCCCTCCTCCCCGCCCTGCGCGCCGCCGAGGGCACGGTCGTCTTCGTCACCTCGACCGCCGCGGAGGCGGCCTACGAGGGCGGTTCGGGCTACAACGCGGCCAAGGCCGGCGAGCGCATGCTGGCCGGCGCCCTGCGCCTCGAGCTGAACGGCGAGCCCGTGCGCGTGTGCGAGGTCGCCCCCGGCCTCGTGCACACCGAGGAGTTCTCGCTCGTACGCTTCCACGGCGACCAGGCCAAGGCCGACGCGGTCTACGCGGGCGTGCCCGACCCGCTCGTCGCCGAGGACGTCGCCGAGGTGATCACGTGGGTCGCCACCCGGCCGCCGCACGTGAACATCGACCGCCTCGTCGTGCGCCCGCGCGCGCAGGCCGCCAACCACAAGCTGTTCCGCGGCTGAGGGTCCACGTCCCGGCTAGGTTGGGGCCATGACCGACCAACCGATGATCGAGCTCAACAACGGCGTCCGCATCCCGCAGTTGGGGTTCGGCACGTTCCGCGTCGACGAGGCGGAGACCCAGCGGGTCGTCGAGGCCGCCCTGGCCGCCGGGTACCGGCACATCGACACCGCCGCCGGCTACTGCAACGAGGGCGGAGTGGGGGCCGCGCTCCGTGCGAGCGGTCTCGGGCGCGACGAGGTGTTCCTGACCACGAAGCTGCGCAACGGTGACCAGGGCCACGACGGCGCGCTGCGTGCGTTCGAGGACAGCCGCCGCGCCCTGGGCGTCGACGTCGTCGACCTCTACCTCATCCACTGGCCCGTGCCGACGCGGTGGCAGGCGCCGGAGACGTGGCGCGCCTTCGAGGAACTCCTGGAGCGCGGCGTCGTCCGCGCCATCGGCGTGAGCAACTTCATGCCCCACCACCTGGACGCCTTGCTCGAGGGTGCGCGGGTCGTGCCCGCCGTCAACCAGTTCGAGGTGCACCCCACCCACCAGCAGCGGGCCGCCCAGGCGGCCAGCGCCGCAGCGGGCCTCGTGGTCGAGGCCTACGCGCCCATCGGCAAGGGCGAGGACCTGGCCGAGGAGGCCGTCGTCGCCGTGGCGGAGGCCCACGGCGTCTCGCCGGCCCAGGCCGTCATCCGCTGGCACCTGCAGCAGGGCCGGGTCGTGATCCCGAAGTCGGTGACCCCCGAGCGGATCGCCGCCAACGCGGACGTGTTCGGCTTCACGCTGACGGACGCCGAGATGGACGCGATCACCGCGCTGGAGCGGGCCAACCGCCTCTACCCGGACCCGGACGAGTTCGCGAACACCCAGTTCAGGAGCTGACCCCCGAGCGGCATCACTCCAGGAGGGACAACTCCTCCCAGCCCCGGACCGCGTTGAGCCGCACCAGCCCCTCGGCCGCCCGCAGGTCGGCCGGGCTGAGCACGCCCTCCACCAGGCGTCCGGACGCCAACGCCTCGGCCCGCGCGACCCCCGGCAGGCACCCCGACGACACCGGCGGCGTCACCCAGCGCCCGCCCAGCCGGGCCGCGATGGAGGCGATCGTGGTCTCGGTGACCTCGCCGCGCTCGTTCGCCAGCACCACGTCCTTGACGCCGGGGTGGCGGGCGGCCGCCGCCTCGTACACCCCACGCCGCGTCGTCTTGTGCCGGGCGAAGAGGTCGCGGCTGTCGACGGGTTCGGTGTCGATGACCACGGCCAAGGGCGCGACCGGCCGGGCCGGGGCATCGGCCACCGTGACGGTGGGCGTCCCCGCCCGGTCGAGCAGGAGGCGCACCCGGGTCGGCCCACGCCGCCCGGACACCGCGGCGGCGACGGCCGTGCGCACGGCGTCCTCGTCGCACGGGATCGCGAACCGGCGCGCGGAGGCCGCCAGCCGGGCCAGGTGACGCTCGAGCAGCGCGATCCCCGCACCGGGCACCCACCGCATCGTCTCGATGAGGGAGAAGTCGACCGGTTCGCGGTGCAGCACCTCGGCCTTGAGCACGGCCTCGGCGAACTCGCCGGCGGCGGTGGAGTCGTACGTGATGCCCCCACCGGTGCCGTACCAGGCGGTGCCGGCGGTCCGGTCGACGAGCACCGTCCGGATGCCCACGTTGAACGCCCAGGCGGGGCCGTCGGGTCCCGGGCCGCCGAAGCCGATCGCGCCGCAGTAGACGCCGCGCGGGGTGGTCTCGAGCTCGGCGATGATCCGCATGGTCGAACTGCGCGGCGCGCCGGTGATCGACGCGCACGGGAACAGCGCACCGAACACGTCGAGCAGCGTGGTCCCGGGCCGGGTGCGGGCGCTGACGGTGGAGGTGAGCTGCCAGACCGTGTCGTAGCGCTCGGCCTCGAACAGGGCCGGGACGCCCACGGTCCCCGGCACCGCCACCCGGCCCATGTCGTTGCGCACCATGTCCACGATCATCAGGTTCTCGGCGCATTCCTTGGGGCTGGCGAGGAGGGCGGCGCGGCGCTCGGCGTCCTCGGCCTCGTCGATCCCTCGCGGGGCGGTGCCCTTCATCGGCCGACTGGTCAGCACGCCCCCGGACCACTCGAGGAACAGCTCCGGGGAGGCGGACGCCACCGCCCACCGGCCCGTCTCGAGCAGGGCGCCGTAGCCCCCGCTCTGGGCGCGCGCGAGGCGTCCGTAGAGGTCGGCCGGGTCCCCGTCGAAGGGGGCCGACTGCCGGAAGGTGTGGTTGACCTGGTAGGTCTCGCCGGCGGCGATGCGGGCGCGGATGGTGGCGACGTCGGCGGCGTGTCGGGCGGAGTCGATGGTGGGCGTCCACACCCCGGGCTGCGCGTCTCCCGTGGGGGCCTCCGCATGCTCCCGCCGCTCGAACACGGCGAACCAGGCCAACGGCAGGTCCTCGAACGGCGTGCCGGTGGCGTCGCGCACCACCATCGACGCGTCGAACGCCGGGGCGGCCTCGTACGAGACCCACCCGGCCACCCAGCGACCGCAGCCCACGGCGTCCGCGGCCCGTTCGAGGACGCCGCGCACCTCGGCCGGCGTCCGGGCGGCGAACTCCTCCACGAACCCCGACAGCCGGAACGACCTGCGCCGGTCCGGGCGCAAGTCGTCGAAGCGGGCGCTGGTCACGGGCACATCCTGTCCGCGACCGAGCCCGGGGTGGAAGCCGGGCCGGTCAGCCCAGTTCGATCAGGGCCTCGCCGCCGGCGACGGACTCGCCCTTGGAGACGAGGATCCGTGCCACCACGCCGTCGGCCGGCGCGGTGATCTCGGTCTCCATCTTCATGGCCTCCAGGACGCAGAGGACCTGGCCGGCCGTGATCTCGTCGCCCTCGTCGACCAGGATGCGCGACACCGAGCCCGACAGGGGCGCGGTGACCGCGTTGGCCGACGTGGCCTGCACGGACGCCGTGGCCGCGACCGGGGTGTTCATGCCCCCGGCGCCACCGATGACGATCGACCCGACGGCGGGCTTCTCCTCCTCGGCGACCTCGACCTCGATCTCGTAGGGGATGCTGTTGACGGTCACCTTCAGCTTCATGGTGTGATGCCTTTCAGATCACCGCAGGTGCAGCGGCGCGTGGACGTGCTGGGAACGGCGGGTCGTGGTCTGCCACGACGCCGACCGCGTGAAGTGCGCCTGGCGGCGCTTGGCGCGGTGGCCGAGGTAGGCGGCGACGGCCGCGGCGATCGCGACCACCGTCTCCTCGGGCACGTTCTGCGCGTTGAGCAGCTTGATGCTCTTGACCTCGGCCTCGAGGCTCTCGACCCGCTCGGTGAGCCGGTTGACCGCGGCCAGCAGCTGGGCGTTGACGTCGTCGGACATGGATCCCCCGATCAGACCGGCCCGAGGCCGTGCTTCTTGGCGGGCCGCAGCTCGCGCTTGTTGACCAGGATCTCCAGCTGCATCGCGATGTAGCGGCGGGTGTCGGCCGGGTCGATGACGTCGTCCACGAGCCCACGGGCGGCCGCCACGAAGGGCGTGCTGTAGGTGTCCTTGTACTCCTGGACGAGCTCTGCGCGGCGGGCGGCGGGGTCCTCGGCACCCTCGATCTCCCTGCGGAAGACCACGGACGCCGCACCCTCGGCCCCCATGACCGCGATCTCGGCGGTCGGCCAGGCGAACACCGTGTCGGCCCCCATGTCCTTGGCGCACATGGCGAGGTACGCGCCGCCGTACGCCTTGCGCAGCACGACCGTGACCTTCGGCACCGTGGCCGCGGCGTAGGCGTACAGCATCTTCGCGCCGTGGCGGATGATGCCGCCGTGTTCTTGGGCGACACCCGGCAGGAAGCCCGGTACGTCGACCAGCGTGACCAGCGGGATGTTGAACGCGTTGCAGAACCGGATGAACGCGCTGGCCTTGTCGGAGGCGTTGATGTCGAGGACGCCGGCCATCGCCATCGGCTGGTTGGCGACGAAGCCGACCGTCTTGCCCACGATGCGGCCGAAGCCGATCACGATGTTCTTGGCATAGCCGGCCTGGACCTCGAGGAAGTCGCCGTGGTCGGCGATGCGCCCGATGACGTCGCGGACGTCGTAGCCCTTGTTGCCGTCGGTGGGGACCAGGTCGTACATCGACTCGTCGTGCTCGACGTAGCGGTCGGGCTCCACCTCGGGCGGGTCCTCGGTGTTGTTCTGCGGCAGGAAGCTGAGCAGCTTCTTGGCCACGAGGATCGCCTGCTCGTCGTCGTCGACCACGAAGTGGTTGACGCCCGAGACGGCCTGGTGGGTGTCGGCGCCGCCCAGGACGTCCTGGGTGACGTCCTCGCCGGTGACCTGCTTGATCACGCTCGGGCCCGTGATGAACATGTGGGCCTTGCGGGTCTGGATGATGAAGTCGGTCAGCGCCGGGCTGTAGGCCGCGCCGCCGGCGCAGGGGCCGGAGATGATCGAGATCTGCGGCACGACGCCGGAGAGCTCGACGTTGGTGTAGAACACCGCGCCGTAGCCGTGCAGGGAGTCGATGCCCTCCTGCACGCGGGCGCCGCCGGAGTCGTTGATGAAGACGAAGGGGGTGCCGCACTTCATGGCGGCCTCCATCATCTGCACGACCTTGAGGCTGTGGGTCTCACCGGCCGAGCCGCCGACGACCGTGAAGTCCTGGCTGGCCACGTGGATCGGGCGGCCGAACACGGCGCCGGTGCCGGTCACGACACCGTCGGCGGGCATGTCGGCGGCGTCCATCCCGAAGGCGGTGGTGCGGTTGCGGCGGAACAGGCCGATCTCCTGGAACGTGCCCTCGTCCACCAGCGCGGTGACGCGCTCGCGCGCGGTCAGCTTGCCGGCGTCCCGCTGCTTCTGGAGGCGCGCCTCCCCGCCGCCGAGGCGGGTGGCGACCCGGGCCTCGTTCAGCTTCTCGACCTGCTTGCCCATGGAGGGCGTCTTCTTGGTCATCGTGTTCAGGCCCTTTCGACCGTGACGGAGTGCTCGCGGCCACCCAGGGTGACCGTGTAGGAGATGGGGCCCTTGACCGCACCCGCGGCGTCCTTGGCCGACTCGGCGGCCTTGGCCATCTGCTCGGGGGTCTTGCCGACGTTCTTGGGGCCGTCGGCGCGGGAGGCGAAGAAGCCGGGCGCGACCGAGGGGAACATGGCGTAGGTCAGCACGTCCTCGGCGCTGCCGTCGGCGCCGTCGAGGGCGGACGCCTCGGCGACCAGCTTGTCCCACTCCGGCTCGAGGTGGTCGGCCGGGCGGTCCGTGATCGGCTCCTTCTTGGTCTGGTTGTGCGCGATCGCGATGACCTCGGGGTCGCGCTCGCCGATGCACTCGCCGTAGTAGCCGAGCATCAGGTCGGCGAACTCGCCGGTCAGGACCTTGTACTTGCCCATGAGGACGTTGAAGACGGCCTGCGTGCCCACGATCTGGCTGGAGGGCGTGACCAACGGCGGGTGGCCGGCGGCGGCCTTCACCAGCGGCACCTCCTCCATGACCTCCTTGATGCGGTCGCCCGCGCCCTGGGCCTTCAGCTGGCTCTCCATGTTGGAGAGCATCCCGCCGGGGATCTGGCTGGAGAAGATGTCGGTGTCGACCAGCGTGGCGGACTCGAACTGGGCGTACTTCGGGCGCACCTTCGCGAAGTGGTCACGGATCCTGAGGAGGCGGTCCATGTCCAGTTCGGTGGTGTAGCCGGTCCCCTCCAGCATGGCGACCAGGGACTCCGTCGGGTTGTGGCCCGGGCCGAGGCTCATCGAGCTGATGGCGGTGTCGACCACGTCGGCGCCGGCCTCGATGGCCTTCATCAGGCTGACCAGCGTCACGCCGGTGGTCGAGTGGCAGTGCACGTTGACCTGGACGTCGCCGTAGGTGTCCTTGATGCCCTTGACGATGTCGTAGGCGGGCTGCGGCTGGAGCAGGGCGGCCATGTCCTTCAGCGCGATGGACTCGGCACCCATGTCGATCAGCTGGCCGGCGAGCTTGATGTAGCCCTCGGTGGTGTGCAGCGGGGAGATCGTGTAGCAGATCGTGCCCTGCGCGTGCTTGCCGGTCTTCTTGACGGCGTTCATGGCCCGCTCCATGTTGCGCGGGTCGTTGAGGGCGTCGAAGACGCGGAAGACGTCCATGCCGTTCTCGGCGGACTTCTCGACGAACTTGTCGACGACGTGGTCCTCGTAGTGGCGGTAGCCGAGCAGGTTCTGGCCGCGCAGCAGCATCTGCAGGCGGCTGTTGGGCATCAGCTTGCGGAAGGTGCGCAGGCGCTCCCAGGGGTCTTCGTTCAGGAAGCGGATACAGGCGTCGTAGGTCGCACCACCCCAGCACTCGACGCTCCAGAAGCCGGCCTTGTCGATGTCCTCGCAAGCGTCGACCATGTCCTCCAGGGCCATGCGGGTCGCCATCAAGGATTGGTGCGCGTCGCGCAGAGCAAGTTCAGTCACGCCGATGGTTCGTGGGCTCATGGTGCCTATCATGCCACTGTTGCTACTACATGTCGTCGGAGCGACCAAAAATCCCAATCCCCGACCGCATGGTTCCCACCATGTGGACGCGCGCGCCCAGGAGGCGAGAGAGGGGGCCGCTTCGCCAATACCGGCTCCCCCGCAGGTGCGGCGGAGACATCGTGGGCCCTCATGGAAGGATGTGGCACATGCAGTGGCTCTCCCTCCTCGGACCCGTCGTGGTCGCGATGGCGTTGTTGATCCTTCCCGGGTTGCTCATCTCCCTCGCCGGCGGGCTGCGCGGTTTCGCGGCGGTCTCCTACGCGCCGGCGCTGTCGGTGACCACGATCTCCGTCGCCGCGCTCGCGACCGGGTTCCTCAACGTCGGGTGGGGCTGGCCCGTGGTGGCGGCGGCCGCGGTCGTCCTGGCGCTCCTGGCGTGGGGCGTGAGCGTGGCGCTGCGGCGGTTGTTCGCCGCTCCGGACGCCGGAACAGTGCGGCCGTCCCTGGGGCAGCGCCTCCGCGACGAGGCGCCCCTGTGGGTGGGCCTCGCCGCCGCGTTCGTGCTGCTGACCCGCCACGTCCGCAACATCCTCGACCGGCCCGACGCCTTCTCGCAGACGTTCGACAACATCTTCCATCTGTCGGCGATCCGCTACATCTTCGCGACCGGGAACGCCTCCCCGTTCGACATCGGGCTCATGACGACCCCGCCGGGGAACCCCAGCGCGTTCTACCCCACGGCGTTCCACGACACGGCCTCGCTGGTGATGGCGAGCTTCCCCGACACCGTGACGCTGCCGACCAACGGCGTGCTGCTCGTCACCGTGGCCCTGATCTGGCCCCTGTCGTGCCTGGCGCTCGTCCGTGCCATCGTCCCGCTGAGCTGGCCGACCGCCGTCGCCACCGGGGTGCTCGCGGCGTCCTTCAGCGCCTTCCCCATCCTCCTGCTGGATTTCGGCGTCCTGTATCCCAACCTGTTCGGTCTGGCGCTCGTGCCGGCTCTGATGGCCCTGGTGGTGCAGGGCTTCCGGCTGGGCACCGGTGAGGCCCTGGAGCCGTGGCGGGCGTGGTGCTTCCTCGTCGCCTCGCTCCCCGGCCTGGCCGTCGCCCACCCGAACACGCTGATGACCCTCGTCGCGATCGCCATCCCGATGATCGTCGCGGCCCTGTGGCGCACCGTCGTGCGCCACCGCCGCGGCGAGACGAGCACGCGCACCCTGATCCTGGCTCTGCTGGCCGCGCTCGTGACCGGCGTGGTGATCCGGCAACTGTGGGTGTACGTCCGCCCCGACGAGGCCGCCGCCACCTGGCCGCCGATCACCACCATCCCCTCCGCGCTCGGCCAGGCGATCCTCAACGCCCCCGACCAGTCGCGCGCCGCGTGGCTGCTCAGCCTCGTGGCCCTCATCGGCCTGCTGAGCGTCCGCCGGCTGCGGCTCGGCTGGCTCGCGGCGTCCTGGGGGATCATCGTCGCGCTGTGGCTCGTGATCGCCGGGGCGGGCCCCACGCCGTTCCGGACGGCCCTGGTCGGCATCTGGTACAACGACCCCTGGCGATTCTCGGCGACGCTGCCGATGGTCGCCCTGCCCCTGGCGGCGGTCGGCGTGCACCGCGTGGTCCTGGCCGCGCAGGACGCCCTGGACCGGCACCGCGACCGCGTCCGGGTCCCCCCGGCCGCGGCGCTCGTGGCCCTCACCCTGCTCGTCCCGGGCATCCTCGTGGCCGGGACGCAGCGCGCCTCCTACATGAACGAGGCCGTCGACAACGCCTCGCAGATGTACGCCCTGACCCCCGAGTCGCCCCTCGTCACGACCGACGAGTACGCGATCCTGTCGCTGGCCGCCGAGCAGGTGCCCGCCGACGCCGTCGTCGCGACCAATCCCTGGAACGGCTCGTCGATGGCGTGGGCGCTCAAGGGCATCCACACGACGACGACCCACGTCCTGTACACGGCCTCGCCCGATCTCGAGATCGTCAACGAGTCCCTCGACGACGCGGCCACCAGCCCGGCGACGTGCGACGCCCTGGACCGACTCGATGTGCAGTACGCGCTCGACTTCGGCGACCGGGAGGTGCACGGAGCCCACCACCCGATGCCCGGCTTCGACTCCCTCGACACCGCCCGCGGCTTCGAGCTGGTGGCCGAGCAGGGGGACGCCGCACTGTTCCGCATCACCGCTTGCCGCTAGCCCGCTCGACCTCCCCGGAGCGGGCGCGGCGGCCCGTTAGGATCGAGGCGTGCAATCCGAACTTGTCCCGGAGCCGACACGGCCCCACCCCCGGACGCTGATCATCATGCCGGCGTGGAACGAGGAGGAGGTCATCGGCGAGACGGTGGCCGAGGTCCGCACCGCGCTGCCGTGGATCGACCTCCTCGTGGTCGATGACGGCTCCACCGACAGCACCGCCGAGACCGCGCGCCGCGCCGGCGCCACGGTGCTGTCGCTGCCCTACAACCTGGGCGTGGGCGGGGCGCTGCGGGCCGGCTTCAAGTACGCCTGGCGCGGTGGGTACGACCAGGCGATCCAGGTGGACGCCGACGGGCAGCACAACCCCGTGGACGTCCCCCGCGTGCTCGAGGGGCTCCAGCGCGCCGACATCTCGATCGGCGCACGCTTCGCCGGCGAGGGCGACTACCAGGCCCGGGGCCCGCGCCGCTGGGCGATGACGCTGCTCGCGACCACGATCTCCTCGGCGGCCAAGACCAAGCTCAACGACGTGACGTCGGGGTTCCGGGCCGCCAACCGGCGCGCCATCCTGCAGTACACCGAGCATTTCCCGGCCGAGTATCTGGGGGACACGATCGATTCGCTCGTGACCGCGATCCGCGCGGGGCTGGTCGTGACGCAGGTGCCCGTGGCGATGCGGCCGCGGCAGGGTGGAGTGCCCAGCAAGAACCCGTGGAAGTCCACCATCTACCTGGGTCGGGCCGCGTTCGCGCTGCTCATCGCGGCCACCCGCCGGCGCACGCCCGCGCCGCGCCTGAAGGAGGTCGAGGCATGACCACGGTCGTGTTCGTCATCGTCGCCGCCATCACCCTCGCGACGCTCTTCCGGGTGCTCCGCTCGGGTCACCTGCGCGAGAAGTACGCCGTGCTGTGGATCGTGGTCGGCCTGGCCGTGGTCGTCATCGGGGTGTGGCCCGGGTTCCTGAACATCCTCGCCGATTGGCTCGGCGTCCAGGTGCCCTCGAACCTGTTGTTCTTCCTCGCCATCGTGCTGCTGCTCGGCGTCTCGCTCCACCTGTCCCTGGCGGTCTCGAAGCTCGAGGCCGAGACCCGCACCCTGGCCGAGGAGATCGCCATGCTGTGGGAACGCACCGAACGCGGGGCGGTCGCCGTCGAACCGGCCGAACGCGGGCCGGCCGCCGTCGAACCGGCCGAACGCCAACCGGCCGCCGTCGAACCGACCGAGCCCGAGGGGCGCTCCCCTCAGGCCTGAGCGGCGTCGGCGAGGTAGCCGCGCAGCGCCTCGTCGGCGTCCCGCGGGAGGAACCCGGTGGCCTTGATCTTGTCGAGGCTCAGCGTGCTGTGCACCGGGCGGGGGGCCACCGTGCGGCCCGCGGCGAAGTCCTCCGTCGACTGCGGCGACACCGCGCCCTTGTCGTGCCCGGTCAGCTCGAAGACGCGGCCGGCGATCTCGTACCACGAGCGGGTCGGGCCGTCGTTGGTGACGTTGTAGGTGCCGGCCGGGGCGCCGCTGCGCACCAGGTGGACGATCGCGTCGGCGAGCGTGTCGGTGAACGTGAGGCGTCCGAACTGGTCGTCCACGACGGCCGGGGCGACCCCGCGTTCGGCCAGGGAGGCCATGGTGCGCACGAAGTTGCGCCCCTCCCCGATGAGCCAGCTCGTGCGCAGCACGTAGTGGCTCGGCAGCGTCGACACCAGCGCGTCGCCGGCCGCCTTCGAGGCGCCGTAGACCCCCAGCGGGCTGAACGCCTCCTCCTCGGTGTGCTCGACCTCGCGGCCGTCGAAGACGTAGTCGCTGGACACGTGCACCAGGGTGAAGCGGTGCTCGCGGGCGGCCGCGACCAGGTTGGCGACCGCGCCGACGTTGACCGCCCAGGCGCCGCGGCGTCCGTCGGGGGTCTCGGCGTCGTCGACGGCCGTCCAGGCGGCGGCGTTGATGACGGTGCCCACGCCCTGCCAGGGGTAGCCGGCCACGGCGTCGGCGTCGGTGAGGTCGAGCGCCTCGATGCCGAGCGCGTCGGCCTCGGGCAGCACCCGCTGCAGCGCGTGGCCTAGCTGTCCGCCCGCGCCCACGATCACGGTGCGCCGCTCGGGCATGGGGCGCACGTCGGCCAGGCGCGGGTGTGCCAGGTCGGCGTCGGAGATGGTGGCCTCGGCGAGCGGGATGGGCCAGGGGACGGCCACCGTCTCGTCGGCGAGGTTGAGGTAGGTGTAGGACGACCGCGCCTCGGGGCTCCAGTGATCGTTGACCAGGTAGGAGTAGGTGGTGCGCGGCTCGAGGGCCTGATAGCCGTTGGCCACGCCGCGGGGCACGAAGACGGCGGTCTCGGGCCCCAGTTCGAGGGAGAAGCTCGCACCGAAGCTGTCGCCGGCGCGCAGGTCGACCCAGGCACCCAGGATGCGGCCCGTGGCCAGCCCGATCAGCTTGTCCCAGGGCTCGGCGTGCAGGCCCCGCGTCACGCCGGCGTCCTCGTTGTAGGACATGTTGTTCTGCACCGGCCCGAAGTCGGGCAACCCGAGCGCCGTCATCTTGGCGCGCTGCCAGTTCTCCTTGAACCAGCCGCGAGCGTCCCCGTGCAGGGGAAGCCGCAGCACCAGCAGTCCGGGGATGGCGGTGGTCTCGACGGTCACGCCGGTCATGCGGGGGCTCCTTGGGTGCGGGCGGGGATCACTGACCCGTGCGGGCGTACTTGGCCTCGGTCTCGGCCTTGATCGGACGCCACCACGCCTCGTTGTCCCGGTACCAGGCGATGGTGTCGGCCAGGCCGTCCTCGAACGAGGTGAAGCGGGGCGCCCAGCCCAGCTCGTCGCGCAACCGGCCGGCGTCGATGGCGTAGCGCATGTCGTGGCCGGGGCGGTCGTTGACGTGGTCGTAGGCGTCCTCGGGCTGCCCCATGAGCCGCAGGATCGTCTCGATGACGGTCTTGTTGTTCAGCTCGCCGTCGGCGCCGATGAGATAGGTCTCCCCCAGCCGGCCGTCCTCGATGATGCGCAGCACGGCGGCGTTGTGGTCGTCGACGTGGATCCAGTCGCGGACGTTGAGGCCGGCGCCGTACAGCTTGGGCCGGACGCCGTCGATCACGTTGGTGATCTGTCGCGGGATGAACTTCTCGATGTGCTGGAACGGACCGTAGTTGTTCGAGCAGTTGCTGATGGTGGCCCTGACGCCGAAGCTGCGCACCCAGGCGCGCACCAGCAGATCGGAGCCCGCCTTGGTCGAGGAGTACGGCGAGGAGGGGTTGTACGGGGTCGTCTCGTGAAACCGCTCGGGGTCGTCCAGCTCCAGATCGCCGTAGACCTCATCGGTCGAGACGTGGTGCAGGCGGGTTTCGTGCTTGCGGACCGCCTCCAGGATCGTGAACGTGCCCACGACGTTGGTCTGCACGAACGGCGAGGGGTCGTTCAGCGAGTTGTCGTTGTGGGATTCGGCCGCGAAGTGGACCACGACATCGGCGTCCGCGACGAGGCGGTCGACCAGGTCGGCGTCGCAGATGTCACCGTGGACGAACGTCACGCGGTCGGCGGGCAGGCTCTCGATCGAGTCGGGCCGCGCGGCGTACGTGAGCTTGTCGAGGACGGTGACGCGGTGATCGGTGTGGGCCAGCAGGTGCCGGACGAAGTTCGTGCCGATGAAGCCGGCACCGCCGGTGATCAGGTAATGCGACATGGCTGGCAGCCTATCGAAAGCCCACTGCGGGTGACGCGCACGTTGCTCCCCCCGGGGGCGGCACGACAGGATGGACGCCATGCGAGGAATCATCCTGGCCGGCGGGTCCGGCACGCGGTTGCACCCCATCACCCAGGCGACGTCGAAGCAGTTGGTCCCGGTCTACGACAAGCCGATGGTCTACTACCCGCTGTCCACGCTGATGTTCGCGGGGATCCGTGACGTGCTGGTCATCACGACGCCGCACGAGGCGGCCCCGTTCCAGCGGCTGCTGCAGGACGGCTCGCAGTTCGGCATCAACATCTCCTACGCCACCCAGCCGGAGCCCAAGGGCCTGGCGCAGGCCTTCACGATCGGTGCCGATTTCGCGCGCGGCGAGAAGTGCGCGCTGGTGTTGGGCGACAACATCTTCTACGGGCCGGGGCTCGGCCGGCAGCTGAGCAAGCACGCCGACGTGGAGGGGGCCGCGGTCTTCGCCTACTGGGTGGCCGACCCGACCGCCTACGGCGTCGTCGAGTTCGACGAGGACCGCCGCGCGCTGTCGATCGAGGAGAAGCCGACCGCGCCGAAGTCGAACTACGCGGTGCCGGGGCTCTACTTCTACGACGAGCAGGTCGTCGACATCGCCGCCGGCCTCCAGCCGTCGGCGCGGGGTGAGTACGAGATCACCGACGTGAATCGGCACTACCTCGAGCGCGGCGAACTCCAGGTCGAGGTGCTGACCCGCGGGACCGCATGGCTGGACACCGGAACCTTCGACTCGCTCAACGACGCCAGCAACTTCGTGCGCACGGTGCAGGCGCGCCAGGGCCTGCAGGTGGGATGCCCCGAGGAGGTGGCCTGGCGTCAGGGTTTCCTCTCCGACGACGAACTCCGCGAGCGGGCCGAGGCGTTGACGAAGTCCGGATACGGCGACTATCTGCTCAACCTCCTGGCCCGCGGGCGCCAACTCTGAGGCCGTAGCCCCACCCGTGGCGGGTAGGGAAGAAACGAGAATCCTCCCTAGTGAACGCATAACAGCGTCCGCATTGCGTTCGGTCACCGCCACGTCGCGGTGAGGTGACGATCAGGTTGCGGGTATCTCGCCTTGCCAGCGGCCTACTGGGGGTGTCACTATCTTGACACTCGCGGGGTTGTTGCAGCCTCGCCAGATATTGGTGTCCTCCGACCCCGTGGGACCCGAGAAAGGCCCCTTACATGCACACGACTCGCCACCTCGCCGGGCTCCGGCGCGCGGCGGCCATCCTGGTCGCCGCCGCGCTCGCGGTCGCCGGGCTCGGCACCCTCCCGGCGTCTGCGGCACCGCAGAGCGCCGACCTCCCGACACTGAACATCACGTTGGCCGATCCCGACGCGTCGCACAACTCGCTCAACTACGTGCACGCGTCCAAGGACAACAAGGTCGCCACGACCATGACGCTGGAGGATCCCTCCGGCGCCCACAGCATCGAGGCCCCCGTCGCCGGTGAGATCAAGGGCCGCGGCAACTTCACCTGGAACCTTCCCAAGAAGCCGTACCAGATCAAGTTCGCCGACAACACCTCGGTGCTCGGCATGGCCAGCTCCAAGACGTGGGTGCTGCTCGCCAACGCCGCCGACGCGTCCCTGATGCGCAACAAGGTGGCCTTCGAGTTCGCCGAGAAGATCGGCCTGGCCTACTCGCCGGAGTCCCGCTGGGTGGACCTGCGCGTCAACGGCCAGTACATGGGCAACTACCAGATCAGCGAGAAGACCGAGGTCAAGAAGAACCGCGTCGACCTGAAGCATGAGCAGGGCGTCATGGTGGAGCTCGACAACAACTACGGCACCGCTGAGGACTACTACTTCCGCACCGGCACCAGCAAGTCGCTGTTCGTGCTGAAGGAAGCCAAGTCCGACGTCCCCGACCTCGACGAGGGCCCGCTGCCCGCCGCCACGCAGGCCGGCTGGGACGACATCAAGAACACGCTGAACCGCGTCGACCAGCTGCTGGCCGCCGCCAAGGTCGACTGGGCCGCGCTGAGCGCGCTCATCGACGTGGACTCGTTCATCAAGTACTACTTCGTCTACGAACTCACGGCGAACCCCGAGCTCTCGCAGTCGAGCATCTACTTCTACAAGGACGGGCCCTCCAGCAAGCTGTTCGCCGGCCCCGTGTGGGACTTCGACAGCGGCCTGGGCAACTACGACCGCGCGCCGCACCTCGGCTCGAACCCCAACACCGACTACGCCAAGAGCATCAGCATCCTGCGCCAGCAGGGCAACGGCTGGTACCACGACCTGTTCCGCACCGAGGAGTTCCTCGACCGCGCGCAGACCCTGTGGAACCAGAGCATCCGCGCCGAGGCCGTCCTGATCCCGGCGAAGATCACCCGCTGGGAGGGCCAGCTGAAGACCTCCGCGGCCAACAACTTCAACAAGTGGAAGATCCTCGGCGGCCCGACGCTGCTGATCCCCGGCTGGGGCAAGAACTACAGCACCACCTACGCCGGTGAGGTCGCCTACCTGCGCGACTGGATGAAGACGCGCATCACCATGCTGGCCAAGGAGCACACGCCCACGCCGCGTCTGCGCTACCGCGGCCACGTGCAGCTCGTCGGCTGGCAGCCCAAGGTCAACACCGGCCAGGTCGCCGGCACCGTCGGCCAGGACAAGCGGCTCGAGTCCATCCTGCTCGCGACCCCCGGCACCAGCGCCATCGACTCCATCCAGGGCATCGCCCACATCCAGGAGATCGGCTGGACGAGCTGGGGCCAGGCCGCGACGCTCGGCACCACCGGCCAGGACAAGCGCCTCGAGGCGGTCGCCTACCGCCTGACCGGTTCGCTGGCCAACCAGTACGACATCTCCTACCGCGTCCACATCCAGGACATCGGCTGGCAGGGCTGGAAGGTCAACTCCGAGATGGCCGGCACCGAGGGCCAGGGCAAGCGGATCGAAGCGATCCAGATCAGGCTGCTCTCGAAGGCCGCCGTGACGTTCCCGGCGCTCCCGCCGGAGCCGACGCCCACGCCGACCCCCACGGCCACGCCGACGCCGACCCCCACGGCGACGCCGACGGCGACTCCCACCGCGACGCCGAGCGCCACGCCGACGCCGACGCCGACCGCCACCCCGACGGCCACGCCGACGCCGACGCCGACCCCCACGCCGACGCCGACGCAGAACTTGACGGTGCGCGCTTCCTACAACGGCAACGTGCAGGACTTCGGCTGGACGCAGGTCTACGAGAACGGCGCCACGCTGGGGCAGGTGGGTAAGCGCCTCGAAGCCATCAAGCTGAAGGTCGCGAGCCCCCAGGTGACGGGCAACCTCACCTACCGCGCCCACGTCCAGGAGGTCGGTTGGCAGCCCTGGATCGAGGCCGCCAGCGGCCGCTACATCGGCACCGAGGGCCGTTCGCTCCGCGTGGAGGCGTTCGAGGTCAAGCTCAACGGTGACCTGGCGACGAAGTTCGACATCCGCTACCGCGCCTACGTCAAGGGCAAGGGCTGGCAGGCCTGGGTGAGCAACGGTCAGACGGCCGGCACCACCGGTCAGTCGCTCCAGATCGAGCAGGTGCAGTTCCAGGCTGTTCGCAAGGCGGGCTAGTCCCCGTCCCTCCGCAGAGCCCAGGCCTCCGGGCCTGGGCCCTGCGCCATCCCCGGCGCGACCGGCCCCTCCCCCGAAGACGAAAGCTGGTGACACGATGAAGGCGACGAGCCGACGTGCTGCCCTCGGCGCGGCTGCGCTGCTGTCCACGGCGCTGATCGCGTCCGGCTGCACCCCCGTGACCGTTCCGACATCCACCCCCGGCGGCCCCGATACGACCGCCACCGCGCAGCCGCAGACCGCCACCACGCCGCGCACGCGGCTGGCTCTCATCACTGACTTCGGCACCTGCGACGAGGGCGAGCAGTGGGTGGCCGACCAGGTGAAGGCATGGGACGTCGACGCCATCGTCACCACCGGCGACAACACGCAGAACGAAGGGTGCCCGCCGTACAGCGACACGGTGTGGAAGTACTACGACAAGGGCGCGGACGGCAAGGGCGACCCGCTCTTCTTCCCGACGCTGGGCAACCATGACTACTCCGACCCCGGCGCGGGGCTCGAGGCGTACCGCAGCGCGTTCCCCTACCTGAGCACCGACGCCGACCCGCAGCAGCGCTGGTACACCGAGACCATCGGCCTCACGACGATCTACAGCCTCAACAGCGAGTCCACCGCCGAGGAACTCGAGGCGCAGAGGGTCTGGCTGTCGGAGACGCTGCCCGCCCAGAAGGCCGCCCATCCGGACAACTGGAACATCGTGCTGTTCCACAAGCCGGCCTACACCTCGGGCATCCACGAGCCGAACCGGGCGATGCGTCCGGACGCGGGGTTCGACTACAAGGCCTGGGGCGCCGACATCATCATCTCCGGCCACCAGCACATCTACGAGGACATCGTCGTGGACGGGATGCACTACGTCACGGCCGGCCTCGGCGGGACGGCGAACTTCCGCGAATGCCCCGCCGAGCGCCGTGAGGGCAGTCGGCTGTGCCTCGAGGGCACCGGCGGCATGCGCATCGAAGCGACCCCGCGCACCCTGAGCTTGGAGTACTTCCAGCAGGGCTCGGCCGGCCAGCCCAAGATCACCGACACCATCCAGCTCAAGCGGTCCTCCGACTGAGGGGCGAGGCGCCCCGACACGGGGTACCTTCGTCACGGAACACGAGCACGCCCACACGCCGCAGATCGGAGAGACGCCCATGCGCCCAGGCCCCACCGACGCCCAGCGAGCCGACGATGCGAGCCGAACGGCCGCGTCCGGCCCCCGCCTCGACATCGTCGTGCCGTACTGGGGGGACCCCGAGTACATGCGACAGACCGTGCGAAGCGTGCTGGCGCAGACGTCGGACGCGTGGCGCCTGCTCGTCAGCGATGACGCCTACCCCGACCCGTGGCTGGGCCCCTGGCTCGCGGAGCTGGGCGATCCTCGGATCCAGTACCACCGCAAGGAGTCCAACGAGGGGCTGATCTCCAACTTCCGCACCAGCGTCCGCCTGGCCGAGGCGCCGCTGCTGATGGTGCTCGGGTCGGACGACCGGCTGCTGCCGACCTTCGTGGAGTCGGTGCTGCGCGCGAGCGACGCCTTCCCGTGCGCCACGATCATCCAGCCCGGCGTCCGCGTCATCGGCTCCGACGGTGAACCGGCGGGAGGCTTGGCCGACGCCGTGAAACAGCGGCTGCTGGCACCCTCACCCAAGCACCCCCACGTGCTCGCCGGCGAGGAGGTGGCCACGTCGCTGCTGCACGGCGACTGGCTGTACTGGCCCTCGCTGGTGTTCCGGACCGCAGCCATCCAGTCGGTGGATTTCCGCGACGAGTACTCGATCATCCTCGACCTCGAGCTCATCCTCAGCCTCATCGAGCGCGGGGCGTCCCTGCTGGTGTGGCCCGAGGTCACGTTCGAGTACCGGCGGCACGCGGCGTCCGAGTCGAGCACCGCGCTGCTGGACGGAACGCGCTTCGCGGGCGAGCGGCAGTTCTTCGACGAGATCGCGTCCCGCATGAGCGCGCTCGGATGGACGGGTGCCGCGCGCGCGGCCAGGCTGCACGCCACCTCGCGGCTGCACGCCGCGACCATCCTGCCGCGAGCGGTGGCGGAGCGTCGTCCGGACGCCGTGCGCGCGCTCGCCCGCCACGCCTTCGGGCGCTGACCCGGCCCCGAAGCGGCGCGCGTGGCGCTGCTACCATCGATCGCGCCGCAGCGCCCGGCCTCGGGCGACGCAGAGGGAGGGCGAATGGAGCCGCAGCAGCCAGCCGCGCGGCCCGACAAACCCACCGGGCGGGGCGTGACCGGCGTCGGCCTCGGCTCCCTGATCTCCGCGATCGCCGTCTACGTCGTCCTGCTGATCGCCTCTCGGACGCTCCCCACGGCTGCGAACACCGAACTGCTGACGTGGCTCGCCGCCTTCCAACTCGCCACGGGCCTGCTGACCGGGCTGTCGACCGAGCTGACGCGTTCGGTGGCCAGCGCATCCGGGGCCCCCGAGGGGCCCTCCGTGCTGAAGGTCGGCGCCACCGTCGGACTCGCGGCGGGCGGCGTCCTGGCCCTGACGGCGCTGTGGTGGGCTCCCCTGCTGCTGGGCAGCGCCGACCTGCTCGCCGCGGGCTTCCTGTGCCTCGGCATCGTCGGCTTCGCCTGCCATTCGGCCATGTCCGGGGGATTCTCGGGCACCAGTGACTGGCCCGGCCTGGCGCGCCTGCTGCTGCTCGAGGCGATTCTCAAGCTGTGCCTGGTGGGCGTCGTGGCGCTGGTGGGGGCGACCGTGGCGGGCTTCGCGGGAGCTATCGCCGGGGCGGCGTTCGCCTGGACGATCCTGGCGCTGACGGCGCCCGGACGCCGCGCGCTGGCGGCCCGCACGGACCGCCGCCCGCGTGAGCTCGCACCGCGGCTCTTCTCAGCGGTCGGCGCGCAGGGGGCCAGCGCCCTCCTCACCGTCGGGTTCCCGCTGCTGCTGGCCGCCACGACGCCCCGCCCGGAGTACGCCGAGAGCGCCCCCCTGCTGCTGGCCATCTCGCTGACCCGCGCGCCGCTGCTCATCCCGCTCGGGGCCTTCCAGTCGATGGCGATCACCCAGTTCGTGCACACGACCCGTCACCGCGGCGTCCTGCTGCTGCAGCTGGCCATGCTGCAGCTCGGAGTGGGCGCGCTCGGCGCCCTGGCCGCGTGGCTGATCGGGCCCTGGTTGATGAAGGTGCTGTTCACCTACGAGATCGGCGGCATGCTGCTGGCCGGCCTCACCCTCGCCGCCGCCGCGCTGGCGCTCCTGACGCTCATCGGCGCGCTGTGTCAGGCGTCCGACCGGCACGCCTGGTTCCTGGGCGGGTGGATCGTGGCGGTCGTGACGTCGCTGGCCTGCCTCCTCACGCCGTTCGGCATGGAGACGCGCACGCTTCTCGCGCTCCTGGCCGGGCCCCTGGTGGGGGCCGCGCTCATGAGCGGGGGGCTTCTCCTCGCCTCCGGGCACCGCCGCGACGGCGTCCCGCCAGCACCGCCACGCAACGCAGCAGCATGAGGCGGCTGCGCAGCACCTGGGGCAGCGCGCGCGGCTTGTTCGGCGTCTGATTGGAGCCGTGCAGGCGGCGTGCGACCGTTCGGTCGGCCAGGTGGGCGATGCAGCCGAAGACGTTGCCGTACAGCCCGAGCCACAGGTCGTGAGATTCGTTGAGCCACGACGGGAACGGCAGCACGCCGGGCAGGGCACTGCGGCGCACGCCCATCGCGCAGCCGTAGTAGGGGCGGTTCCCCGCCAGGACGCCGACGATGTTGCGCAGGTGATGCCGGGAGTCGGACGGCCGCAGCGACCAGTCGGGCTGCCCGTAGGGCCCTTGGATGGCGTCGGGGCCGCCGAGGGTGGTGAGGTTCGTCGCCACCACGTCGACGTCCTCCAGGGCAGCCGCCATGGCGTCCACGCGGCCGGGCAGCCACACGTCGTCCTGATCCGCGAGCAGCAGCACGTCGCCGGTGGCGCGGCCGAGCGCCTCCTCGAAGGTGCGGACGTAGCCGCGGTTCTGCGCGCGGGGGAAAAGCCGGACGCGGGGATCGCGCTCGGCGATCGCGCGCACCACGGCGACCGTGTCATCGGGCGAGGCGTCGTCCACGACCACGACCTCGTCGCCGTCGCCCAGCTGGGCCAGGATCGAGTCGAGCTGCTCGGTGACGAACTCCGCCCCGCGGTAGGTGGCCATGCAGACGCTGACGCTCCTGCGACCCTGGCTGGCATTCATGGTGGCTCCTCACTGTGGCGCGATCGACCCTAGCGTCACGGGGCACCCCCACGCCCCTCCCCGGAGTCGGCAGACGTTCTCGCAGAAATGGAATCCGCTTCGCGGGGAGGGTGGACCGGAGTAGTTCTTCCCGGTACCCGCAATCCCCCTGCAGTTCGATCAGGAAGCGTCATCATGGACCTACTGCGCACCAAGAGTGTCGAACAATCCATCGCCGACACCGACGAGCCGGAGTACCAGCTCAAGAAGTCCCTCAGCGCCCTCGACCTGACGGTGTTCGGCGTCGGCGTGGTGATCGGCGCCGGCATCTTCACGCTGACCGGGCGCGTCGCGCACACCATGACCGGCCCGGCGATCGTGCTCAGCTTCGTGCTGGCGGCGATCTGCTGCGGCCTGGCGGCGATGTGCTACGCCGAGTTCGCGGCGTCGGTGCCGGTGTCGGGCTCGGCCTACACCTTCAGCTACGCCTCGCTGGGCGAATTCTTCGCCTGGATCATCGGGTGGGACCTAATCCTGGAAATGTTCCTTGGAGCGTCCGTCGTGGCGCAAGGATGGAGCGCCTACCTGGGCGTATTCCTTGAAAACTTCGGGATCATCATTCCCGAACAGGTCGCCTACGGCGGCGTCGTCGACCTCCCGGCCGTGCTGCTGGTCTGCGTGCTCGGCGTGCTCGTCGGGTTCGGCATCAAGGAGTCGATGCGGGTCAACATGGTGCTGGTCGCCCTGAAGCTCTTCATCGTCCTGTTCGTCATCGTGGCCGGCCTGCAGTTCATCAACCCGGCCAACTACACCCCCTTCGTGCCCGAACCGCAGGCCACCGAGGCCGTCACCGGCTGGACGCAGCCGCTGCTGCAGGCCCTCGGCGGCGCGGCTCCCATGGCGTTCGGCTGGGGCGGCGTCATCGCCGGCGCCTCGCTGGTGTTCTTCGCCTACATCGGCTTCGACGTGGTCGCCACGACCGCCGAGGAGACCAAGCGTCCGCAGCGCGACCTGCCGATCGGCATCATCGCCACGCTGGTGATCTGCACCGTCCTGTACTGCGCCGTGGCGCTGGTCGTGACCGGCATGGTCTCCTACCGCGACCTCGACCCGGCAGCCGCGCTCGCCAACGCGTTCGTTTTCCACGGGCAGGGCTGGATGGCCACGCTGATCTCCGCGGGCGCCGTCGCCGGCCTCACCACCGTGGTGCTGACGCTGCTGGTCGGCGCGACCCGCATCATCTTCGCGATGTCGCGCGACAACCTGCTGCCGATGAGCCTGGCCAAGGTGCACCCGGTGCACCGGACGCCGGCGCGCATCACCGCCATCGTCACCGTCGTGTGCGCGCTGATCGCCGGCCTGACCCCGGTCGGCATGCTGGAGGAGATGGTCAACATCGGCACGCTGAGCGCGTTCGTGCTGGTGTCGATCGGCATCCCGGTGCTGCGGAAGAAGCGTCCCGACCTGCCGCGCTCCTTCAAGGTCCCCTTCTCCCCGGTGCTGCCGATCATCTCGGCGGCGATCTGCCTGTACCTGATGCTGAACCTGTCGGTGGAGACGTGGATCCGGTTCCTGGTGTGGCTCGCGATCGGCCTGGTGATCTACTTCGTGTGGTCCGGGCATCACTCGCGCGTCCAGACCGGCGTGGAGCTCCCCCACGACCTGAAGAAGGCCCTGGGCGAGAACCACTGACCCCCGATCAGGGCCGCGCCCGCGGCGCCCGAACGTGGACGCCGCGGGCGCGGCGCCGTCTCACCCCAGGGGTGTGGCAAGGGGGCATTAACGCTCGAGGCGTCCCGGCGCGTAGAATCGAGCGTCAATCCACCGAAGGTCTCGGAGATCTGCATGCCCACACGCGCCGACCTGCGCAACGTCGCCATCATCGCCCACGTCGATCACGGCAAGACCACGCTGGTGGACGCCATGCTGTGGCAGTCCGGCGCGTTCCGCGAGAACCAGGACGTGGAGAACCGCGTCATGGACTCGATGGATCTCGAGCGCGAGAAGGGCATCACCATCCTCGCGAAGAACACCGCCGTCGAGCACACCATGGCCAACGGCGAGCAGGTGACCATCAACATCATCGACACCCCCGGCCACGCCGACTTCGGCGGCGAGGTCGAGCGCGGCCTGGAGATGGTCGACGGCGTCGTCCTGCTGGTGGACGCCTCGGAGGGCCCGCTGCCCCAGACCCGCTTCGTGCTGCGCAAGGCGCTGGCCAAGAAGCTGCCGATCATCGTCGTCATCAACAAGGTCGACCGCTCCGACGCGCGCATCAGCGAGGTCGTCGACGAGGTGTACGCCCTGTTCATGGACCTCGTGGACGACGACCAGGCCGACCTGCTCGACTTCCCGATCGTGTACGCGGCGGCGAAGGCCGGGCGGGCGTCCCGGACGCAGCCCGCCGACGCCACCATGCCCGAGGAGGAGAACCTCGAGGCGCTGTTCGAGGTCATCATGGAGACGATCCCGGCGCCGACCTACACCGAGGGCGCGCCGCTGCAGGCCCACGTCACCAACCTCGACTCCTCGCCCTACCTGGGACGCCTGGCGCTGTGCCGCATCATCGAGGGCGAGATCAAGCGCGGCCAGCAGGTCGCGTGGATCCGCCGCGACGGCTCGGTGCAGAACGTGAAGCTGTCCGAGCTGCTGATGACCAACGCGCTCGAGCGCGTCCCGGCCGACTCGGCGGGCCCCGGCGACATCGTCGCGATCGCGGGCATCCCCGAGATCAACATCGGCGAGACGCTGTCCGACCCGGCCGACCCGAAGCCGCTGCCGCTCATCCACGTCGACGAGCCGTCGATCTCGATGACGATCGGCATCAACACCTCGCCGCTGGCCGGCAAGTCGGGCAAGAAGCTCACCGCCCGCCTGGTCAAGGCACGCCTGGACGCCGAGCTCATCGGCAACGTGTCGATCAAGGTGAACAACACCGAGCGCCCCGACACCTGGGAGGTGCAGGGCCGCGGCGAGCTGCAGCTGGCCGTGCTGGTCGAGATGATGCGGCGCGAGGGCTTCGAGCTCACCGTCGGCAAGCCCGAGGTGCTCACCCGCACCATCGACGGCAAGGTGCACGAGCCCGTCGAGCGCCTCACCGTCGACGTGCCCGAGGAGCACCTGGGCACCGTCACCCAGCTGATGGGCACCCGCAAGGGCCGCATGGAGCAGATGATCAACCACGGCACCGGCTGGGTGCGGTTGGAGTTCACCATCCCGGCCCGCGGCCTGATCGGCTTCCGCACCGAGTTCCTCACCCAGACCCGCGGCACGGGCATCATGCACCACGTGTTCGAGGGCTACGAGCCGTGGGCCGGCGAGATCACGACCCGCTCCACGGGGTCGCTGGTCGCCGACCGGACGGGCGCGGTCACCTCCTACGCCCTGTTCAACCTGCAGGAGCGCGGCATCATGTTCGTCGCCCCGGGTGAGGAGGTCTACGAGGGCATGATCGTCGGCGAGAACCCCCGCAACGAGGACATGGACGTCAACCCCACCAAGGAGAAGAAGCTCACCAACGTGCGCTCCTCCACCGGTGAGGAGCTGGAGCGCCTCGTGCCCCCGCGCGTGCACAGCCTCGAGCAGGCCCTCGAGTTCTGCCGCGGCGACGAGTGCCTCGAGGTGACCCCCTCGGCGGTCCGGATGCGCAAGACGATCCTGGTCGGCCACGAGCGCGCCAAGGCGCGCAGCCGCGCCAAGAAGGACGCCTGAGACACCGGCCGGGCCTGGGTGACGAGGCCCGACGGACCCAGTACCCTGACGGCACATCACGATCGGAGGCCGTCATGGTGCGCCGTTGGGCCCAGGCGCTGCTTTGCCTGCTCGTCACTGTGGCCGCCCTGGGCGCCGGGCTCGCGACGCCCGCACAGGCGGCCGGCGTGATGGACGGGTACGACCCGGGCAACCTCATCAGCGATGCCAGCTTCTTCAACTCCGGCACGATGTCGGACTCCGCCATCAGGGACTTCCTGGCCAGCAAGGGGGCCTCGTGTGTCGCCGGGCCCATGCCGTGCCTGAAGGACTACCGGGTCGACACCCCCGCGACCCCGCTCACCGAGTACTGCGCAGCCCTGCCGGCCGTCAGCAACAACTCGGCCGCCGGCATCATCGGGGCGGTCGCCCGGGCCTGCCGCATCAACCCCCAGGTCCTGATCGCGCTCCTGCAGAAGGAGTCCGGCCTGGTGACCGCCTCGGGGGGCCAGTTGACCGCGACCGCGTACGCCAGGGCGACCGGTGCCGGCTGCCCCGACTTCCAGCCCTGCGACCCGGCCCAGGCCACCTTCGTCCTCCAGGTCTACGGCGCGGGCGAGCGGTTCCAGAGGTACGCCAAGTACCCGGAGCGGTTCAACGTGAAGGCCAGGACCACGAACCAGATCCTCTACAACCCCGACACCCGTTGTGGACGCGCCTCCGTCTACGTCGCCAACCAGGCCACGGCAGGCCTGTACAACTACACGCCCTTCACGGCGGACGCCGCGGCACTCAGCGCCGTGGTGGGCGAGGGCGGGTACTGCTCGGCGTACGGCAACCGCAACTTCTTCACCACCATGAAGTCGTGGTTCCCGGCTGCCATGACAGGGTCGACCCAGGCGCCCATCGTCCCCTCCCCGACCCCCACCCCGCTTGGGCTCGTGATCTACGCCGGGCATGTCCAGGGCACCGGGTGGCAGCGAGCCGTGGCCGACGGTGCGATGGCCGGCACGACCGGCCAGTCCCTGCGGCTGGAGGCCCTCCGCTTGTGGGTCGACTACTTCACCAAGGGCCTCACCGCCCGTGGCCACGTGCAGGACGTCGGCTGGCAGCCGTGGGTCACCTCCGGTGGAGTGGTCGGCAGCACCGGGTTCAATCGACGCCTGGAAGCCATCGAGTTCAAGCTGACCGGACAACTCGCCGCCCTCTACGACATCCGCTACCGAGCCCATGTGTCGGGCATCGGGTGGCAGCCCTACCGGCTCAACGGCGCCACGGCCGGGACGACCGGGCAGGCGCGCGCCATCGAGGCCGTGGAGGTGGAACTCGTCCCGAAGACCGTCGCGATCACGTACGCCGCGCACGTGCAGAACCGGGGTTGGCTGCCGCCGGTCACCAGCGGCGGTACGGCGGGCACGACGGGGCAGAGCCTGCGTCTGGAGGCGCTGTCCCTGCACCTTCCCAGCGGTGTCCCGGCCGACCTCGTCGAGTGGCGCGGCCACGTGCAGGACGTGGGCTGGCAGCCGTGGCAGGGGTCGGGCACGGACATCGGCACGTTGGGCCGTGGTCTCCGCCTCGAGGCCCTCGAGGTGCGCCTGAAGGGCACCGCCGCCACCACGCACACGGTGCGCTACCGCGCCCACGTCCAGGACGTGGGCTGGCAGAACTGGGTCGCCGACGGGGCCTTGGCTGGGACGAGCGGCCAGTCCAAGCGTGTGGAGGCCGTCCAGATGACGATCACCCCGCGCACGCGCTGACCGGCTCACCCGCGGTCAACGCGCGGCGCGGGGAGGCGCGTCAGCCGACTCGTCCCGCCTCGAGCAGGCCGAGCAGGTAGGAGCCGTAGCCGGACTTCACCAGCTTGGTCGCGCGCTCGCGCAACTCGTCGTCGGTGAGGAAGCCCATGCGCCAGGCCACTTCCTCCGGGCAGCCCACCTGGAGGCCCTGCCGGGCCTGGATCGTCCGGACGAAGTTGCTGGCGTCGTTCAGGGAGTCGAACGTCCCCGTGTCCAGCCACGCCGTGCCACGGGTCAGGACGCCGACCTGCAACGTGCCCTGCTCCAGGTAGACGCGGTTCACGTCGGTGATCTCGTACTCCCCGCGTGCCGACGGCTTCAGGTCGGCGGCGATGTCGGTGACCTGCTCGTCGTAGAAGTACAGCCCGGGCACAGCGTAGTTCGACTTCGGCTGGGCCGGCTTCTCCTCGATCGAGGTGGCCCTGTTGTTCTCGTCGAACTCCACCACGCCGTAGGCGGTCGGATCCGACACCCAGTAGGCGAACACGGCCGCGCCGTCCACCTCGCTGAAGCCGCGCAGCTGCCGGCCCAGGCCGGGGCCGTAGAAGATGTTGTCCCCCAGCACCAGCGCGCACTTCTCGCCGCGGGCGAAGTCGGCGCCGATCGTGAACGCCTGTGCGAGCCCCTTGGGCTCGGGCTGGGTGGCGTACGAGATCGAGATGCCGAACTGCGAGCCGTCCCGCAGCAGGCGCTGGAAGGCGTCCGCCTCGTGCGGGGTGGTGATCACGAGCACGTCGGAGATCCCCGCGAACATCAACGTCGACAGCGGGTAGTAGATCATCGGCTTGTCGTAGACCGGGACGAGCTGCTTGCTGGTCGCCTGGGTGATGGGGTGCAGCCGGGTACCAGAGCCGCCGGCCAGGATGATTCCACGCATGCGGTCATTGTGTCGCATCGGGGCGCCGCGGGGTCCTCTAGGCTGACCTCGTGGCTCATTACCTCGTGACCGGCGGCGCCGGCTTCATCGGCAGCAACTTCGTGCGGACCCTCGTCAACGACACCGACCACACCGCGACGGTGCTGGACAAGCTCACCTACGCGGGGCGGCGTGAGTCCCTCGATGGGCTGCCCACCGACCGCGTCGACCTGGTCGTCGGCGACATCTGCGATGCCGACCTCGTCGACAGGCTGGTCGCCAGGTCCGACGTCGTCGTCCACTTCGCCGCCGAGTCCCACAACGACAACTCCCTCAACGACCCCAGTCCGTTCATCGACACGAACCTGGTCGGCACGTTCACGCTGCTGGAGGCCGTCCGCAAGCACGACGCACGGTTCCACCACATCTCCACCGACGAGGTGTACGGCGACCTCGAGCTCGACGACCCCGAGCGGTTCCACGAGACGACGCCCTACAACCCGTCCTCGCCGTACTCCTCCACCAAGGCCGGCTCCGACCTGCTGGTGCGCGCCTGGGTGCGCTCGTTCGGCGTCCGGGCGACGATCAGCAACTGCTCCAACAACTACGGGCCGCGCCAGCACGTGGAGAAGTTCATCCCCCGCCAGATCACCAACCTGATCGACGGCGTCCACCCCAAGCTGTACGGGGCCGGCCTCAACGTCCGCGACTGGATCCACGTGGACGACCACAACAGCGCCGTGCTGCAGATCATCGACTCCGGCCGGATCGGGGAGACCTACCTGATCGGTGCCGACGGCGAGATGAACAACAAGTCGGTCGTGGAGATGATCCTGCGCCTGATGGGGCACCCCACCGACGCCTACGAGCACGTCAACGACCGCCCCGGCCACGACCTGCGCTACGCCATCGACTCCACCAAGCTGCGCACCGAACTCGGCTGGAAGCCCCGCTACACCGCGTTCGAGGACGGCCTGGCCGCCACCATCGACTGGTACCGCACCAACGAGGCCTGGTGGCGTCCCATGAAGGAGGCCACCGAGGCCAAGTACGCGAAGACGGGCCAGTGATGGCTTCGACAGGCTCAGCCGACGGGCTCGCCGTCCACACCACCCCGATCCCGGGGCTGCTGGTCCTCGAGCTCCCCCTCCACGGGGACTCGCGCGGTTGGTTCAAGGAGAACTGGCAGCGGGAGAAGATGGTCGCCCTCGGCCTGCCGGACTTCGGCCCCGTCCAGAACAACATGTCCTACAATTCCGAGGCCGGCGTCACCCGCGGGCTGCACGCCGAACCGTGGGACAAGCTCGTCTCGCTCGCTTCCGGACGGATCCTCGGCGCGTGGGTCGACCTGCGCCCCGGCGACACCTTCGGCGTCCCCTTCACCCTCGAGATGGGCACCGACAAGGCGGTCTTCGTGCCACGCGGGGTGGCCAACGGCTACCAGGCACTGGAGGCGAACACCACCTACTCCTACCTGGTCAACGACCACTGGTCACCCGAGGCCCGGGCGTCCTACACGTATGTGAACCTGGCCGACGAGACCGCCGCGATCGAGTGGCCCATCCCCTTGTCGGAGGCCATCATCAGCGACGCCGACCTGGCGCACCCCCGCCTGGCCCACGTGGTCCCGATGGCGCCGCGACGCACCGTGATCGTGGGTGCCGGCGGACAGCTCGGACGCGCCCTGCAGGAGGTCTTCCCGGACGCCGAGGCCCTCGACCGCAGCCGGCTCGACCTCACCGACCGCGACGCCGTGCGGGCGTTCCCCTGGTCGGGCGTCGGCACCATCATCAACGCCGCCGCGTGGACGGCCGTCGACGCCGCCGAGACCGACGAAGGACGCCGCGGCGCCTGGTCGGGCAATGTCGACGCCGTCGCACACCTGGTCGGCGTGTGCCGCGAACACCGCATCACCCTCGTGCATGTCTCCAGCGACTACGTCTTCGACGGCCAGACCGAGGTGCACACCGAGGACGAACCCGTCGCGCCCCTGGGCGTGTACGGGGTCACCAAGGCCACCGCCGACGCCCTCGTGCAGACCCTGCCCGACCACTACATCGTGCGCACCAGCTGGGTCATCGGCGAGGGCAGGAACTTCGTCCGCACCATGGCCGACCTCGCCCGCCGCGGCATCGAACCATCGGTGGTCGACGACCAGTACGGCCGGCTCACCTTCACGACCACTCTGGCCGACGGCATCCAGCACCTGCTCCAGGCACGGCCCGCGCCGGGGATCTACAACCTGACCAACTCAGGGCCCACCCGGTCGTGGTTCGACATCGCGCGCGAGGTGTTCACCCTCGTCGGAGCCGACCCCGAAACGGTCTCCCGCCAAACGACTGCAGACTTCGCAGCCGGCAAGGTCATGTCACCACGCCCCCGGCACAGCACCCTCGACCTCACCAAGATCCAGACCACCGGGTTCACGCCACCCGACGCCGACGAGGCCCTGCGCGCCTACCTCTCCTGAGCCAGAAGGTTCAGCAGGTAGTCGCCGTAACCGGACTTCACGAGGGGCTCTGCCCGGGCACGCAACTCGTCATCGGTCAGGAAGCCTTGGCGCCACGCCACCTCTTCGGGGCAGCCGACCTGGAGGCCCTGACGGGCCTGGATGGTACGCACGAAGTTGGACGCGTCGTTGAGTGAGTCGAACGTTCCCGTGTCGAGCCAGGCCGTCCCGCGCGGGACGACCTCGACCTGCAGGGTCCCCTGGTCGAGGTAGACCCGGTTGACGTCGGTGATCTCGTACTCGCCGCGGGCCGACGGCTGCAGGCTGGCCGCGATCTCGGTGACCTGCTCGTCGTAGAAGTACAACCCCGGCACGGCGTAGTTCGACTTCGGGTGCGCGGGCTTCTCCTCGATCGAGATCGCCTTTCCCGTGTCATCGAACTCGACGACGCCGTAGGCCGTCGGGTCGGCCACCCAGTAGCCGAACACGGCGGCGCCCTCGATGTCGCCGAACCGGGAGAGCTGTCGCCCCAGACCCGGCCCGTAGAAGATGTTGTCGCCCAGGACAAGGGCGCACTTCTCACCGCGGGCGAAATCTGCGCCGATGGTGAACGCCTGCGCCAGACCCTTCGGCTCGGGCTGGGTGGCATAGCTGATGCTGATCCCGAACTGCGAGCCATCCCCCAGCAGGCGCTGGAACGCCTCCGACTCGTGCGGGGTCGTGATCACGAGCACATCCCTGATGCCGGCGAACATCAGCGTCGAGAGCGGGTAGTAGACCATCGGCTTGTCGTAGATCGGGACCAGCTGCTTCGAGGTCGCCCTGGTGATGGGGTGCAACCGGGTGCCGGACCCGCCGGCCAGGATGCTGCCACGCATGGCCCGATCCTCCCACAGCGCGGTTCGCACCCGGTCACGCGTGCGGGTGACCGGCGCCCTGTCCGGCGCCCCCCGAGGACGTCAGAGGGACAGGCCGATGTACTTCGTCTCGAGGTACTCCTCGATGCCCTCGAAGCCGCCCTCGCGACCGAGGCCGCTGGCCTTGACGCCACCGAAGGGGGCGGCCGGGTTCGAGACCACGCCCGAGTTGAGGCCGACCATGCCGGTCTGCAACGCCTCGGCCACCCGCAGCGCCTCGCCGAGGTTCTCGCCGAACACGTACCCGATCAGGCCGAACTCGGTGTCGTTGGCCAGCGCGATCGCCTCGTCGACGTCGTCGTAGACCAGGACCGGCGCGACCGGCCCGAAGATCTCCTCCCGGACCACCCGCGAGGCGGGCTCGACGTCGGCGAGCACGGTGGGCCGCATGAAGTGGCCCTCCCCCGCGTCGGCGGCCCGCCCGCCGCCGGTGACGACGCGGGCGCCGTCGGCGACCGCCTCCTCGACCAGGGCGGTGACGTTGGCGAGGGCGTCCGCGTTGATCAGCGGGCCGACCTCGGTGCCGTCCGCAAGGCCGTCACCGACCGTCATGGCCCCCAGCCGCGCGGCCAGGCCGGCGGTGAACTCCTCGGCGACGGAACGGTGCACGATGAACCGGTTGGCCGAGGTGCAGGCCTCGCCGATGTTGCGCATCTTGGCCAGCGCGGCGCCCCCGACCGCGCGGTCGACGTCGGCGCTGGGCAGCACCACGAAGGGGGCGTTGCCGCCCAGCTCCATCGAGGTGCGCAGGATGTTGGCCGACGCCTGCTCCAGCAGCGAGCGGCCCACCTCGGTGGAGCCCGTGAACGTCAGCTTGCGCAGGCGCGGGTCGGCCAGCAGCGGACCGGTGGTGGCGCCCGAGCGCGACGTCGTGAAGACGTTGACCACTCCGGCGGGCACGCCCACCTCGTGCAGCACCTCCGCCAGCAGCAGCGAGGTGAGGGGGGTCTGGGACGCCGGCTTGAGCACCACGGTGCAGCCCGCGGCGAGCGCGGGCCCGATCTTGCGGGTGCCCATCGCGAGCGGGAAGTTCCAGGGGGTGATGGCCAGGACCGGCCCGACCGGCTGCTTCATGGTGACCAGCCGCGAGCCGCCCAGGGGCGCGACGGCGTAGCGGCCGTGCACGCGGACCGCCTCCTCGGCGAACCAGCGGAAGAACTCGGCCCCGTAGGTGACCTCGCCGCGGGCCTCGGCCAGCGGCTTGCCCATCTCGAGGGTCATCACGGTGGCGAACTCGTCGGCGCGCTCGACGATGCGCTCGTAGGCCGCCCGCAGCAGTTCGCCGCGGACGCGCGGCTCGGTCGCGGCCCACGACGCCTGCGCGGCGACGGCGGCGTCGAGGGCCGCCATCGCGACCTCGGGCGAGGCGTCGGCGACGTGGGTGAGCGTCCGCCCGGTGGCGGGGTTCTCGACGGCGAGGGAAGTCTCGTCGTCGGTCCAGGCGCCGTCGATGTAGTGGGTGCGCGGCAGGCGGGCGAGCAGGACTTCGGTGTCCATCACGGACGCCCGCCCAGGTTCGGCCGCACGTGCAGCCCCACCTCGGGGTCGACCACGACCTCCTGGGCCGCGGCGATGCCGTCGACCGTCAGGGTGGCCTCGGTCGGGGTGTTGCGCTTCACCAGCGCCAACCCGATCGGGCCGAGGTCGTGGTGGATCGCGGAGGTGCCCATCCGCCCGACCACGCGGCCGTCGAGCACCACGTCGGCGCCGACCTCGGGCAGGCGTTCCTCCGACCCGTCGAGCAGGAGGACGGTCAACCGGCGCGGGGGGCGTCCGAGGGTGTGGACCCGGGCCACGGTCTCCTGGCCGCGGTAGCAGCCCTTCTGCAGGTGCACCGCCGCGCCGAGGCGGTCGCCGTCGGGCATGGCGACCTCGTTGGGGATCGTCTTCTCGTCGGTGTCGAGGAAGATGCGCGGCTGGCCGGCGGCGATGCGGACGGCCTCGGCGGCCCACGTCCCGGCGCGGACCTCGCCCAGCGTGGCGTCGAGGTCCTCGCGTGCGGCCACGGTCGGACCGCCCCCGGCGATGACCATGGCGTGGGTGGCGGACCGGTCAGCCAGCTCGACGCGGGAGGCGAACACCATCCGCGACAGCCAGGCCAGCAAGGCCTCGAGGTGGCCGGGCTCGGTGTGCGCCCAGAAGGTCTCGCCGTCGTCCACGCCGCCGAACACGTGCTCGATGCGTCCGTTGGGGTCGAGGATGAACGCGGTCACGTGCTGTCCGGGCGCCAGGCCCTCGAACGCCTGGGACGTCAGCGCGTGCAGCCAGGTGAGCCGGTCGGGGCCCGCGACGGAGAACACGGGCCGGTGGGACAGGTCGACCGTCGCCTCGCCCTCCTCGAGGCGGCGCTGCTCGCGCAGCGGGTCGCCGTAGTGCCAGGCGGCGCCGGCGTCGGGGCCGGACTCGTTCAGCACGCGCGCCATCATCAGGCCCGGTTCAGCGTGGCCCACATGTAGGGGCGCAGCGCCTCGTCGGTGGTGGCGCGGTCGAAGCTGTACATCAGCTTGCCGTCGACGTTGCCGTAGAGGCGGCGCCCGGCGGTGTACTCCACCGTGGCCAGCGGCGAGCGGACCACGGCGTCGGTGGTCAGGTCCGCGCGGCCCGGCTGCAGCTTGCCGTACCAGATCTCGGAGTAGCCCTCGGGGCTGCACATCACGACGTCCACGTCGGCGGACTCGTTCGCCCGCCAGAAGCCGGTCTCGATCGTGAGCGGCCGCTCGGGGCGCCCCTCCTCGTCGAGGAGGAACATCTGGGCCAGGTAGTGCAGGTAGTCGCTGCCGTTCTCGGTGAAGTCGATCTGGACGCCGAACTGCACCTTCTCCTCGCCCGGCCACTCGCGGTAGCCGGTGCCCTCCCAGCGGCCGCGCAGCCAGGCCAGGCCCACGAGTGCGGGGTTCAGGTCGGTCGGGATCTCGAACATGCGTCTCCTTCGGAAGTTCTCCTCACCCCAACGCTCGCGTGCCGGGGATGATTCCGCAAGGCCGAGGCGTCGCGCGTCCGCGCCAGCCGACCCGCGTCCTCGCCCTGACAAGCGCTCGGAGTAGGCTGGCGCGGGTGATCACCCGCCGACACCTCCTTGCTGGCGCAGCGACCGGCACCGTCCTGATCGTCGCAGGCTGCACCGGCGACGCCCCGACCACCCCGCCCGGGCCCCTGCCACCCGACAGCACCGAGACCCCCCGGGTCGACCCGAACACGCACCGCGTCGTCACGCGGACCCCCTCCGCGGACACCGTCATCCCCGCCGGCCCCGACGGCGCGATCGCCGCGTCCCGGGCGCTCCTCGCCGCGGCCACGGCCGTGGTGGTGGTCGCCGCCGCGCCGGCGTCCGCCGCCCCCACGGCCGTCGCCACCCCGAGCCCCGCGACCGCGACCCCCTCCCCCACCGCTTCCGCTGATCCCACAGCCTCCGCCGACCCGACCGCGTCCCCCGAGCCCGCGCCCGGGGACGACCCGTACACGGCCGCCGCGGCCCTCGCCCTGGAGCTGGGCATCCCGGCCTTCCCCGACTCCCCCGGGCTGGCCGCCGAGCTCGACCGCCTGCAGACCCGCACCGTCTTCGCCCACGGCTCGCCGCAGCACGTCGGCGACCGCGAGGTCGTCCCGGCCCCGGCGACCGCCGCCGAGGTGGACCTGCCCGGCCTGCCGGCGCAGACCGAGCCCCCGCCCGTGCTGGCCCTGGCCGCCCCCGCCACCGACCCGCTCACCCAGTCCGTCCTGGCCGCGGCGAAGCTGACCGCCACCGAGGCCACCCACCCCGGCATGACGGCCGACACGACCGCGAGCGTCAAGCAGCACGAGGGCCCGCTGCTCGCGGTCGGCGATGGCTTCGGCACCGCCGAGCAGTTCGCGGCGCAGGCCCGCGCCACCCGCACGGCCCCCGAACTGCCCGGTGGGGGCATCGTCCCGTTCCCGACCCACCACATGGTCGCCCTCTACGGGCACCCGCAGACCGCGGCGCTGGGCATGATGGGCGAGCAGCCCCCGGCCGCGGCCGTGGAGCGGCTCAACAAGCTCCTCGCGCAGTACCGCGAGCACATGCCCGACAAGACGGTGATGGGCTCGTTCGAGATCATCGCCACGGTCGCCTCCGCGGCCCCGGGTGCGGACGGCGACTACACCTACCAGACCCCGGTCGAGTTGTTGATGCCCTGGATCGAGGCCGCCGAGGCCAACGACATCTACGTCGTCCTCGACCTGCAGCCCGGGCGCAAGAGCTTCCTCACGCAGGCCCAGCACTACGAGGACCTCCTCAAGCGCCCGACCGTCGGCCTGGCCCTCGACCCCGAGTGGCGGCTCAAGCCCGACCAGAAACACCTGCGCCAGATCGGGCAGGTGCACATCGACGAGGTCAACGAGGTGGGCGCGTGGCTGGCCGACCTCGTGCAGGCCAACGACCTCCCGCCCAAGGTGCTGACCCTGCACCAGTTCCAGACCCGCATGATCATCGAGCGCGAGCGGCTCGACACGTCCCGCCCCGAGATCCAGTACCTGGTGCACGTCGACGGGCAGGGCCCCCAGGGCTCGAAGCAGGCCACGTGGGAGGTCATCCGCCGCGGCCTGCCCGACAGCGTCTTCCTGGGCTGGAAGAACTTCGAGGACGAGGACACCCCCATGCTCACCCCGAAGCAGACCGTCGAGCAGGTGCACCCCACCCCGCACTTCATCTCCTACCAGTAGCCCGGGAGCGACCGTGCGCATCGTCGTCCAGCGCGTCAGCCGCGCCGGCGTCACCGTCGACGGCCAGGTCGTCGGGGCCATCGACGGCCCCGGCCTCTGCCTGCTCGTGGGCGCCACCCACGGCGACACGCAGGCCGACGTCGACCGACTCGCCGACAAGGTGTGGAACCTCCGCATCATGCGCGACGAGCGCTCGGCCGCAGACCTCGGCGCCCCGATCCTGGTCGTGAGCCAGTTCACGCTGTACGCCGACGTCCGCAAGGGGCGGCGTCCGAGCTGGAACGACGCCGCGCCCGGCCCGGTCTCCGAACCGCTCGTGGACGCCCTCGTCGCGGCCCTGCGCGCACGCGGCGCCACCGTGGAGACCGGCCGGTTCGGCGCCGACATGGCGGTCGACCTCGTCAACGACGGCCCCGTGACGCTGCTGCTCGACAGCGCCATCTGGGCGCGCTGACCACCACGGGCCCGCTTCCCCTACACTTGACGCCGACCCGCACCGGGTCGGGAGGGGGTGCCGATGGCCCACGTGCTGTCCGTCTCCCCCCGCGCCGGCACCGATTCGAGCGAGCCGGCCTTCCCCGCGCTCGCCCTGCTGGCCCACTCCGTGCGCGAGATGCGGCCCGACGCGGCGGTCGTCACCGAGGCGGGCCGCGCCGACGTGGTCGTCCTCGACGGCCGCTCCGACCTCGCCGCCGCCCGCCAGATGTGCCGCCTGCTCGGCTCGGCCGGGAGCGAGACCCCGGTCCTGCTCGTCCTGGGCGAGGGCGGGTTCGCCGCCGTCAACCCCGAGTGGGGCGTGCGCGACATCATGCTGGACGCCGCGGGCCCGGCCGAGTTCGACGCCCGGATCCGGCTGGCGGTGCGCACCGACGACACGACCGGCGTCGTGTCGGCGGGCGGCCTGGTGATCGACGAGGCCTCCTACCAGGCCACGCTCAACAACCGGGCCCTCGACCTGACCTACACCGAGTTCGAGCTGCTGAAGTACCTGGCCCAGCACCCGGGGCGGGTGTTCTCCCGCGAGACCCTGTTGTCCGACGTGTGGGGCTACGACTACTACGGCGGCACCCGCACCGTCGACGTGCACGTGCGGCGGCTTCGGGCCAAGCTCGGCTCCGAGAACGAGTACCTGATCGGTACCGTGCGCAACGTCGGCTACCGCTTCAGCCCCGACGCCCGCCGGAGTGACGCCGGGTGATCCCCGACTGGGTCACCGGCATCTCCGACACCGACCTGGAGCGTCGGTTCGGGGCGGCCACGCTGGCCCGGGGCCAGGACTACGCCGACGAGGGTCGCGTGAAGGCGATCCGCACCGCGGGCGACCTCGTCATGGCCACCGTCCAGGGGACCGACAGCCAGCCCTACCAGTGCTCGGTCGTCGCCAAGGCCGGCCCCGCGTCGCTGGTCGCCACGTGCACCTGCCCCGTGCGGCGCGACTGCAAGCACTCGGCCGCCCTGCTGCTCACCGCCCGCCGCAACGCCGGACGCCGCGGACCGGCCCTGTGGCAGCAGGCGCTGGCGCCGCTGGTCCCCCGGCCGGCGGCAGGCCAGGGCAGCGTCCCGCTCGCCCTGCAACTCAACCGCGGACGCCGTGAGTACACCCTGCGTCCCCTCCGCCCCGGCGCCCGGGACGCCTGGGTCAAGGCGGGCGCCGACTGGGACGACGTCCGCCTGCAGGCCGGCACCTTCGACGGCGAGCAGCGCCAGGCCCTGCTCGACCTCCTCGAGTCGCGCCGCCGCAACGAGTTCGCCTACGGCCACCGCGTCGACGCCCTCCCCCTGCGCGAACTGCGCGGCGACCTCTGGTCGTTGCTGCGGCAGGCAGCAGAGGCCGGGGTCGCCCTGTTGGCCGGGACCGACGACTCGGGGGCGCGCCTCCCCGAGCCCCGCGTCTCCGACGGCGTGCTCGAGCCGGTGCTGCACGTGGCCGCCGACGGCGACGACCTGCTGGTCACGCCGACGATGGTCTTCGGCGATGCCGAGGTCGACCTGCCCTGGCAGGCCTGGACCGGTTACCCCGCCCACGGTGCGGTCTTCGAGCGCGACGGGGCCACCCACCTCGTCCCCCTGGCCCGCCCGCTCGACGCGGCCGAGCACTCCCTCTTCGCGCAGGGCGAGACCCTGCGGGTCCCCGCGCGCGACGTCCTGCTCTTCGCCGCGGGCTTCGCCCCCTCCTTGGGGCGCCGCCTCCCCCTGCGGCTGGCCGAGGGCGTGACCCTGCCCGCCGCCGTCCCGCCCACCCTGGTCTGCCGGGTCGAGTTCGGCGACGGGACGGCGACCGTCCGCTGGGCCTTCCGGTACACCCTCGGCGAGGAGTCGCACGACCTGGGCCTCACCCCGGCCCTCACCGACCCGCCGCTGCGCGACCAGCAGGCCGAGGCCGAGCTCGCGGCGTCCGTGCCCGACGGGCCGTGGCGGGTCGAGGGCCCGCGCGGCCGGCCCGAGCTGCGCCCGGCCTTCCTCACCGGACGCCCCCTCTTCGCCTTCACCGCGAGCACCCTCCCCGCCCTGGACGCCCTCGACGGCGTCGAGGTCGAGCTCAGTCGGCCCGCCCCGACGTTCCGGGAGTCCGAGGGGGCACCGGTCGTCTCCCTCACCATCAGCGAGCCCGAGGCGGGCGACTGGTTCAACCTCGACGTCGAGGTCACCGTGGACGGCGAGGTCGTCCCGTTCGCCACCCTGTTCGCGGCGCTCTCGCTGGGCCACGACCACCTGCTGCTCGACTCGGGCACGTGGTTCGCCCTCGACCGCCCCGAGCTCGACCAGCTGCGCAGGCTCATCGACGAGGCGCGGCTGCTCGTCGACCACGACGAAGACACGTTCCGGCTGCGCCCCGAGCACGCCGGCCTGTGGGCCGAGCTCGTCGAGCTGGGCGTGGTCACCGAGCAGTCCGAGGCGTGGCAGCGCTCGGTGGACGCCCTGCTCGACCTCGAGTCGCTGCCCGAGGTCCCCGTCCCCGCCGGCCTGCGCGCCGACCTGCGCCCCTACCAGTTGACGGGCTTCGCGTGGCTGTCGTTCCTGTGGCGCTCGCGGCTGGGCGGGATCCTCGCCGACGAGATGGGCCTGGGCAAGACCCTCCAGACCCTCGCGCTGGCGCAGTCGGCCCTCGAGGCGGGCGAGCTCGACCGTCCCCTCCTCGTCGTGGCACCCACGTCGGTGGTGGGCACCTGGGCCGCCGAGGCGTCCCGCTTCACCCCCGACCTGCGCGTGGTGACCATCGCCGAGACCCACAAGCGGCGCCGCAGCGAGCTCGCGGACGCCGTGGGGGGCGCCCACATCGTCCTCACCTCCTACACCCTGCTGAGGCTGGAGGCCGAGGCGTACGCGGGCCTCGAGTGGTCGGCCGTCCTGCTGGATGAGGCGCAGTTCGTGAAGAACCACGCGTCGAAGGCCTACCAGGCCGTGCGCAGGCTCCGCGCGCGGGTGAAGGTCGCCCTCACCGGCACCCCGCTGGAGAACAACCTGATGGACCTGTGGTCGCTGCTGTCGATCACCGCCCCGGGCCTGTTCCCGCACCCCCAGGCCTTCACCGAGGCGTACCGCAAGCCGGTCGAGGCCGGGGACGCCGACGCCCTGGCCCGCCTCCACCGGCGCATCCGGCCGCTGGTGCTGCGGCGCACGAAGGCGGCCGTGGCCGCCGAGCTGCCGGACAAGCAGGAACAGGTCGTGCCGGTCGAGCTGTCCCCCGGGCACCGCCGCCTCTACGACCGCCACCTCGCCCGCGAGCGGCAGAAGGTGCTCGGCCTGGTCGGCGACCTCGGACGCCACCGGATCACGATCCTGCGCTCGCTCACCCTGCTCCGCCAGCTCAGCCTCTCGCCCGCACTCGTCGAGGACGGGTACCCCGCCCAGTCGGCCAAGATCGACACGCTGCTGGAGCTGCTCGACGAGGTCGTGGCCGAGGGACACCGGGCCCTCGTGTTCAGCCAGTTCACCGGTTTCCTCGCGCTCGTGCGGCAACGCCTGGACGCCGAGGGCATCGCCTTCGAGTACCTCGACGGCCGCACCCGCGACCGTGCGGCGCGGATCGCGTCGTTCCGCGAGGGGGACGCCCCCGTCTTCCTCATCTCCCTGAAGGCGGGCGGGTTCGGGCTGACCCTGACCGAGGCCGACTACGTGTTCATCCTCGACCCGTGGTGGAACCCGGCAGCCGAGGCCCAGGCCGTCGACCGCACCCACCGCATCGGCCAGGACAAGCCGGTCAACGTCTACCGGCTGGTGGCGGCCGACACGATCGAGGAGAAGGTCGTCGCCCTCGCCGACTCCAAGCGCCGGCTGTTCGACGACGTGGTCGGAGCCGCCTCCGACCGCGTGGCGCCGCTGTCGGCCGACGACATCCGCGGCCTCCTGGAGGCCTGAGGACCGGTTTGTCCAGCATGTGGACACCCAGTGGGAAGCGGGACGCCCCCCGCGCGATCACCTGTGTGGAGAGCCCACCGCTGTTCGTCCGGACGTGACCCGCGACGATCCCAGGACTCCCCCACGGGAACCGGGTCCCCCGAACTCAGTCCCCCGTGGGCGGGCAGCCCCCTGCACCGGCCGTCCCCCGAGACGGCCGAGGCAGGGGGCTGAAGCGTGGAAGGCGTGGATGACTAGTACGGACGGTCCTCTACTCTGGTCAGGTGGAGGGGGTCTCGGACACGCATGCGGCGCACCAGCCGTTCGTCGACGCCGTCGATCCCACCGCCGAACTCGACGCCCTGGCCGAACGGGCCTCGGGGGGCGACCGCTCCGCCTGGGCCCAGGTGTGGCGGGAACTCTCCGGTCGCATCCACGCGTACCTGCGGGTGGCCGGCGCGGGCGATCCCGAGGGGCTGACCAGTGACGTGTTCGTGGCACTGATCGGCCGGGAGGCCCCCATCAGCGGCGGGTGGGCGGGCCTGCGCTCGCTCGCGTTCAGCATGGCCCACGCCCGCATGGTCGACGACCGGCGGAAGGCGGCCGTCCGCAAGGGCGGCACCACCTACACGCCCGAGTCAGACCCGCGTTCTGCCCCCTCGGCGGAGGCGGCGGCGCTGGCGTCGACCGGCGAGGGTGAGGTCACCGCCCTGCTCGACCTCCTGCCGGAGGACGAGCGAGCGGTCCTGACGCTGCGCTACGTCGCAGACCTCGACCTGGCGGGTACCGCCGAGGCGCTGGGCCGCTCGAAGACCACCGTGTCACGCTTGCAGGCACGGGCCCTGGCCACCCTGCGTGGCTTCCTGGACCATTCCCCCCTCGGGGACGACGCGACGGAAGGAGTGTCATGACCGAACCCGCACCCGGCACCCCGGAGGCGACCGAGGCCCTCCTCGCGCGGTTGGCCGCGCTGGGGGACGGTCCGGCCCCCACCCCCTCCGCCGAACTGCTGGGCCTCCTGCCCGACCTCGACGAGGGCACCCCCGACGAGCCCGGCGCGCCCTCGCCCGGCGCTCCCCCCGAGGCACCCAAGCCCGTCCCCGGCGCGCGGACTGCCCGGCGGATCATCACCTCCTGCATCGTGGCCGGCATCGCCGGCGGCCTGATGGCCTCCCCGGCCGCCGACCACGTGCACGACGCCGTCGAGCGGGCCATCGCCGAGGCGCGCAGCTACGCGCGGTCGTTCGGCCTCGGACCGACCCTGGACGGGGTGCCCGCGCCGCTCGCCCCCGAGCAGGCGCCCTCCCCCGCGCCGGCATCGCCGGCCGGCGGCGGCCAGGACGAGCCGGTCTCCTCCCTCGTGGTCGTCCTGCCCACACGCACCGCACCCGGCACCGACGCCACGGGGCCCGACTCCCGACCCGACACGGAGTGGACGCCCGCCCCGGGCACCGACGTCGAGCCGGAGCCGGAACAGGACGCCAAGGACAAGCAGGACAAGGACGAGCCCAAGGACAAGGTGAAGGACGAGAAGGAGTCCAACCCCAGGTCCCGGGCGCCCCAGGCCAACCCGACCCCGGGCGACCCGCGCGCCAACCCCCACAGCCAGGCCCCGCAGGGGAAGCCGCGCCCCGAGGGGCCGACGGTCGAGACGTCACCGGCCAACCCGCGATCCGAGGCGCCGCAGGCCAACGAGCGGTCGAAGGCCCCGCAGTCCGACCCCAAGGCAGAGATGCCCCAGGGCGACGGGGCCGTGCCCGCGGCGTCCGAGGGTGCCGCGCCCGAGGCCGCCCCGAACCCCGGCGTGCTCGGGGGGCCGGACGACTAGGGTGGTCCCGTGGAGCCCCTCAGCAGCCTGACCCCGGCCCAGCACGCGCGCGTGCTGGACCTGTGCGCCGCGGCCGAGGCCGCCGACACGGTGGCGCCCCTCAACGAGGAGGCCCGCCTCCAGCTCGGGCGTCCCGACGCCCTGCACTGGGTGGCCCGCGACGGCGACACGGTCGTCGGCTACGCCCAGTGGCAGCCGGCCAACGCAACCGGCCAGTTGGTCGTGCACCCCGACCACCGGCGCTCCGGCCACGGCACCTCGCTCTTCGCCGCGCTCCTCGCCGACGTGCCCGAGCCCGCCGTGTGGGCGTTCGGCGACCTGCACGGCGCCCAGCGCTTCGCCGCCTCGGCGGGCATGGTCCCCGGGCGCGGGCTCCACATCATGGAACGCGAGCTCACGGACGCCGTGCCGCGGGAGGTGCCCGAGGGTGTCCGCCTGCGGCCCTTCACCGACGCGGACGCCGACGCCTTCCTCGCGGTCAACGCCGCGGCCTTCGCCGACCACCCCGAACAGGGCCACTTCTCGGCCGCGGACCTCGCCAACCGGCAGGCCGAGGCGTGGTGGGACCCGGCGGGCCTGATCCTGGCCGAGGACGCCGAGGGCGTGGTCGGCTTCCACTGGACCAAGCGGCACGACGACGTCACCGGGGAGGTCTACGTCCTCGGCGTCCACCCCCGCGCCGGCGGCCGCGGTCTGGGCGGCGTCCTGCTCGACGCGGGCCTGGCCCACCTGGCCGCGGGCGGCAACTCCCGGGTGATCCTCTACGTCGACGCGGGCAACGCCCCCGCCGTGGCACTGTACGAGCGCAGCGGTTTCCGTGTGGTCCACACCGACACCCTGTACCGCCCGGCGGCTGGTTGAATGGCCCCCGTGAGCATGCCCGTCGACGAAGCTGCCCTGCCGGAGGGCCGGTACCACGACCGGGAGTTGAGCTGGCTCGACTTCAACAACCGGGTGCTCGACCTGGCCCGGGACACCACGCGCGTCCCCCTGCTCGAACGGGCGCGGTTCCTGGCGATCTTCAGCTCGAACCTGGACGAGTACTTCATGGTGCGCGTCGCCGGCCTGAAGCGGCGCATCGCCGCCGAGCTGGCCCTCCCGGGCGCCTCCGGCATCCTGCCGCGGGAACTGCACGAGATGATCCTCGCCCGGGTCCGGGAGCTGACCGACGAGCAGTCCCGCGTCTTCACCGACGAGGTGCGCCCGGCGCTGGCCGAGGAGGGCGTCCGCATCGTGGGGTGGGACGACCTGACGGACGCCGAGCACGAGGCCATGGCCAAGCTGTTCGAGGAGCGGATCTACCCGATCCTGACCCCGCTCGCCGTCGACCCGGCGCACCCGTTCCCCTACATCTCCGGTCTCTCGGTCAACATCGCCGTCCTGGTGCGCAACCCCGCCAACGGCCACCGCCAGTTCGCCCGGATCAAGGTGCCGACGAACGTGCCCCGCTTCACGCAGTTGGCCGACGACCGGTACCTGCCGATCGAGGAGATCATCGGCCACCAGCTCGGCACCCTGTTCGGCGGCATGGAGCTGCTCGGCTGGACGACCTTCCGGGTCACCCGCAACCAGGACCTCGAGGTCGAGGAGGACGATGCCGAGAACATCCTGGTCGCCCTCGAGAAGGAGCTGCTGCGCCGCAAGCTCGGCCGCCCGCCGGTGCGACTGGAGGTCCAACGCGGCATCCCCGCCGAGATCCTCGACGTGCTCGTCAGCGAGCTCGACGTGTCGGCGTCCGAGGTCTTCCACCTGCCGGCACCGCTCGACCTCACCGGCCTGTTCCAGATCGCCGGCACCGCCGACCGCAGCGACCTGGAGTACCCGAACTTCCTGCCCAAGACGCACCCCGACCTCGCCGAGGTCGAGACGGCCCAGCCGGCCGACATGTTCAAGGCCCTGCACGACCGCGACGTGCTGCTGCAGCACCCCTACGACAGCTTCGCCACCTCGGTGCAGCGGTTCGTCGAGCAGGCGGCCGCCGATCCGGCCGTGCTCGCGATCAAGCAGACGCTCTACCGCACCTCGGGCGACTCCCCGATCGTGGACGCCCTCGTCGAAGCCGCCGAGGCCGGCAAGCAGGTGCTCGTGGTCGTCGAGATCATGGCCCGCTTCGACGAGCAGGCCAACATCCGCTGGGCGCGCAAGCTCGAGCGGGCCGGCTGCCACGTCGTCTACGGCCTGCTGGGGCTGAAGACCCACGCCAAGCTGTGCCTGGTCGTGCGCGACGAGCCCGAGGGCCTCAAGCGCTACGCCCACATCGGCACCGGCAACTACAACCCCAAGACCGCCCGCATCTACGAGGACATGGGCCTGCTCACCTCGAACCCGATCATCACCGAGGACGTCGGCAGGGTGTTCAACGCGCTGTCCGGCATGACCCAGGACCGGGCGTACCGCCGCCTCCTGGTCGCCCCCCACGGTGTCCGGAAGGGCCTGCTGGAGCAGATCGCCCAGGAGGTCGAGCACGCCCGCGCCGGCCGCCCGGCCGGGATCCGGATCAAGGTCAACTCGATCGTCGACGAGGCCATCGTGGACGCCCTCTACCGTGCGTCGCAGGCCGGCGTCCCGGTCGACATCTGGGTGCGCGGCATCTGCACGGTCCGCCCCGGTGTGGAGGGCCTGAGTGAGAACATCCGGGTCCGGTCGATCCTGGGCCGGTTCCTCGAGCACAGCCGGCTGTTCTGGTTCGCCGGCGGCGGGACGCCCCACGTCGGCCTCGGCAGCGCCGACATGATGCACCGCAACCTCGACCGCCGCGTCGAGGTCCTGGTCCCGCTGCCGCACGAGCGCCACGAACGCCGAGTGCGGGAGCTGTTCGACCTCGCCTTCGACCCGGGCACCGCCTCGTGGTGGCTGCACGACAGCACGTGGACCATGCGCACGACCGACGAGGACGGGGAAGCCTTGCTGGACCTCCAGGAGCACCTGATCAGCAGCCTCCACGCCCGCCGGGCGGAGGCCCGCTGATGCCCAAGCAGCGCAAGTTCACCGTCGCCGCCGGTACCGTCACCATCCGCCACCGGCCGGGCAAGGAGCCGCACGTGCTGCTCGTCCACCGGCCCGCGTACAACGACTGGACCCTCCCCAAGGGCCACCTCGACCCCGACGAGTACGAGGCGGTCGCGGCGGTGCGGGAGACCCACGAGGAGTCCGGGGTGCGCGTCGTGCTGCGCGAGCCGCTGGGGGCGATCAGCTACCCCGTCGGCGGCGGCACGAAGGTCGTGCACTACTGGCGCGCCGAACCGATCGAGGCCAGCAAGCGCAAGCCCGACAAGGAGGTCGACAAGGTCGCCTGGCTCAGCCCGGCCAACGCGCTGGAGCGGATGACCTACGACGACGAGAAGGAGGTCGTGCGCAAGGCGCTGGAGTACCGGCAGCCGAGCACGGCGTTCCTCGTGGTGCGCCACAGCAAGGCGATGGACCGCAAGAACTGGTCCGGGCGCGACCAGGCCCGCCCGATCACCGCGCGCGGGCGCAAGCAGGCCAAGCGCCTGGTCCCGCTGTTCGAGTCGTTCGGGGTGGCGGCGCTGGCGTCCAGCACCTCGACGCGGTGCGTGCAGACCCTGCAGCCGTTCGCCAAGCAGCAGCGGATGGACGTGGACGGCTGGCAGGTGCTCACCGAGGAGATCGGCGAGCACAACGCGAAGGGCGTCCGGCAGCTCATGAAGCGGCTGGCCACCGAGTCGGTCGAGGAGAAGGCGCCCATGGCCGTGTGCGGGCACCGGCCCATCCTGCCCGACATGCTGACCGCACTCGGCGTCGAACCCCGCCCGATGCAGACCGGCGCGGTGATCGTCGTCCACCTGGACGCCGAGGGCCGGCACATCGCCCACGAGTACCACCGGCCCCGCGTCTGAGCCGGTTGCCATCGGTTGCCGCGGCGTCCCGAAGGGGTTCGTTACCGCCTCGACGAGCCTGTGGCCGGGTGCGACGGGACTTCTTGTCCTGATCGAGACGACTCGTTCACCGACCGTTCATCTTCGCGATCGAATCTCGTCATGACGGCTCCTTACCGTCGCTGACGGAGATTGGATCTGACCAGTCACTCGGGGGTCACCCCCGAACGCTCGTACGAAGGAAGAACCTTGAAGCTCTCGAAGATCGGCGCCCCGCTCGCCATCCTCACCGCCTCCGCTCTCGTCCTGACCGGTTGCGGCGCCGCCAACGAGCCCGCCGCCGCCCCGGCCGACACCGCCGGTGGCACGTCCACCGCGGCCGGCTCCGCGCTCTCCGGCACGCTCACGGGCAAGGGTGCGTCCTCGATGAACGCTGCCCAGACCACCTGGATCGCCGAGTTCCAGACCGCCAACCCGGGCGTCACCGTCAACTACTCCCCCGACGGCTCCGGCGCGGGTCGCGACGCCTTCAAGGCCGGCGCCGCCGACTTCGCCGGCTCCGACCGCGCCTTCAAGGACGAGGAGATGGGCGCCGGCAACTTCGCCACCTGCGCCGACACCTCCAACGCCCTGAACCTGCCCGTCTTCATCTCCCCGATCGCCGTGATCTACAAGGTCGAGGGCGTCACGGACCTGCAGCTCGACGCCGCCACGATCGCCGGCATCTTCTCCGGCAAGATCACCAAGTGGAACGACCCGGCCATCACCGCGCTCAACGAGGGCAAGACCCTCCCCGACGCGAACATCACCGCCGTGCACCGCTCCGACAACTCGGGCACCACCGAGAACTTCACCGACTACCTCGCCCAGGTCGCCCCCGAGGTGTGGACCGAGGACGCGTCCGGCGACTGGCCGACCGCCTACGTCGGTGAGGCCGCCAAGGGCACCTCCGGTGTCGTCGACGCCGTGAAGTCCGGCACCAACACCATCGGCTACGCCGACGCCGGCCAGGCCCCCGACCTCGACCACGTCCAGGTCAAGGTCGGCGACCAGCACTTCGGCCCCGAGGCCGAGGCTGCCGCCAAGCTGGTCGACAACGCCTCCAAGGTCGAGGGCCGCGGCGAGCACGACTGGGCGCTGAAGCTCGACCGCAAGGCCGAGGACCAGTACCCGATCGCGCTGGTCGCCTACGCGATGGTGTGCGAGGAGTACAAGGACGCCGCCCAGGGTGCGCTCGTCAAGGAGTACCTCTCCTACGTGACCTCGAACGAGGGCCAGAAGGCCGCCTCGGCCAAGGCCGGCAACGCCCCGCTGTCGTCCGAGATGGAGGCCAACATCAAGGCCGCCATCGACTCGATCAAGTGATTGCTGCTTGACTGAACCCAAGGTTGGGCCCGCCCAGGTCTCGGACCCGGGCGGGCCCTTCCGCGGAGCGGCTCACCACCCACGCACCACGACATCTCGGGAAGGCCCATGAGTACAACCGTCGAACGACCGGCACCGTCCGGGTCGTCACTGGTCCCCAGCAAGCCGCGCGTCGGCGACCGGGTCTTCAAGGGCCTGTCCACGGGAGCCGGTGTGCTGATCTTCGTCATCCTCGGCGCCGTCGCGACGTTCCTGCTCGCGATGGCGTTCCCTGCACTGGTGGCCACCCCGGCCGAGCTCGAGGAGCGCGGGTTCGGCGAGTTCTGGTCCTGGGTCATCCCGCTCGCCTTCGGCACCGTCTGGTCGTCGTTCTGGGCGCTCGTCTTCGCCGTGCCCGTCGCGATCGGCATCGCCCTGTTCATCTCCCACTACGCGCCCCGGCGCCTGGCCGCGACCCTCGGCTACGTGATCGACCTGCTGGCCGCCGTGCCGTCGGTCGTCTACGGCCTGTGGGGCGGCATCGCCCTGGCCGGCGCACTCCAGCCCCTGCACGCGTGGCTGACCACCTACCTGGGCTGGATCCCGATCTTCGCCGGGCCCGCCTCCGGCACCGGCCGCACCCTGCTGACCACCTCGCTCGTGCTCGCGGTCATGATCCTGCCGATCATCACGTCGCTGTGCCGCGAGGTCTTCCTCCAGACGCCGAAGTTGCACGAGGAGGCCGCCCTGGCCCTCGGTGCCACGCGCTGGGAGATGGTCCGGATGGCCGTGTTCCCCTTCGCCCGCGCCGGCATCGTCTCGGCGATCATGCTGGGCCTGGGCCGCGCCCTGGGCGAGACCATGGCGGTCGCCATGGTCCTGTCCGGCGCCAACGTGATCAAGCTCGAGATGCTCACCCAGCAGAACCCGATCTCGATCGCGGCCCGCATCGCCCTCGACTTCCCCGAGTCCTCCGGCATCGCGGTCAACCAGCTCATCGCCGCCGGCCTGGTGCTGTTCGTCATCACCCTGGCCGTGAACATGGTCGCCCGCTGGATCGTCGCCCGCCGTGCCGCCTTCTCAGGAGCCAACTGATGACCGCCACGCTCACGCCCTCCCGGGCCTCGAACTCGCTCACCGCAGGGCAGCTGCCCCGCTGGGCCACGCCCGCCATCGCGGCGACCGCGGTCGTCGTCGGCGGCCTGGCCACCGTCCTGCTGGGCTCCTTCAACCCCGGCCTGGCCGCCTTCTTCGCGTTCGTGCTCCACCAAGTCGCGATCTACGTGGCCTCGGCCAGCATCGAGGGCCTCCGCAAGGCCGCCGACCGCCTCATGCAGGGCTTCGTCGTCGGCGCCTTCCTCCTGGCCCTGATCCCGCTGCTCTGGGTCGCGATCTCGACCCTGCGGGCCGGCCTGAACCGGTTCGACGGCCAGTTCTTCACCTGGTCGATGCGCAACATCGTCGGTGAGGGCGGCGGCGCGATCCACGCCATCTACGGCACCCTGGCCATCACCGGCGTCGCCACCCTGATCTCGGTGCCGATCGGCCTGCTCACCGCCATCTACCTGTCCGAGTACGGGCAGGGCAAGGCGCTGGCCCGCGGCATCACCTTCTTCGTCGACGTCATGACCGGCGTGCCCTCCATCGTCGCCGGCCTGTTCGCCTACGCGCTCATGGGCCTGGTCTTCCGCCCGGGCTTCGTCAGCGGCTTCGCCGGCTCCATCGCCCTGTCGGTGCTGATGATCCCCGTCGTGGTCCGCTCGTGTGAGGAGCTCCTCCGCATCGTGCCGAACGAGCTGCGCGAGGCGTCCTACGCCCTGGGCGTCCCGAAGTGGCGCACGATCCTGAAGATCGTCCTGCCGACCGCCATCTCGGGCATCGTGTCCGGCGTGATCCTGGCCATCGCCCGCATCATCGGCGAGACCGCCCCGCTGATGATCGCCTCGGGCTTCACCCAGAGCATCAACAACAACTTCTTCCAGGGCCCGATGATGACGCTGCCCACGTTCGTCTACGGGCAGTACGCGTACCGCAGCGTGCCCCAGGAGGCGTACGTGGACCGCGCCTGGGCCGGTGCCCTCACCCTGATCCTCATCGTCATGACGCTGAACCTCGTCGGCCGTATCATTGCCAAGCGGTTCGCCCCCAAGGCCGGCCGCTAACCAAGGAGACACGAACCACCCATGTCCAAGCGAATCGAAGCGAAGAACCTCGACATCTACTACGGCAAGTTCAAGGCCGTCGAGGACGTCTCCATGGTGATCGAGCCCCGCGCGGTGACGGCGTTCATCGGCCCGTCGGGCTGTGGCAAGTCGACGTTCCTGCGCTCGCTGAACCGCATGCACGAGGTCATCCCCGGCGCCTACGTCGACGGGCGCATCCTGCTCGACGGCGAGGACCTCTACGGCCCCGGCGTCGACCCGGTGAACGTGCGCCGCCAGATCGGCATGGTCTTCCAGCGCCCGAACCCGTTCCCCACGATGTCGATCAAGGAGAACGTGCTCGCCGGCCTCAAGCTGAACAACAAGCGCGCCTCGAAGAGCGAGCTGGACGAGACCGCCGAGAAGGCCCTGCGCGGCGCCAACCTGTGGGAGGAGGTCAAGAACCGCCTCGACCTGCCCGGTTCCGGCCTCTCCGGTGGCCAGCAGCAGCGCCTGTGCATCGCCCGCGCCATCGCCATGCAGCCCGACGTGCTGCTCATGGACGAGCCCTGCTCGGCCCTCGACCCGATCTCGACGCTGGCCATCGAGGACCTGATCCAGGAGCTGAAGGCCAACTACACGATCGTCATCGTGACCCACAACATGCAGCAGGCCGCCCGCGTCTCCGACACCACGGCGTTCTTCAACATCGCCGGCACCGGCCAGCCCGGCAAGCTGATCGAGATGGACACCACCGAGAAGATCTTCTCCACCCCGCAGGTGAAGGCGACCGAGGACTACATCACCGGTCGCTTCGGCTGACCGTCCGACCTGTCGTTCGGGACCGCCCGGATGAGTGCCATGGCACCCATCCGGACGGTCCCCGTTCGGGGGTCGCTCAGGCAGCCGACTCCCTGGAGGCCGCCGCAAGCGCCTCCGCCACCTGCGCCATGAAGTCATCGGGACGCAGGCGGAGCCCCAGCACGGGAACCTGCAGGCTGGTCTTCACCGCCTTGCGCAACTGGAGCTGGTTGCTGCGCAGTGCGTCGTCGATTCCGGCGAGCCCCTGGGCGTGCTGAGCGCCCTGGATCTCAACGTGGACGCCGAGGTCCTCCCACAGCACATCCAAGTACACCCGTCCGTTCGCGCCTGCGCGCACTGCCTGGCGCGTCGGTTCCGGGATGCCGCGTTCACGACACATGCGCGCGAAGTCCAGCTCCGACAGCGAGTGGGCGCCATCGCAGACATCCGCGATGACCCCACGGAGCAGAGTCCGCCGCTGCGACACCTTCACGTCGGCCCACGCCCCCATCAGCGTCCCCGTCAGCAGCAGCCGCTGTTGCACCGTCATCGCGATCAGGGTGGCCGCCGCACGGTCGCTGGACGCCCAGTGCGCAGCCCGGATGACCGCCACCTCGGGGGCTGTGCGCCGCAGGCCGGCCTCGACCACGCGGCCGAGCGAGCGCGGCCGATGGTGGCGAACGCCCACCAGCGGGCGCACGCTCGCGCTGTTGGGCACTGACACGTGGATGGTCGGCTCGGTCCACCCCTTGAGCCCGGCTGCCAACAGTGCGGTGGCACCGTCGAGCACCGCCCGCTCGCCCGATTCCCACAAGGCCCACCACCAGCGGGCGCGTTCCCCGGCCTCCGCGCCGCACACGCTGATCGTGTGTCGCCCGATCGCGTGCCACGCCCCCCGCTCGACCTCGCTGCGCACCTGGCCGCGGGTCAACCCCGCGGCGTGGAGCATCGCGCGGGTCACCACGCCGTCGTGGGGTTGGGCGAGGTCCTCGGCCAAGCGTTGGCGTCGCTCGCGTTCGGCCCGGGACGCCGCTGCTCTCTCGGCGCGGGAACGGTTGCTGGATGGGGTGGGGGTGTCCATGTGCTCCATCGTGGCGCAGCGAGGGTGCGCCGCGACCGTGATCCACAGGCAACGTGAGCGACCCCTGAACGGGGACCTCCCGGATGGGTGCCATGGCACCCATCCGGGCGGTCCCCGTTCGGGGGTCAGGCACCCCATCTAGACTCGACCCATGAGCAAGGCAGGGTGGTACCCCGACCCCGGCGGCCAGCAGGGCATGTTCCGGTGGTGGGACGGCATGCAGTGGACGCCGCAGCTCACGGCCAACCCGTACGCCGGCCCGCCGCAGGCGGACCCGATGCAGCCGTTCGCGGCGCCCACCGGCCCCGGCGCGTTGCCCATGCAGGACGGCACCCAGCCGCACCCGCAGGCCCCCTACGACTACTCGTCCTACGACACCCGGCGCCGCTCCGGGCCGGGCCCGATCCTGGCCCTGGCCGCCGTCGCCGTCCTACTGGTCGGCCTCGTCGTCGGGTCCCTCTTCCTCCTCGGCGGCGGCCGGCTGGGCCCGCTGGGGGGCGAGCAGCCGGCGTCCAACCCGACGGCCGACCTGTGCCCGCGCCGCAGCGCCGTCGACGTCTCCCCCGCCCCGCACGTGAACCCGCCCGGCCGGGTCCAGGGCGGCAAGCTCTCCTATCCGCAGCTCGGCGAGCCGTGGGGCGTGGTCAAGGAGGAGACCCGCGTGCCGTTCGGCCGCGACGTCTTCGGCCAGGACGTGATGCTCGAGTCGAACTACGACGGCCGCGGCTCGAGCTGGGTCGCCTCCCTCGTGGTCGGCGAGCTGGTCGCCGGTGACGGCTTCTTCTCCCCCGAGCAGGGCGCCGAGATCGTCACGCGCTGCGTCCTGGGCGTGTTCTACGGCGACGCCGAGATCGGCCGCACCGACCGGGTCAACCAGGCCACGACCGTCGACGGGCACGACGCCTGGCTGGTCGAGATGCACCTCACCTTCGAGATCCCCGGCCTGCAGGAGACGGGCGAGACGGCGATCATCATGATCGTGGCGACCGCGCCCGAGTCGTCCAGCATCTACTACGCGTCGATCCCCGACAGCCGGCCCGACCTGCTGCAGACGGCACGCCAGATCCAGGGCCAGTTGCGCGTCGAGGGCTAACCGACCACGACCTCGCAGGAGGCCAGGCCGAACTGCGACTTCAGGGCGAGCACCCGGCCGGCGGACTCGGCCACCCGGGCCGCCAGGTCCGCGTCGTCGGCGGCGGCCGCCGCGAGCCCGTCCACCATCGCCTCCGCGGGGGCCACGTCGACGGCCACCGCCAGGTCCCCACCCGCCCGCACGAACCGGACGGCCCGCTCCCGGGCCGGCACGTCGGCCACGGCCTTGGCCACGCCGAGGTCGTCGCTGGCGATCACGCCGGTGTACCCCAGGTCGTCGCGCAGGATCGACAGCACGGCGGGGCTGAAGGCGGCCGGGGCGTCCGCGTCGATGAGGGGGTACCACGCGGTCGCGACCATGACGGTCTCGACCCCGGCGGCGATCGCGCGCCGGTAGGGCTCGAGCGAGGCGGCGTCCCGGGTCGTCACGTCGTCGACGACCTTCGTGGCGAAGTCGGTGTTGCCGACCACCTCGCCCAGGTTCGGGAAGTGCTTGACCGAGGCCGCGATCCCGCCGCGCTGGAACCCGGTCACCACGGCCTCCACGTTGGCGGCCACCTGCTCGGGGGTGGTGCCGTAGCCGCGGCCGATCTTGCCGATCGGCTCGTTCGTCCCGACCTTGGCGGCGGGCACCACGTCGGCGACGGGCGCGAAGTCGAGGTGGACGCCGGCCTTCGCCATCTCCGCGCCCCACGTCTGCGCGGCCGCCGACAGCTCCGCCGGGTCCAGCTTCGCCTGCTCGGCCGCCGAGGGCATGTCGGTGAACCCGGGCCCCTTCAGGCGGCGGACGAGCCCTCCCTCCTGGTCCACGGCGACGAGCACCTGGCCCTTGCCCGCCGCCTGGACGGCGTCGGTGCGCTGCTTGGTGCCGGCGACGCCGTGGGTGGTGTTGCCCATCAGGATCGCCGACCCGAACCCGTACTCCTCCAGCGCGGCCGCCTCCGCGGCGTCGACCTCCCCGTGGACGCCGACCATCACGAGCTGGGCGGCCTGCTCGCGCAGGTCGAGGGAGCCGGCCAGGTCGGCGCACGTCGTCACGCCGGCGGTCGCGGACGGGGACGGCGTCTCCGCCGTGGCGGACGCCGTGGGCGTGGGCCCGGCGGTCACCCCGGCCGTCGGGCTGTCGACCGACCCCGTCGGCGTCGGCGTCGTCCCGGGCTGCACCTGGGCGCACCCGACGAGTGCCAGGGCGAGGACGCCGGCGGCCAGGCCGCGGTGCCTCACTTGTCGATCCCGAGCGAGAGCAACGCGTTCTCGACGACCTCGGTCAGCGCCGGGTGGATCCAGTACTGCCCGCGCGCCATCTGCTGCACGGTGAGCCCGGTGGCCATGGCCTGGATCACGGGCTGGATCAGCGTGGACGCCTGCGGCCCGATGATGTGCCCGCCCAGGAGCAGGCCGGTCTCGCGGTCTGCGACGAGCTTCACGCAGCTGGCGGTGTCCTCCATCGCCCAGCCGTAGGCGGTCGTGGAGTACTCCTGCACGGCGACGGCGACCTGCTCGCCACAGGCGAGCGCCTCGGCCTCGGTCATGCCCACCGAGGCCACCTGCGGGTGCCCGAACACGGCGTGCGGGATCGCGGCGTGGTTCGCCGTGATCGGTGCGTCGGGGTTGAGCAGGTTGTGCTGCACGACGCGGGCCTCGTGGTTGGCGACGTGCTTGAGCATCCACGGCGAGGACACGTCCCCGAGCGCGTACACGCCCTCGACCGAGGTCCGCTGCCAGGCGTCGACCAGCACGAAGCCGGCCTCGTCCAGCGCGATGCCGCCGGCACGCACGTCCAGCCGGTCGCTGTTGGGGCGGCGTCCGGTGGCCACGAGCAGGACGTCGGCCTCGACCACCCGCTCGGCCCCCGAGCTGTCGCTGACGTGCACGCGGACGCCATCCTCACCGGTCTCCACGCGGCGGGTGGCGTGGCCCAGGAGAAGGTTCACGTCGCGGCCCGCGGCCTCGGTGTAGCGCCGGGAGATCTCCTCGTCCTCGTGGCGCAGCATCCGGTCGCCGCGCACGACCACCGTCACCTGCGACCCGAAGGCGCTGAACACGTGGGCGAACTCGGCGGCGATGAAGCCGCCGCCGATGATGGCCAGCCGGCGCGGGACGTCGTCGATCCGCATGATGGTGTCGGAGTTGTGCACCCGGCCCGACGACCAGGCCTCGTCGAGGCCCTCGATCGAGGCCGGCGAGGTGCAGCGCGAGCCGGCTGCGATCACGATCAGGGGGGCGGTGATCCGCTCGCCGGCGACCTCGAGCTCGCGTTCGGCCACGAAGCGCGCGGTGTCGCGGTACAGGGTGACGTTGGACGCCTGCGCCCGCCACGCCTCGCCCCCGGTGGAGATGGGGTCGATCCGCCCGAAGATGCGGTCGCGGACCGTCGCCCAGTCGGCCGTCGGCTGCGGGGCGTCCACACCGATCGCGGCGGCGGCGCCGGGCGCGCGCAGGTGGTCGGCGGGCAGCACGAACATCTTGGTGGGGATGCAGCCGTAGTTGAGGCAGGTGCCGCCGAAGCGGGCGCCGTCGTCGATCAGGGCCACGTCCCAGTCGGCGAAGCGCTCGTCGACGATGGAGTTGCCGGAGCCGGAGCCGATGACGATCAGGTCGAAGGTACGCACGGCGTTCAGTCTCCCAGATCGCCGCGCGACCCCGCGGTCAGATGCCGGCGTAGCTGTGCAGGCCGACGGTCAGCAGGTTGACGCCGATGAAGTTGAACCAGAACGTCACCACGCCGAGCACGGCGAGCCAGGCGGCGCGGGTGCCCTTCCAGCCGGCGGTCACGCGGGCGTGCAGGTAGGCGGCGTAGACGACCCAGGTCACCAGCGACCAGGTCTCCTTCGGGTCCCAGCCCCAGAAGCGGCCCCACGCGTAGTCGGCCCAGACGGCGCCGGCGAGGATCGTGAACGTCCACAGCGGGAAGGCGAAGCGGTGCACGCGGAACGAGAAGTCGTCGAGCGCGGCGGCCTTGGGCAGGCGGGCGAGGTAGCCGCCGACCGCTCCCTTGCGCTCGGCCCGGTCGCGGATCAGGTAGAGGATCGCGGCGATCGCGCCCACGTTGAAGGCGGCGCCGGCGATGGCGGCGGCGACGATGTGGATGATGAACCACACCGAGTGCAGGGCTGGCACGAGCGGGGCGATCGCGACGTAGAAGACGGTCACGGCCAGCCCCTGGCCCACCGACAGCAGCAGGGTGACGGGCAGGCCCAGCCACGACCAGCCGCGGCGCCACACGAGCACGAGGTAGAACACCACGGCGAACGCGAGCGAGCTGGTGATGAACTCGTACATGTTGCCCCACGGCCAGCGGCCCGCCGCCAGCCCGCGCAGGACGACGCCGGCGATGTGCGAACCGGCGCCGACGACGGTCAGCGCGACGCCGATGCGGCCGAACAGGCTCACCCGGTACTCGTTCACGGCGGGGGCGGCCACCTCGGGCCCGCCGGCCCCGACGAGCACCTGCTCGCGGTCGGTGGCCGGCTTGCGGGCGGAGGCCCACTCGATCGCGTGGGCGGTCATCGCCAGCAGGTAGATCACCGCTGACAACACCATCGGCAGGCTCGAGTACGCCTCGGTCATGGGGCCACCTCCTGGGTCAGGGCTGCATCGGCCAGTCCGGCGGACGCCGCGAGTTCGGCCACGTCGTCGGCCAGTCCCACCGATGATTCTGCCCGATCGAGGCCGCCGGCCTCGACCCGGAGTCCATCGGCGGTCTCCGTCGCCCGTAGCCACAGGCGTCGCGGACGCACGTACATGCTCAGCATCATGCCCAGCACCGAGAGCAGCACCGAGCCGATCACGAGCCACAGGCCGGGCTCGTTGGAGACCTGGAGCTTCGTCCAGCGCCGCCAGTCGTCGAACGACAGGCTGGACCCGTCGGGCAGGTCGATGACCTGGCCGGGCGCGATCCGGAAGGTCACGACGTTGCCGTCGGGCGTCCGCATCTGCTCCAGGCCGTCCTTGGTGAGGGAGTACACGCTCTCGGGGCGTCCGGTCTCCTCGCGGACCGGGCCGGTCCACACGTTGACGAACAGTTCGGGGGCGAGGGCGTCCGGGAACACCGAGCGCGGCCCCATCTCGTCGACGATGGCGGTGGGCAGGAAGAAGCCCTCGAAGCCCAGGTAGTTGGGCCGGGCGTCGGGGGCCTTGATCACCCCGAGCGAGGTGAAGTTGCCGTCCTGGGGCAGGAACACCACCGGGCCCGAGTAGGCCGTGTTGCCCTGGGCGTCGGTCACGGTGACCACCGGCGCGTAGCCGTGGCCGATCAGGTGCACCTGCGTGCCGTCGACCACGAGCGGGTGGTTGACCTCGATGCGGGCGGTCTCGGTGGAGCCGTCGCCGTGGGCGACCCGCACGTCGGCCTCGAACACTCGCGCGGCGCCGCGCTGGACCTCGCCGGTCTCGAACTTGGCGGTGAAGGAGTCGACCCAGATCGTGAAGGGCTGGAGGTTCGCCGGGCGGAACGCGCCGCCGGCGCTGAAGTCGTCGTACTGGGTGAGGCTGTTGCTGAACGCCTGGCCCTCGACGACGATGACCTCGCCCTTGTAGGCCCACAGGGTGTTCCACGCGACGCCGACGAGCATGAGGGCGAAGCTGAGGTGGAACAGGATGTTGCCGAACTCGCGCAGGTAGCCGCGCTCAGCGGCCACGGAGTCCCCGTCGCGCCGGGTGCGGAACCGCTTGGCCTTCAGGACGCCCTCGGCGGCGGTCAGCGCCTCGTCGGCCGAGAGGGCCGAGGTGCCCGCGACGCTGGCGGGGAGGCGTCCGAGCACCTTGGGCGTGCGGGGCGGCGGCTGGCGCAGGGCCTTGGCGTAGACCTGGATGCGGGGAACGATGCAGCCGATGAGTGACACGGTGAGCAGCAGGTAGACCGCGGCGAACCACGGGGAGCCGTAGACGTCGAACAGGCCCAGGGCCTCGTACAGGTCGGCGACGGCCGGGTTGGCGGTCTTCCAGTCGTTGACGCGGATCGGCGCGACCGGACGCTGCGGGAGCAGCGAGCCGGGGATCGCCACGAGGGCGAGCACGAGCAGCAGGATCAACGCCGTGCGCATCGACGTGAGCTGCGCCCAGAACAACCTCACCAACGCCATCAGATCAACACCCCGTACGCCGAGACCCACTGCCGGACGATGCCCATGAGGTGGTCCCACAGGCCGGTGACGAGCAGGACGCCCACGGCCACCATCACGCCGCCGCCCAGCTTCTGCAGCAGCCCCTGGTGGCGCCTCACCCACTCCATGGTGCCCGCGAACCGGTCGAAGGCCAGCCCCGCCACGAGGAACGGGACGCCCAGGCCCAGCGCGTAGGCCAGCGCGAGCACGGCGCCGCGCAGGGCGGTGCCCTCGTTGAGCGCCAGCGTCAGCACCACCGACAGGGTCGGGCCGATGCAGGGCGTCCAGCCCACGCCGAACACGATGCCGAGCAGGGGCGCGGCGGCCAGCCCGACCGCCGGGGCGGTGCCGCCGCCGACGCGCCAGGTGCCCTGCCCGAACCGGATCACCCCGGCGAAGACCAGGCCCAGCGCGATGGCGACGATGCCGATCGCGATCGAGATCGCGCGGCTCCACGTGAACAGCAGGCTGCCGAGGCCGCCGAACAGGGCCCCCGTCGAGACGAACACGAGCGCGAACCCGGCCACGAACAGGCTGGTGCCCAGCAGGATGCGGCCACGGTGGCCATCCGCGCGGGCGACGTCGGACGCCGCGAGCCCGGTCGCGTACGACAGGTAGCCCGGCAGCAGGGGCAGCACGCACGGGGAGAAGAAGGAGACGACCCCGGCGACGACCGCGACGGGCAGGGCCAGCAGCATGGAGCCGCCGGCCGCGGCCGCGAACCAGTCACCGAGGTCGAGGGGCGTCACTTCCCGGCCGCCACGTCGTCGACCAGGCCGCGGATCGTGGCCTCGGTGGTCTCGCCCAGGACGCGGGCGGCGACGCGGCCCTCGGCGTCCACCACGATCGTGCTGGGGATCGCGCTCGGCGGCAACTGGGTGCCGAACTTGAGCAGCTCGCGGCCGTCGGGGTCGAACACGCTGGGGAACGTCACCCCGAAGGCGCGGGTGAACGCGAGGGCCGGCTCCTGCGAGAGGTCGCGGGTGTTGATGCCGACGAACTGCGCCCTGTCGGCGGTGGCCTGCGCGGCCGCCTCGAGGGCGGGGGCCTCCTTGCGGCAGGGCGCGCACCAGGAGCCCCACACGTTGTAGACGATGACCTTGCCGGCGTGCTCGGCCGAGTCGAAGGACCCACCGCCGAGCAGCTCGCCGGTGACCTGCGGGGCGGCCTCACGCTCGGCGACGGGCACGACGGTCAGCGACCCGTCCCCGCCCACGAAGCCGCCCTCGGCGCTCGGGCCGGACGCGCACCCGGCCAGGAGGACGGACGCCGCGAGCGCGGCCACGAGCCGCGCGGACGGGTGTCGTCGGTGGGCCACCCGCCTCACATCCCGGGCCGGAACATCTTCTGGCTGACCGGGTACAGGTCGGCGCACGGCTCGGCGTACTCGACCTTGACCACGCGGCCGTCCAGGTAGTGGAAGCTCGTCACCGACGCGAGGCGGCACTGGCGGTTGGCGGGGTTGTGCACGAAACCGCGACCCTCGGCGTCCAGGCGGGCGATGTAGATGGGCAGCTGGTGGGCCACGACGAGCGCCTGCCCGCCCTGGGGCACGGACGCCGCCATGTCGCCCAGCGCGGCGCGCATGCGGGCCGCGATCAGCCGGTAGGGCTCGCCCCAGCTCGGCCGCATCGGGTTGCGGAAGTGCCACCAGTTGGCCGGGTTGAGCAGCTTCTGGTTGTAGCGGCCGAAGTTGCGGCCCTCGAAGTGGTTGGCCGCCTCGATGACCCGCGGCTCCTCGGTGATGTCGAGGTCGGGGTGGCGGGCGGCGATCGGCGCCAGGGTCTCCTTGGCGCGCTGCAGCGGCGAGACGTAGAGCCTGTCGAGCGGGGTCTCGGCGAAGTACTCGCCCAGCCGCTCGGCCATCTGCCGGCCCAGGTCGCTCAGCCCGTAGCCGGGGGCGCGGCCGTACAGGATGTGCTCAGGATTCTGCACCTGTCCGTGACGGCAGACGTGGACGATCGTGGGCTGCATGGTGGCAAGGATAGGCGCTCAGGCAAGCGCGGCGGCGAAGCGGTCGGCGTCGAGGAACCACTGGGCGTGCTGCACCCCGTCGACGAAGGTGACCGGCACGTGGTCGGTGTACTGCGCCCGGAGCTCGGGGTCGGAATCGACGTCGACGGCCTGCCAAGGAACATCGCGTTCCCGGCAGACCGTCTCGATGACTGCGATCGCGTCGTCGCAGAGGTGGCACCCCTGACGGGTCAGGACCACCACGCGGGTGCCCGGAAGCGTCATGGGCCGCCGAAGATCACTTGCCAGCGCGGCGGCGCTGGATACGCGTCTTCTTCAGCAGCTTGCGGTGCTTCTTCTTCGCCATCCGCTTGCGACGCTTCTTGATGACCGAACCCACGTGTGTTTCTCCTCTGCACGCCCCCAAACCTTGGAGGCGGGGAACTCTTGATGGTGTGCGCGCCCGCACGGGGCCCGCAAGGACAGCATCCTACTCGCTGTGCCGGTACCGGCCAAACGGTGGCTCAGCCGCGGCCCAGTTCGGCCGAGCGGTCGCGCGCGGCCTCCATGGCGGCCATGAAGGCGGCCTTGACCGAGCGTTCCTCGAGGTGGCGCAGCGCCGCGGCGGTGGTGCCGGCCGGCGAGGTGACCATCTCGCGGAGCAGGTTGGGGTGCTGCTCGGACTCCACCAGCAGCTTGGCCGACCCGAACATCGTCTGGTTGACCAGCTTGGTGGAGATGTCGCGGGGCAGGCCGAGCATGACGCCGGCGTCGATCATTGCCTCCACGACGAAGAACAGGTAGGCCGGGCCGGAGCCGGAGATGGCGGTCACGGCGTCCTGGTACTTCTCGGGGACGACCACCGCCTGCCCGACCGCCTCCATGATGTGGACGGCCTTTTCGAGGTCGACCTCGGCGGCGTGGACGCCCGCGGAGACCGCGGCCATGCCCTCGGAGACCTGGGCGGGCGTGTTCGGCATGACCCGGACGACGGGGGTGCCCTCGGGCAGTCCCGCCTCGAGCTGGGCGGTGGTGACGCCGGCGCACAGCGACACGAGCAGCGCGCCCTCGGCCAGGTGCGGGGCGATGGCGGGCAGCAGGTCGGCGACGTCCTGGGGCTTGACGACCAGCAGCACCGTGTCGGCCCCGTCGACGGCGTCGGCGGGCGACTCCACGCACCGGACACCGTAGCGCCCCTCCAGCTCCTGCCGGCGGGACTCGCGGCGGTCGGCCCCCACGATCGAGGTGGGCGCCCACCCGGCGCGCAGCAGCCCGGCGAGCAGGGTCTCCCCCATCACGCCGGTGCCGATGAGGGCGGTGTGGCTCACTTGCGGCCGGCCAGGATCTCGGCGACCTGGATCGCGTTGAGCGCGGCGCCCTTGCGGAGGTTGTCGCCGCTCAGGAAGAGCACGAGGCCGCGCTTGCCGGGGACGCCCTGGTCCTGGCGGATGCGGCCCACGAACACGTCGTCGGCGCCGGCCGCCACCCGCGGCTGGGGCACCTCGGCCAGCTGGACGCCCGGGGCGTTGGCCAGCAGCTCGGTCGCCTGCTCGGGGGTGATGTCGCGCTCGAACTCGGCGTGCACGGCCAGGCTGTGGCCGGAGAAAACCGGGACGCGCACGCAGGTGCCGGACACCAGCAGCTCGGGCAGGTGCAGGATCTTGCGGGACTCGTTGCGGAGCTTCTGCTCCTCGTCGGTCTCGCCGGAGCCGTCGGCGACGATCGAGCCGGCGATGGCGACCACGTTGTAGGCGATCGGCGCCACGTAGGGGGCGGTGTCGCCGGCCTCGACGGCCGAGCCGTCCAGCGCCAGCGGGCGCGGGTCCTCGATGGCGGCGACCTGGTCGGCCAGCGCCTCGACGCCCTTGACGCCCGAGCCGGAGACGGCCTGGTAGGTGGCCACCGTGAGGCGCGTCAGGCCGGCGGCGTCGTGCAGCGGCTTGATGACCGGCATCGCGGCCATCGTGGTGCAGTTCGGGTTGGCGATGATGCCCTTGGGCGGGTTGATCGCGTCCTCGGGGTTGACCTCGCTGACGACCAGCGGCACGTCGTCGTCCTTGCGCCAGGCCGACGAGTTGTCGACGACGGTCGCGCCGAGCGCGGCGACCTTCGGGGCGTACTCGCGCGACATGGTGGCGCCGGCCGACATCAGGGCGATGTCGAGGCCGCTGAGGTCGGCGGTGGCGGTGTCCTCGACGGTCACGTCCTTGCCCTTGAACGGGATGGTCCTGCCGGCCGACTTGGCCGAGCTGAAGAACCGCACCTCGTCGAGGGGGAAGTCGCGCTCCTCCAGGAGGGCACGCATGACCTGACCGACCTGACCGGTCGCACCGAAGACTCCAACACGCATGGGGGCCATCCTACGGCGGGGCCCCCGGGCCGCCGCGAGGCGTCCCACGGTGTTGCCTCGGTCAGAACCAGTCGGTGTACGGCGCGACGAGGGCGTAGCCGATGAAGCTGACCAGGTCGAGGATGACGTGCGCCACCACGAGCGGCATCACGCGGCCCCAGCGCCTGTACATCCAGCCGAAGACCAGGCCCATCACGATGTTGCCCACGAAGCCGCCGAAGCCCTGGTACAGGTGGTACGCCCCGCGGATCACCGCGCTCACGGCGATGGCGACCCACGGGCCCATCCGCATCTGCTCGAACCGCTTCAGGACGAAGCCGAGCATGACGACCTCCTCCAGCAGGCCGTTCATCAGCGAGTAGCCGACCAGGACCGGGATCGTCCACCAGTTCGCGGCCAGGTTGGCCGGGGCCACGTTGGTGTTGAAGCCGAGCTCGCGCGCGGCGAAGTAGAAGGCCAGGCCGGGGATGCCGATGACCGCCGCGGCCAGGAAGCCGCGGCCCAGGTCGAAGCCCGGACGCCGCAGGTCGAAGCCGATCCCCGCCCGGTCACCGGTGAGCCTGAGCAGGTACAGCGAGAGCAGCATCGGCACGAGCGGGAAGGCGATGCCGGCCAGCTGGTAGGCCAGGTCGAGCCAGCTGCGGTCGGGCGTGACCGAGTTGTTCATCGACGTGGTCTGCTGGTTGAGCGGGACGTCGCGGGTCAGCTTCTCGATGATCGACAGCAGCGAGTAGACCGCGCTCTGGCCCAGCGAGACGCCCAGCACCAGCAGCACCTCGGTCAGGGGGCGTGCCGGGGACGCCGCGGGTGCGGCCGAGCTCACCGCACCACCGGGACGGTCAGCGCCTCGCGGCTCCACACGAGGGCGCGGGCCAGGGCCTCCTCACGGGCCGAGCGGGACCCGATCGAGCGGGTGTTCAGCTCGAGGACGACGTGGCCGGCGAACCCGCGGGCGGCGAGCGTGGCGAGCACCTTGTGCGCGTCCTGGTCACCCTCGCCCGGGAACAGGTGGGGGTCGGCGATCGAGCCGTCGCCGTCGGTGAGGTGCACGTGGGTCAGGCGCTCGCCCCAGGCGTCGACCAGGTCGAGCGACCTCTGCTTCGACGTCGACGCGTGCGACAGGTCGAGGGTGAGGTGGTCGTAGTCGCGCTCCGTCGGGTCCCACCCCGGCGAGTAGGCGCGCACCTCGGTGCCGCGGGGGCCGCGCCAGGGGAACATGTTCTCGACCGCGAAGATGATGCCCGTGGTGCGCTCGAGGCGGCGGACCCCCTCGATGAACCCCTGCGCGTAGGAGCGCTGCCAGCGGAACGGCGGGTGCACGACGACCGAGTCGGCCCCGAGCCGGTGGGCGGCGAGAGCCGAGCGCTCGAGCTTCTCCCACGGGTCGTTGCCCCACGTGCCCTGCGTGACCAGCAGGGTCGGGGCGTGGATCGAGAGGACGTCGACGCCGTGGTACTCGCGCAGCTGCACGAGGGCGTCCACGTCGCGGCTCACCGGGTCGATGCCGACCATCACCTCGACGCCGTCGTAGCCCAACCGGCTCGCCAGCTCGAAGCAGCTGGCCGTGGACTCGGGGTACACCGACGAGGTCGACAGGCCAACCCTGGGCGTGCGACCGGCCTCCGGTCCGGGCCAGGCTGGGTTCCCACTCACCGTCACAGCATAGGCATGCCTTACCTGACACGCACCAGCGACCCCCTGTTGGTGAAATTTTCTCGATATCGTGATACCCACTGCGACTGGGGGTTTCGCCCTCGATTGGCGCGTCGGTCGGCGATGGGTTTGAATGCTGTCATGCGCCTGTCGAATCTCTCGTTCGCCGCCGGGCCGGACGGCCTCGCCGCTGCGGTCGGCCGCCTCGAGGAGACCTTGGGCGTGGAGTTCCGCGATGGCGGCTTCCACCCGAGGTTCGGCACCCGCAACAACATCCTCACCATGGCCGACGGCCGCTACATCGAGGTCGTCGAGGTGCTGGAGCACCCGGCCGCCGAGAAGGCGATCTTCGGCCAGGCCGTCCGGGCACGGACCGAGCTGGGTGGTGGCTGGCTGGCGTGGGTGCTGGAGGTCGACGACATGTCGCCGCTGGAGGCCCGCCTCGAGCGCCAGGCCGTCGACGGCACCCGGCAGTTCCCCGACGGGCGCCGCCTCGACTGGCAGCAGATCGGCATCAAGGGCCTCATGGCCGACCCGCAGCTCCCCTTCTTCGTGAAGTGGAGCAGCGACCCGGAGCTCCGCCCGTCCGCCCTCCCGCCCGAGCCGGTGGAGCTGCTGGAGATCCGCCTGTCCGGCTCGCCGGAGCGCGTCTCGGAGTGGGTCGGCGAGGACCTCGGCCCCGTGTTCGACGGCGTCGCGCTCAGCTTCAACTCCCCCAACGGCAACCCGGGCATCGAGGCGGTCACGTTCCGCTGCCCCAACGGCATCGTCACCATCTGACGCTCGCCGACGACGACCGGAGGCCGCGGCGTCCGGTTTTGTCTGCCCGGGGCCCTAGGTTGGGGGCATGGCCAAGACCACCACGAGCTACCGCTGCACCGAGTGCGGCTGGACGACCGGCCGCTGGGTGGGCCGCTGCGGGCAGTGCCAGGCCTGGGGCAGCCTGTCCGAGGGGCAGACCCAGGGTGCGCGCGCGGTGGCGTCGCAGCGCCCGTCCCAGCCGGCGCTGCGCATCACGGAGGTGGAGGCGTCCGCCGCCCGGGGCGTCCGGACGGGGATCGGCGAGCTCGACCGCGTGCTGGGTGACGGGCTGGTGCCGGGCGCGGTGGTGCTGCTCGGCGGCGAGCCGGGCGTGGGCAAGTCGACGCTGCTGCTCGAGGTCGCGGCCCGGTGGGCCGCGACGGGCCGGCGCACGCTGTACGTGACGGCGGAGGAGTCGGCTGCCCAGGTGCGCCTGCGGGCCGACCGCACCGGCGCCCTGCACGACGAGCTGTTCCTGGCGGCCGAGTCCGGCCTCGGGGTGGTCCTGGGCCACATCGAGGAGCACTCCCCGAGCCTGCTGGTGCTCGACTCGGTGCAGACGGTGCAGGCGCAGGGCACCGAGGGGGTCGCCGGCGGGGTCGCGCAGGTCCGCGAGGTGACCAACGCGCTCGTGCGCACGGCGAAGCGCCGCGGCATGGCGGTGCTGATCATCGGCCACGTGACGAAGGACGGCGCGCTCGCCGGCCCGCGGACGCTGGAGCACCTCGTCGACGTCGTGCTCAGCTTCGAGGGCGAGCGGCACGGCGGGTTCCGCATGGTGCGGGCCACCAAGAACCGCTACGGCCCGGCCGACGAGGTGGGCTGCTTCGAGATGACCGAGTCCGGCATCCGCGAGGTGCCCGACCCGTCGGGGCTGTTCACCTCGAGCACGGGGCCCACGGCGGGCACGTGCGTCACGGTCAGCCTCGAGGGGCGGCGCCCCCTCGTCGCCGAGGTGCAGGCCCTCGTCGTGCCGACCAGCCTCCAGCAGCCGCGCCGCATGACCCACGGGCTCGAGAACGCGCGGGTCACCCTGACGCTGGCGGTGCTGCAGCGCCGGGCCGGGCACAAGCTGCACACGCGCGACGTGTACGCCTCGACCGTCGGCGGGGTGCGCCTGAGCGACCCGGCCGCCGACCTCGCGCTGGCGATCGCGGTGGCCTCCGCGCTGCGGGACGAGGAGCCGGTGGGACGCCTGCTCGCCATCGGCGAGGTGGGCCTGTCGGGCGAGGTGCGCCGGGTGTCGGCCATCGGACGCCGGCTCGCCGAGGCGGCCCGGCTGGGGTTCGAGCGCGCGATCATCCCCGCCGGCGCGGGGAGGGACGCGCGGGTCGAGGGCATCAAGGTGGTGGAGGTCACCTCGATCGACGAGGCCCTGCGCGCCGCCTTCGGCAACTCCACGGGCAAGGTGGTGCCGCTGGAGAAGCGCGCGCGGGGGCAGGCCACCCCCGGTTCGATCGGGATGGCGTCCCAGTAGACTGGCCGCACACCCAGGGCAGGAGGCAGCGTGAGCATCGGACGGCTCCCCGACGAGATCGCCCAGCTCGCTCCGGGCACCCCGCTGCGCGACGGACTGGACCGGATCGTCAGCGGCCACACCGGCGCCCTGGTCGTGCTCGGCACCAACCCCGAGCTCGAGGCCATCTCGACCGGCGGCTTCGTCATCGACGTGCCCTTCAACGCGACCCGGATGCGTGAGCTGGCCAAGATGGACGGCGCCATCGTCCTCAGCACCGACCTCAGCCGCATCGTCGCGGCCGCCGTGCACCTGTCGCCGGCCGCCGACATCCCCACCACCGAGACCGGCACCCGGCACCGAACCGCCGAGCGGGTCGCCAAGCAGGTGGGAGTCCCCGTCGTCACCGTGTCGGCGTCGATGGACACCATCTCGCTCTTCGCCGGCGCCGGCCGCCAGATCGTGCCCCGGCCCGACCAGCTGCTCGACCGGGTCGGCCAGGCGCTGTCGGCGATCCAGGGCAACCGCACCCGGCTCAACGCCTCGCTCGAGCGGCTCACCGGCCTCGAGGTGCACGACTCGGTGACCCTGCGCGACCTCGCGCACGTCGCCCAGCGCTTCGAGCTGACCAACCGCCTCGCCGACGAGGCCACGAGCTACATCACCGCCATGGGCGGCGACGGCCGGCTGGCCGCGCTGCAGCTCCGCGACCTCGTGGACGACCTGACCCCGGTCTCCTCGCTGGTGCAGCGCGACTACGTCGCCGAGCAGGAGGCGATGCCGTTCGCCCGCCTGGCCCGCCTCGACGACCAGGAGCTCTTCGACATCGTGCTGGTCGCCCGCTCGCTGGGCTTCCCGCCCGAGTTGCACCTCGACTCGCCGATGCGCCCCCGCGGGCACCGGCAGCTGGCCTCGATCCCGCGCCTGCCGGCCCGGGTGCGGGGCGGGCTCGTCGAGCGCTTCGCCGACCTCAACGGGCTGTTCGCCGCGTCCACGGCCGAGCTCACCACCGTCGAGGGCGTCACCGCCGACATCGCCCGCCAGGTCCGCGACGGGCTCACGCACATCGCCGAGAAGGCCCTTGCCGGCTAGGGAACAGGTCGTCGCCGAGGTGACGGCCTGGTTCGCCGCGCACGCGCGCCCGCTGCCCTGGCGCGAGCCCGACTGCACGCCTTGGGGCGTGATGGTGAGCGAGTACATGCTGCAGCAGACCCCGGTGGCGCGGGTCCTCCCCGTGTGGACCGCCTGGCTGGAGCGCTGGCCCACCCCCGCGGCCCTGGCCGCCGAGGAGCCGGGCGAGGCCGTGCGCGCCTGGGGGCGCCTGGGCTACCCGCGGCGGGCCCAACGACTGCACGCGGCGGCGACCGCGATCCGCGACGAGCACAACGGCGAGGTCCCGACCGACGCCGCGGCGCTCCGCGGGCTGCCCGGGGTCGGCGAGTACACGGCGGCGGCGATCGCGTCGTTCGCCCACGGCCGGCGCCACGTGGTGCTGGACACGAACGTGCGCCGGGTGCTCGCCCGGCTGGAGGGTGGGCAGGCGTTCGCCCCGGCGTCCGTGACCCGCGCGGAGCGCGAGCGCGCCGAGGCCTGGCTGCCGGACGACCCGGCGGCCGCCGCAACCTGGGCTGCGGCGTCCATGGAGCTCGGTGCCCTGGTCTGCACCGCCGACAACCCCGACTGCGGCCGGTGCCCGGTCCGCGCGCACTGTGCCTGGCTGGCCGCCGGCCGCCCGGCGTGGGACGGCCCGCCCCGGGTGGGCCAGACCTACGCCGGCACCGACCGGCAGTGCCGCGGGGTGCTGCTGGGTGTGCTCCGGGACGCCGACGGCGCGGTCCCCCGCGACCGGCTGCTCGCCGCCTGGTCCGCCGACCCGGTGCAGGCCGAGCGGGCGCTGGCGTCCCTGCTCGCCGACGGGCTCGTGCGGTCGGACGCCGACGGCCTCCGGCTCTGACGTTAGGCTGAGGGGGTGACCCAGCCCCCCGCCCCGCAGCGTCCCACCCCGACGAGCAACCCGTACGACGGGACGCCCCCGCCCTCGGCGGCGTGGCCCCACCCGCAGCCGTTCGCGCCCTACGCGGCGGCGATGCCGGAGCACCCGCAGTCGGCCACCGTGCTGGTCCTGGGGCTGATCGGCCTGTTCATCCCCGTCACGGGGCCCATCGCCTGGTGGATGGGCTCCCGCGCCCGCGCCGAGGTGGCCGCCGGCCGCTACGCCCCGGGTGGCACCCTGACGGGCGGCTGGGTCCTCGGCATCATCACCACCCTGTGGCTGGCGGTGGTCATCCTGCTGTTCGCCCTGGCGATCGTCGGCCTGCTGGCCTTCCGCTCCGCCTGACCCCGGACACGCGAGAGCCCGCGCCCCCTGCCGGGGACGCGGGCTCTCGGCGTCTGGTCAGCCCTCCAGGCCCGCGGGGGCGTGGTCGGGCAGCTCGGCGCGCGGCTGGCCCGTGAAGGTGAACGGCAGCTCGGCCCCCTCGGGGGCCACGTCCACCACCACGATCTGACCCGAGCTCAGCTCACCGAACAGGATCTTCTCGGCCAGGATGTCCTCGATGTCGCGCTGGATCGCGCGGCGCAGCGGCCGGGCACCCAGCACGGGGTCGAAGCCCCGCTTGGCGATCGAGGTCTTCGCCGCGTCGGTGAGCACGATGCCCATGTCGCGGTCGGCGAGACGCGACTCGACGTCGGCGACCATGAGGTCGACGATCCGCTCGATGTCGGTCTGCGTCAGCTGGTGGAACACGATGATCTCGTCGACGCGGTTCAGGAACTCGGGGCGGAAGTGCTGCTTCAGCTCGTCGGTCACCTTCGCCTTCATCTTGTCGTAGCCGCCCACCGGGTCGTCGCTGCGGCTGAAGCCGATGTTGACCGACTTGGAAATGTCGCGGGTGCCCAAGTTCGTCGTCATCACGATGACGGTGTTCTTGAAGTCGACCACGCGGCCCTGGGCGTCGGTCAGGCGACCTTCGTCCAGGATCTGCAGCAGCGAATTGAAGATGTCGGGGTGCGCCTTCTCGATCTCGTCGAACAGCACCACCGAGAACGGCTTGCGCCGCACCTTCTCGGTGAGCTGGCCGCCCTCCTCGTAACCCACGTAACCGGGGGGCGAACCGAACATCCGGGAGGCGGTGTGCTTCTCGGAGTACTCCGACATGTCGAGGGTGATCAGCGCATTCTCATCGCCGAACAGGAACTCGGTCAGCGCCTTGGTCAGTTCGGTCTTTCCGACACCCGAGGGGCCGGCGAAGATGAACGAGCCCGAGGGGCGCTTCGGGTCCTTGAGGCCGGCGCGGGTACGGCGGATCGAGCGCGACAGCGCCTTCACGGCGTCCTCCTGGCCGATGTAGCGCTTGCCGATCTCCTGCTCCATCTGCAGCAGGCGGCTCGACTCCTCCTCGGTCAGCTTGAACACGGGGATGCCGGTGGCGCTGGAGAGCACCTCCGCGATCTCCTCCTCACCGACCTCGCCGGGGGCGCCCTGGTCGCCGTTCTTCCAGCGATCCTCCATCTGGTTGCGCGCGGCGATCAGCTTCTTCTCGTCGTCGCGCAGGCGCGCGGCGCGCTCGAAGTCCTGGCCGTCGATCGCGGCCTCCTTCTCGCCCCGGGTCACGGCGATGCGCTCGTCGATCTCGCGGAGGTCGGGCGGGGCCGTCATGCGCTTGATGCGCAGGCGGGCGCCGGCCTCGTCGATCAGGTCGATCGCCTTGTCGGGCAGGAAGCGGTCCTGGATGTAGCGGTCGGCCATCTGGGCGGCCGCGGTCAGCGCACCGTCGGTGATGATGATGCGGTGGTGCGCCTCGTAGCGGTCGCGCAGGCCCTTGAGGATCTCGATGGTGAGCGCGATCGACGGCTCGGCCACCTGGATCGGCTGGAAGCGACGCTCGAGCGCCGCGTCCTTCTCAATGTGCTTGCGGTACTCGTCGAGCGTCGTCGCACCGATGGTCTGCAGCTCGCCGCGGGCGAGCATCGGCTTGAGGATCGACGCGGCGTCGATCGCGCCCTCGGCGGCACCCGCACCCACCAGGGTGTGGATCTCGTCGATGAACAGCACGACGTCACCGCGGGTGCGGATCTCCTTCAGCACCTTCTTCAGCCGCTCCTCGAAGTCACCGCGGTAGCGGGAACCGGCGACCAGCGCGCCGAGGTCGAGGGTGTAGATCTGCTTGTCGCGCAGCGTCTCGGGCACGTCTCCGCGCACGATCTGCTGGGCCAGGCCCTCCACGCAGGCGGACTTGCCGACGCCCGGCTCGCCGATCAGCACCGGGTTGTTCTTGGTGCGGCGGCTGAGCACGGTCATGACGCGCTCGATCTCCTTCTCGCGCCCGATGACCGGGTCGAGCTTGTTCTCGCGCGCAGCCTGGGTGAGGTTGCGGCCGAACTGGTCGAGGATCGTCTGGTTGCCCTGCTGCTGGGGCGCCTCGGGGGCACCGGCGGTGGACGGCTTCTCGCTGCCCTGGAACCCGGACAGCAGCTGCAGCACCTGGTTGCGCACGCGGTTGAGGTCGGCGCCCAGCTTGATGAGCACCTGGGCCGCGACGCCCTCCCCCTCGCGGATCAGGCCGAGCAGGATGTGCTCGGTGCCGATGTAGGGGTGGTTGAGCTGCAGCGCCTCGCGCATGGACAGCTCGAGGACCTTCTTGGCCCGCGGGGTGAACGGGATGTGGCCGGTCGGCGCCTGCTGGCCCTGACCGATGATCTCCTCCACCTGGGCGCGCACGGCCTCGAGCGAGATGCCGAGGGACTCCAGCGCCTTCGCGGCCACGCCCTCGCCCTCGTGGATCAGCCCGAGCAGCAGGTGCTCGGTGCCGATGTAGTTGTGGTTGAGCATGCGCGCCTCGTCCTGGGCCAGGACGATCACGCGCCGCGCGCGGTCGGTGAACCGATCGAACATGAGCTCTCCTTGATCTCCGGCCGCCTGGCCGGATTGCCCGCACACGTCACGCGGGCTTCTTCGTCAGTCTAGTCAACGCCCCGGCACCGACAGATTGTTCCGTGTTCGCCCGTGGCAGACGTCACGCCCCGGGTGGGCACCCGGGGCGTGCGGTCGTCAGGACCGGAACGCGGCGGCCGGCCGGCTCAGTGGGCGGCCTCGTAGGCCGCGCGGACCTCGTCGCGGACTCGGCCGCGGTCGGACACCTCGAACCCGTTCTCGCGCGCCCAGGCGCGGATCTCGTTCGCCGAGCCGGCGCCGCTGCGCGTACCGCGCTTGGCGGCGGGACGGCCCGCCTGCCGGCGCTGCCCGGACACCCGGCGGGCCACGCCGACCCAGGCCGCGAAGTCCTCGCGGAGCTTCGCCGCGTTGGCCGTGCTCAGGTCGACCTCGTAGGAGACGCCGTCCAGGGAGAAGGTGACCGTCTCGTCGGCCGTGGTGCCGTCGTTGAGCAGGTCGTCGGTGAGTTCGATGCGGACTCGCTGTGCCATCGCGCATTCCTTTCGAAATGGAATCAGGGGGACGGCACGTGGTTTCCTGCCGCTCTCGTGCATGAATGTATCTTCTCGGTGGCACGGGGACAATCGGAGAAATAGGATTGCCCCGTGTTGCCCACCACACATGCGTACCGCATCGGCGGAATCACCGACCCGGAATTCGCGGGTGACACCCTCGACCTCGGACCCGCCCATCCCGCATCGGCGGGAATGCTCGACCTCGCCATTTCCGCTTCGGAAGGCCGAATCACTTCCGTCGACCCGTCGCCGGGCGCCCTCCACCGCGGCGCGGAACCGATCCTGACCGCCCGCGACTACCGCCAGGCGCTCAGCCTGGCCAACCGCCACGACTGGCAGGCGCCGTTCTTCGGCGAGTGGGCCCTGGCCAGGCTCGTCGAGGACGCCCTCGGCGTCGAGGTGCCCGTGCGGGCGCGCTGGGTGCGCGCCGTCCTGGCCGAGCACACCCGCGTGGCGTCGCACCTGGCCCACCTGTCGTTCGTCGGCCACCGCCTGCGCGACGCCACTCTCGACACCACCGGGGTCCGCGAGGACCTGCGCGAGCGCACGGCCGAGCTGACCGGCAACCGCCTGCACCCGATGGCGGTCCGGCTGGGCGGGGTCGCCTGCGACGTCACCCCCGCCTGGGCCGACGCCGAGCGGGCGACGCTCGCCCGGGCGTCCGAGCTCGCGGCGCGGCTGGGCGCCGCCTTGGGCGGTGGGCTGGGCGCCGGGGTGGCGCCGGTGACCCGCGCCCAGGTGGACGCCCACGGCCTGGCCGGTCCGGTGGCCCGGGCGTCCGGCGTGGCCACCGACCTGCGCCGTCACCCCGACCGCCCCGGCGGGCACGAGGCGCCGTGGGCCGACCTGGCCGACCTGCTGGACCTCGACACGCCCACCACGGGCGACGCGCACGCCCGTTTCAGCCAGCTCGCGGCGGAGGTGACGGCCTCCGCGGCCATGGTGGACCGCCTGCTCGACGGGCTGCCGGACGGTCCTCTCCGGGCGCACCTGCCGAAGGTGGTCAAGCTGCCCGAGGGCGACTGGCTCGCCGCGGTCGAGGCACCCCTCGGGCGCGCCGGGATGGTCGTGACGTCACGGGGCGAGAAGACCCCGTGGCGGCTGCGGCTGCGGACCCCCTCGTTCGCCAACGTCTCGGCGTGGCCGGCGGTGCTGCCGGGAACTGCGGTCGCGGACCTGGACATCGCGCTGGCGTCCCTGCCGTGGGTGGCCGGCGACCTCGACAAGTAGGCCCGACGGCGAAACCCCCGGCTCGGCCGGGGGTTTCGCGGTGTTGGGTGCGGGTCAGTTGGCGTGGCGCGCCTGGACCTCAGCGACGAACGGCTGCGCGAGGCGCTGCAGGTCGAGGTCGACGACGGTCGGGGCCTCGAGCGCGTCCCACTCGGTGGAGGTGGCGGTCGCACGGCGGCGCGGGAGGGCGAGGACATCGGCCTCGGTCTGGGTCGCGGCCTCGAGCCGGCGGTGCAGGTCGGTGTTCTCGACGCGGAGGGCCTCGTTGTCCCCGCGGAGGCGGGACACCAGCTGCTGCGTCTCGCCCAGGGTGACCTTGGTGCCGACCAGCTCCTCCTTCGTGGCGTCGAGCTCGGCGCGGGCCTCGCCCAGCGTGCCCGCGATGGCCTGGATGCGGGCGTCGACCGTGGTGAGGACGCGGCGCTGGGTCTCGTGGAGCTGGTGGGTGCGCGTGCGCTCGGCCGCGCGCGCCTCGGCGGCCTCGGCGGCGGCCTTGACCCGCCACTCGCGGAACTCCACCAGGGCGGCCCACGTGGCCAGGAAGCCGGCGACCAGCGCGACGACGACCGCGGCCCAGTCGAGGAACGGCACCCAGCTGCTGGCGACCATGAGGGCCAGGGAGGCGACCGTGCCGATCACCAGGGAGGAGACGAGGAGGATGCGGCGGCGGGTACGGGGCGTGGAGTGGGAAGCAGTCGAGGTCACCCCAACAGGCTAGCCGCTGGCCCCGGACGCCCCGGCGTCGCCATGCGGGGTGTCCGGCGAATCGCCGTCGTCGTCGGGGAGCCGGCAGGCGGACTCGAGGGCGCGGCCGGCCAGGACCCACGCGACGGAGGCGACGACGGCGATCCCGGCGTGCACCACGCGCTCGACGGCCAACGGGGCCGGGAGGGCGCCCGCGGCCGCCCAGGCGAGCGCGGCGTAGGCCCCCAGCAGCAGCGCGCCGCCGACCTGGGACGTCTTCCCCAGCAGCAGCCGGGTGACCGCCTGCTCGTTGTCCAGGGCGGTGCGGTCCCGGGCGAGCGTGCGCCGGGTCACCCGGGCCAGCCACGCGATCCCCACGCCGATCAACGCGACCGACACCCAGGCCGGGTAGCCCGGGATGGGCAGGGAACCGCCCTGCCCCTGCCACCAGGCCAGGCCCAGCCGCACCACGACGAGGGCGGCCAGCCCGGCCCCGAGCACGTGCAACGGTCGGGTCGGCGTGATGGTGGGGCCGGACGGGGTCACGACAGGTGGATCGCCGCGCCCTCGACGCGCTCGACACCACTCGTGTCGACCTCGCTCAGCAGGTCGGCCACGGGGCCGGCGCCGGAGAGCTCGGCCGCGGGGTCGGCCTCCAGCCACGGGACGAGGACGAAGGCGCGCTCGTGGGCCCGCGGGTGCGGCAGGGTGAGGTGCTCGTCCTCGCGGTGGCGGTCGCCCAGCTGGATGAGGTCGATGTCGATCGTGCGCGGGCCCCAGCGCTCCTCGCGCTCGCGGCCGAGGTAGTTCTCGATGGCCTGCACGCGCTCGAGCAGGATGCCCGAGGACATCATGGTCTCGGCGAGCACGACGATGTTGAGGAAGTCGGCCTGGTCGGTCCTGCCCACCGGCGTCGTCCGGTACACCGACGACACGTCGGTGACGATGACGTCAGGGGTGGAGGCGATGGCGTCCACGGCCTTCTGCAGCGTCTCGAGGACGTCCCCCTCGTTGCCGCCGAGTGAGAAGACCACGCGGCGCAGCGGCTTCATGCCGCTGAGGGTGTCGAGGTCGAGGTCGATGGCGGGATAGTTCACGGCTTCCTCCTGGTGCAGGTGACGGTGACGTCGGCGAAGGGGACGGTGATCGGTGCGTGCGGCTTGTGGACGGTGACCGTGGCGCCCACCACGAAGGGGTGGGCCAGGCAGGTGTCGACGAGGCGTCCGGCCAGGGTCTCGATCAGGTCGACCGGGTCACGCTCCACGTCCGCCACCAGGGCGGACGCGAGACCACCGTAGTCCACGGTGGTGGCGAGGTCGTCCTCGGTCCCGGGGCGGACGACGTCGAGGACGGCGTCCACGACGAACTCCTGGCCCTGGCGGCGCTCGAAGTCGAAGACGCCGTGGTACCCGGTCGCGCGGATTCCGGTGAGGGCGATCGTGACCTCGTTCATGCACCCATCCTCTCGGCGACGGCGATGGCGTCCGCGCTGGAGCGCACGTCGTGCACGCGCACGCCCCACACGCCCCGGGCGGCGAAGTGGCCGCTGAGCTGGGCGGTGGCGACGTCGCGCCCCACCGGCGGCCGGGGAGCGTCGGGCCCGCCCAGCAGCGAACCCAGGAACCGCTTGCGGCTCACGGCCAGCAGCAGCGGGAAGCCGAGCGCGTCGAGGGCGTCCCACCCCTGCAGGAGCGCCCAGTTGTGCTCGGCGGTCTTGGCGAAGCCGATGCCCGGGTCCAGCACGAGCCGGCCGGGGTCGATGCCGGCGGCCAGCGCGGCGTCGCGGCAGGCGGCCAGCTCGGCGCGCACCTCGGCGACGACGTCGTCGTAGACCGCGTTGGCGCCCATCTCGCGGGCGTGGCCCCGCCAGTGCATCGTGATGTAGGACGCCCCGCGCGCGGCCACGGCGCCCAACATCCGAGGGTCCGCCAGGCCGCCGGAGACGTCGTTGATCCACGTCGCGCCGGCATCCAGCGTGGCGGCCGCCACCGAGGCGCGCGTGGTGTCGACGCTGACGGTGACGCCCGCGTCGGCAAGGGCCGCGACGACCGGGAGCACGCGGGCGAGCTCCTCCTCGGCCCCCACCCGGTCGGAGTCGGGGCGGGTGGACTCGCCGCCCACGTCGACGATCGCGGCGCCGTCGGCCACCATCGCCAGCCCGTGCGCGACGGCGGCGTCGGTGTCGACCCAGCGACCCCCGTCGGAGAACGAGTCGGGCGTCACGTTGAGGATGCCCATCACCAGGGTGCGCGCCATGACCGCTCCCCTCAGCCGATGATGAGGCTCATCGCCTCGGCGCGGGTCGCGGCGTGGCGCAGGGCCCCGCGGACGGCCGAGGTGACGGTCTTGCTGCCCGGCTTGCGGACGCCGCGCATGGTCATGCACTGGTGCTCGGCCTCGACGACGACCATGACGCCCTGCGGGTTGAGGTGCTGGACGAGGGCGTCGGCGACCTGCCCGGTGAGCCGCTCCTGCACCTGGGGTCGGCGCGCATAGACGTCGACCAGGCGGGCCAGCTTCGACAGGCCGGTGATCTTGCCGTCGCGGCTGGGGATGTAGGCGACGTGCGCGACCCCGTGGAACGGCAGCAGGTGGTGCTCGCACGTCGACCACAGCTCGATGTCCTTCACGAGGACCATCTCCTCGTGCTCGATGTCGAACGTGACGCCGAGGTGCTCGGCCGGGTCCTGCTCCAGGCCGGCGAACATCTCGGCGTAGGCCCGGGCGACGCGCTCGGGCGTGCCGAGCAGCCCGTCGCGGTCGGGGTCCTCGCCGATGGCGATCAGGATCTCGCGGACGGCCGACGCGATGCGCGGCTGGTCGACGGCCATGTCAGATCCCCCGCGGCGGCTGCGGCTGGGGGCCCTGCCCGGGCGGGTAGGGGCCCTCGCCGGGCCCGGTCGGCGGGTGCGGCGCGTTCGGCGGCGGGTAGGAACCGGGCTGGTTCCACGGCCCGGGGCCCTGCTGCGGCGGCTGGCCGTAGGGGCCGGGGGGCTGCTGGCCCCAGGGCCCGACGGGCGGGCCGGGCTGCCACGGTCCGGGCTGGGCCGGCGGCTGCTGGCCCCACGGGGCGCCGGGCGGCGGGCCCGGGGGCAGGGCGGGCTCGGGCACCTTGCGCTCGGGCGGGTCGATGGGCGGCACCTCGGAGGGCTGGCGGTTGGGCGAGCCCGTCCAGGCCGGACGCCGGGGCCGCTTGCGCAGCGGCTCGAAGATCCGCGCGACCTGCTCCTTGTCGAGGGTCTCGTGCTCGAACAGCTGGCGGACCAGCTCGTCGAGGACGTCGCGGTTCTCGTCGAGGACGTCGAACGCCTCCTGGTGGGCGTTCTTGATCAGCGCGGCGACCTCCTGGTCGATGATCGCCGCCACCTCCTCGGAGTGGTCGCGCTGGCCGCCCATGCCGGCCTGCATGCCGAGGAACGGCTCGGTGTTGCCGGTGCCGAGCTTGACCGCGCCCAGCGACTCGGTCATGCCGTAGTCGGTGACCATGGCCTTGGCGACCTTGGTGGCCTTCTCGATGTCGTTGGCGGCGCCGGTGGTGGGGTCGTGGAAGACGAGCTCCTCCGCGGCGCGCCCGCCCAGCATGTAGGCGAGCTGGTCGAGGAGCTCGCCGCGGGTCTGGCTGTACTTGTCGGCGTCCGGCATCACCATCGTGTAGCCGAGCGCGCGGCCGCGCGGGAGGATCGTGACCTTCTGCACCGGGTCGTTGCCGGGCATGGCCGCCGCGACGAGCGCGTGGCCTCCCTCGTGGTAGGCGGTGATGAGCAGCTCGCGCTCGTTCATGACGCGGGTGCGCTTCTGCGGGCCGGCGATCACGCGGTCGATGGCCTCGTCGAGGTTCTCCTTGGTGATCCACTGCTTGTTCTGGCGCGCGGTCAGCAGCGCGGCCTCGTTGAGGACGTTGGCCAGGTCGGCGCCGGTGAAGCCCGGCGTGCGCTTGGCGACCGAGGCCAGGTCGGCGTCCGGAGCCATCGGCTTGTTGGCGGCGTGGACGCGCAGGATCTGCAGGCGGCCGTTCATGTCGGGCGCCTCGACGGGGATCTGGCGGTCGAAGCGGCCCGGGCGCAGCAGCGCCGGGTCGAGCACATCGGGCCGGTTGGTGGCCGCGATCAGGACGACGCCGCCCTTGACGTCGAAGCCGTCCATCTCGACGAGCAGCTGGTTGAGGGTCTGCTCGCGCTCGTCGTGGCCGCCGCCCATACCGGCGCCGCGGTGGCGGCCGACGGCGTCGATCTCGTCGATGAAGATGATGGCCGGCGCGGCCTCCTTCGCCTGCTCGAACAGGTCGCGGACGCGGCTGGCGCCCACACCGACGAACATCTCGACGAAGTCGGAGCCGGAGATCGAGAAGAACGGGACGCCGGCCTCGCCGGCCACCGCGCGCGCCAGCAGCGTCTTGCCGGTGCCGGGAGGACCGTAGAGCAGGACGCCCTTGGGGATCTTCGCGCCGACGGCCTGGAACTTGCCGGGCTCGGCGAGGAACTCGCGGATCTCCTGGAGCTCCTCGATCGCCTCCTCACAACCGGCGACGTCGGAGAAGGTGGTGCGCGGGGTGTCCTTGCTGGCGACCTTGGCCTTGCTCTTGCCGAAGCCGAGGACGCGGTTGCCGCCCTGGGCGGAGTTCAGCATCCAGAAGAACAACAAGCCGATGAGGATGAACGGGAAGATCCCCATCAGGAACAGCGACATGAAGCCGCGGTCGGGCACTTCGCCGCGCCACTGGTCGAGCGTGCCGGCCGCGGTGCGCTCGTTGAGCCGCTCCACGATGTCCTGGCTCTGCTGGCCGACCCAGTTGGCGCGCATGCGTGCGCCGCCATCCTCCTTGTACTCCAGGCGGATCTCCTGGTCGCCGTCGACCATGACGACCTCGCGCAGCGGGTCGTTGCCCTCGATCACCGAGATGATCTTCGACGTCGGCACCTGCTGGTAGCGACTGGACGCCGAGAACAGGTTCATGCCCAGCATGATCAGCAGGAACCCGGCGAGGATCCACAGGAACGGACTGCGCAGCAGCCTCGGTGACTTCATTCGACTCCCTGTCACAGGCGAGATGGGTGCGTCGTTGAGCGTACCGGACCGGCACAACGGACCACCTCCGGAAGATCTTTGATGAAAGTGCTTGCGGGTTTGGAAAGTACTTGTTAGTGTTCTGTCATCGGAACAACCCGAACCCCACACCCCGGAGGACACCATGAACACCACCGCCCGCACCCCGGCCCGCCAGACCATCGCCCGCCGCGTCGCGCTCATCGGCTTCGCCATCGCCTTCGCCTCGATGATCACCCTCTTCATCGCCGGCGCCGTCACCGGCACCGCGCCGATGATGGTCGTCGCCAGCACCACCGCCGCCGCCCTCGGCGGATCGGCCGCCGGCACCTTCGCCCAGCTCCGCAAGCAGGCCCGGGCATGAGCGACCTCGACCCCCAGCAGGCCCGCGACCTGCTCGACCAGGCCGGACGCCTCGGCTCCGCCGCCCGCTCCGGCGCCAGCTGGCCCCAGATCGCCTGCCTCCTCGGCATCGGCGGCGTCTCGGCGATGTTCGCCGTGGCCCTGTACTTCGTGGGCCACACCGACGGGCGCCTCGTGGCGCTGCCCCTGGTCGTGGCCGGCGTCTGGTTCGCGATCCTGATCACCGTGATGGTCCGGTTCGCCCGTGCCACCAAGGCCGGCTTCGGCAAGCGGTGGGGCCAGGCGATGGCCGCGTGGACGGTGGCCTGGGTCTTCACCGTCGTCGGCTCGACGGTGTGGTGGGTGGGCGAGCTGTGGTTCGCCATCGCCTCCGCCGCGCTGCTCACGCTGGTGACCACCCTCGGCGCCTGGCGGGAGGCCCGGCAGTGACCGCCCCCGAGACCGAGCACCCGCGCCACCAGCTCAACGACCAGCTCACCCACCCGGTCCGGTTCTCGCTCGCGGCGGCGCTCGCGGCCACCGACGAGATCGACTTCGCGTCGGTGCGCGACCACCTGCAGGTCAGCGACTCGGTGCTCAGCCGGCAGGCCTCCCAGCTCGAGGAACTCGGGCTGGTGCACATCAAGAAGGGCTACGTGGGCAAGCGTCCGCGCACGTGGCTCTCCCTCACCGGTCAGGGCCGGGCCGCGTGGGCGTCCCACCTCGACGCCCTGCGCGCGATCGCCGGCCAGGCCTAGGGCGTGTCGCGTAACTGGTCTCGTAGGCAGATGATGGTGCTGGCCAGGACGAGGCCGGCGCGGTAGTTGCGAGCGAGTTTGTCGTAGCGGGTGGCGATGGCGCGGAACTCCTTGATCCGGTTGAAGAAGCGTTCCACCACGTTCCTGCCCTTGTAGATGGTGGGATCGAAGGCAGGTGGGCGACCGCCGCGGCTGCCCTTGGCCTTGCGACGGGCGATCTGGTCGGAGCGTTCGGGGATGGTCACCTTGATCCTTCGCCGCCGGAGCTCGGTTCGGGTCGAGGGATGGGAGTAGGCCTTGTCCGCGACCACCCGGACAACCCGGTGAGGGGCAAGATCGATCACATCCAACAGGCGGGGGTTCTCACCGGCCTGACCCGGGGTGACCACCAGCGAGCACAGGTGACCGGAGGCGTCGACCAGGGCGTGGGACTTCGTCGTCCACCCGCCACGGGAGTGCCCCAAGGCGTGATCAGCTGGTTCGGCCCGAGGATTCTTGTAGTTCGGTGGATCCCCCTTTTCGGGCGCCGGCAGCGTGCTTGTGGGCCCGCACGATCGTGCCGTCCACCACCGCGACCAGACCTTCTGCCTCCGGTGAACCGGCGATGGCGGTGAGGATCTTGTCCCAGGTACCGTCCTGGGCCCACGCGTTGAAGCGGCGCCACAAGCTCGACCACGATCCGAACTCGGCCGGCACGTCCCGCCACGGCGACCCCGTCCGCAACCGCCAACAGATGCCCTCCACCGTCCGCCGGTGGTCATTCCACGGACGGCCGCCCTTCGCGCCCCCACGCGGCATCAACGGCTCAATCCGCGCCCACATCTCGTCACTGAACTGAGGACTCCTGGTCACAAAGACAACCCTGACCCAAACCACCCAAATCAGTTACGCGACACGCCCTAGTCGGCGCGCTCCTCCCAGGCGGCCACGAAGGCGGCCAGAGCCCGGTCCACCGCCGCGCCACCACGGTTGACCAAGGACGTCGCCTCGCCCGAGGTCAGGCCGTGCCGGACGGCGGCGTCCGCGAGTTCTTCGACGAACAGGCCGCGGAACCGGACGAACACCCCCACCACCTCGGTGAGCAGCGCTCCGGCCCGCAGCGCCACGCGGGCGTGCTCGGCCGCCATGGCCTCCGCCTCGGCGATGGCGCGGGCGGAACGGGCCGGGGTCTCGGCGTCCAGGTGCGCGAGCAGCAAGGTGGTCAGATCTCGGCCCAGGGACGCCATCTCCGCCCGGAAGCCGTCGTCCAGCACCGACTCGGGCAGCGCGTTGGACGCCGCCCGCGCATGGCGGCGCATCACCTTCACGACCCGGTCGGCGGACTCCCCCAGGCTGCCTGGCCGGGACACGTCGCCGGTGCCCTGCTGCAGCAACGCCTTCAGGGTGCTCAGTGAGAACCGGCGGTGGCCGCCGGGCGTGGTGAACGCCTCGACCTCGCCGTTGGCGCTCCACCGGCGCAGGGTGGCGGGCGAGACGCCGAGCATCGCGCTCGCCTCCTGGACCGACAGCCAGGTCTCCTGGTTGCGTGCGGTGGCCGTGGTCATCGCCCCACCTCCGGGGTCGAGCCGTTGAGCAGCTCGACGGCCTTCTTCTTCAGGAACGGCAGGCTCGCGTCCAGCTTGCCGAGCGCGCCTTCGGGGTCGGGCGAACCGGTGGGGGTGACAGCTGGGTCGGGGACGGGTTCCCGGGGTTCGGGGTCGTCGGTCATGGTGCCAGCTCCTCGAGGATGGAGTCCATGGTGTCGCGGGCCAGGCCACCCACACGGATGTCCTTGACCACGCCGGCACTGTCGATGAAGTAGTGCGCCGGGATCGCCCCGACCGCGTAGGCCTCGGCGATCTCGTTGTTCGGGTCCACCCCGATGGGGAGGGTCAGGCCGGTCCGCTCCGCGTAGGCCTTGACGGCCTCCTGCCCCTCCTGGATGTTGATGCCGAGCACGACGACGTCGCGGTCGGCGAACGCCTTGTGCGCCGCCTCGACGTCGGGCATCTCCGCCTGGCAGTTGGTGCACCAGGTGGCCCCGAAGGTGATCCACACGCCCTTGCCCTTGAGCTCGGACAGCGTGATCTCCTGCCCGTCCCAGGTCGTGTAGGTGAAGTCCGTCGCGGGCTCGCCCAGGGTGGGCGGCGGTACCCGCGACGTGCCGTCGAGGCGCACCACGGTGGCCCCGCCGGTCTTGGACTCCTCCGACCGCTCCGCCTGCAGCCGGACGATCTGCCACCCGGCGAACACCACGGCGGCGGTCACCAGGAGCACGACGAGCTGCCCCAGGCGGCTGGAACGGATCCGCTCCCGCGGGTCACGGGGTGCGACCGTGGACGCCGCGGGCGAGAGCACGTCGACGCCCGGCCTTGGGGCGTCCGGTGCCCCGGTGCCCTCGATGAGCTCGTCGTCGTCGCCGACGTGGTCCCTCATGGTGTGTCCCTTTCCGTTCCGTGCCGCCCGGGTCCGTCGCTGTCCGTCAGACGACGCCGTAGGAGTGCAGGCCGCCGAAGATCGCGTTGCCGAAGAAGGTGAAGATCACCGACAGGAACGCGACGACGAGCAGCCAGGCGGCGCCGCGGCCGACCCAACCGCGCGCCACGCGGGCGTGCAGGTAACCGCCGTAAATGAGCCACGTGACCAGGGAGGCGGTCTCCTTGGGGTCCCAGCTCCAGTAGCGGCCCCAGGCGATCTCGGCCCAGACGGCGCCGAGGACGATGACCATGGTCATGAGCGGGTAGCCGATCACGGTGGCGCGGTAGCCGAGGCGGTCGAGCACGTCGGGCTTGGGCAGCAGGTGGCTCACCTTGCCGGGGAAGTAGGAGTCGATGAGGTACAGCACGGCGGCGGCGAACGACACCAGGAAGGCGCCGTAGGCGAAGATCGCGACCAGGATGTGCAGGGTCAGCAGGAAGCTGTTCTGCAGGGCCGGGACCAGCGGGTTGGCCGTGGAGTCCCACGACAGGGCATAGAGCTGGATGACGACGGTCATCGGCAGCGCGACCAGCGCCAGCGTGCGCGCCCGGTACTTCCACTCGAAGAACAGGTACATGACCAGGAAGCCCCACGCCATCGAGACGGCGAACTCGTGCTGGGTCACGAAGGGCCCACGGCCCGTCTCGACGGTGCGCAGCACCAGGGCGAGGGTGAGCATGCCGAGGGCGCCCCACGCGAGCCAGGAGGCGTACTTGGCGATGGTGGCGGGCAGCGGCCCGCTGACGCGGCGGGTCGGGGCGGGGGCGGCGTCCAGCGCCTCGAGGTCGTCGACCAGGTCCCCACCGACCAGCACCCGGGCCTTCTTCTGGGCGCCCTTGGTGACCAGCTGGTGGCCCTGGACGGCGGCCCAGATGTAGCCGATGGACGCGAGCACCGTGGCCCCTAGGGCCACCATGATGGCGTACTGCGCATAGAGCAACATGGCGATATCTCCTTGTTCGTCAGCGTTCGCGCTGAGCGTCGTCGTCCTGGATGTGGTGGAGCAGTTCGGCGAACACCGGCTCCATGCCGGGGTCGCGCTTGTTCGGGGCGCCGAGCATGACGCGGGTGGTGCCGTCGGCGTTGGGGCGCACGCGGCCCCACACGCGGCGGTGCGGGAGGAAGAAGACCAGGCAGCTGCCGATGACCAGCAGGGCGCTGCCGACCCAGACGATGTTGGAGCCCGGGTCACGCTTGATCGTGATGCCGGTGTACTGGCGGTTGCGCTCGAAGGTCCACGTCAGGCCCTCGAGCTCGGCCGACTGCCCCTGCGTGAGCACCTGGACGCCGAGCGGCTCGCTCTCGCCCACCCGGTAGACCTCGACGGCCAGGGAACCGGCCGGCAGCTCGGGCAGGACCTGGCCGGAGGCCGCCTGCACGATGTAGGCGCTGAGGTTCTTGCTGGGGATCGTCAGCTGGCCGATGGTGCGGGTGCCGTCGTTGGAGCGCCACGCCATCGAGACGGTCTCCTTGAACACCTCCTGGTCGCCCTCGGTGACCAGCAGGTCGGCACCGATGCCGAAGAAGGACTGGTGGAACCAGACGTCGCCGATGATGAGGGGCTCGTTCACGCGGATCTGCTGGCGCGCCACCGACTGCCCGTCGACGAACACCTCGAGGTCGGACACGTAGTCCTTGGGCTGGCCGTTCTCGTAGTAGTCGTCGTGGAAGGAGTGCGCGACGACCGCCATGCCGGTGTCGTGGCCGACCTCGACCTGCACCCCGACCGGGGCCACGAACTGCTCGTCGCGGAAGCCCATGGAGGCCGACACCACGAAGCCGAGCAGGATGATGATGAAGCTGATGTGCGCGATCACGGTGCCGAACGGAGCCCAGCGGAACTTGTCCCCGTACAGGTCCGCGCCGGCCTCGGCGGGCTCGCCGACCCCGCGGAAGTGCGCCTTGTGCAGCCCCTCGCGGACACGCTCGGCCGCGGCCTCGGCGTCCATGGGCAGGTCGAAGGCCGCGCGGAGCGGGGCGTGGGTGAAGAACGCCTCGCGCATCGCGATGCGGGGCTGCGTGGCGGTGCGCCACAGGCGGGGGGCGCGGTTGATCGAGCAGGCCAGGATGCTGATCGCCAGGATCGCGAACAGGGCCCGGAAGTACCACGTGCCGAACACGTTGTAGAGCCCCAGCGCGGACAGGATCGGCGCCCAGCCGCCGTACTTCTGCTTCGGGCCCGCCTCGTACCACGCCTGGTAGACCTCGGGGTCGGCCATCGCGTCCGGCGTCGCTTGGACGATCATCGTGCCGGCCAGCGTGAGCAGGCCCAGGATGAGGATCAGCCACAGGCCGGTGCGCATGGAGATGAGGAAGTTCCACACCGCCTCGAGCGGGTTGGTCCGGCGGCCGCGGTGGCGGCGCTCGGGCTCGGGGTGGACGTCGTCGAGCACGTCGACGCCGCTGTCGAACACGTCGACCTGCTCCTTGCGGGAGCGGGTGCGTTCCTTCGCGTGCGAGCTCATCGGCTTCTCTTTCAGACGGGGAACTGCGGTGTGAACTGGGCCAGGCGGGCGAACAGGTTCGTGAGCATCAGGAACCCGACGACCATGAGCAGGGCGCCGGTCACGACGGAGACGATCACCTGGTGGTTGGTCAGCCAGGCGAGGCGCTGCCGGACGGCGTCGGCGCCCAGCGCGACCAGCACGAACGGCAGGCCGAGACCGAGCGCGAACACGACGAGCAGGAGGGTCCCCTGCCCGAAGGTGTCGTTGAGGGAGGCCATGCCGATGATGGCCCCGAGCGTCGGGCCGACGCAGGGCGTCCACCCCGCGGCGAACACGACGCCGAACAGGGCCGAGCGCAGCACGCTCGGCCGGGTGGCGACGACCGCACCCGAGGCGTCCCGGCGGACGAGCCGGCCGCCGAGCGAGACCTGGTTGCGGAGGAAGGGGATGGTGATCAGGCCGGCCACGTGCAGGCCCATGACGATCAGCAGGACGCCCGCCACCTGGCGGATGACGTCCACGTAGCCGCGCAGCAGGTAGCCGACGAGGCCGATGGACGCCCACAGGCCGACGAAGACGACCGCGAAGCCGACCACGAACGCGAGCGACTGCTGCAGGGCGACGAGGCGGTTGGTGCGCTGGCCGGCCGGGGTGCCGCCGACGATGTAGCCGATCCAGACCGGCACCATGGGCAGGCAGCACGGCGACGCGAACGTCGCCACCCCGGCGACGAACGCGACTGCCAGCCCGACCTCGACCATGGCGTTACCCGTTGGTCCCTGCGGTGGCCGCGGGGGTGGGCTGCGCGGAGGCCTCGCCCATCGCCTCGGGCATCACGTCGCCGACGTGGCTCTGCACGGTCTTGGCGAACTCGGAGTCGGGCGCGATCTGGACGACCTTGTCCCAGGCGACCTTCATCTCGTCCATGCGCTGAGTGGTCATGTAGAGGAAGCCCAGGTCGTAGAAGACCTCGGGGTTGTTCGGGTACAGCTCGGCGGCCCGGTTCCAGACCTCCTCGGCCTTGGCGAGGTCGCCGAGGTTGAACTTGGTGGCGCCGAGGGCGACGAGGCCCTTCTCGTCGTCGGCGTTGACGTCGAGCACCTTCTGGTACCACTCGGAGGCCTGCTGGTACTGGTCGGCCTGGTAGTAGGCGTTGCCGAGGTCGAACAGGACCGCGACGTCCTGCGGGTTCTCCTTCAGCTTGCCCATCAGCTCGGCGACCTTGGCCTCGTCGAGGCCCGTCGAGGTGGGGGCGGCGCTGGCGCCCTCGGCGGCGGTCATCGCGGGCAGGTCGGACGGCGGCTTGCCGATCTGGTAGACCCCGAAGACGATGCCGGCCACGAGCGCGATGCCGAGCAGCCACTTCGCCCACGTCGGGAAGCCCTTGGGGGCCGGGGCCTGGGCCGCCTTGCGGGTGGCGACGAGCTCGGCGAGCTCGGCCTCGGGCCCGGTCAGCAGGCCGTAGATCCGGTCCGCCTCGGCCTGGCGCTTGCCCGCCCAGCCCTTCAGGTCGGCCGGCGCCGTCTCGAGGAACTCGGCGATCTGGCGGTGCAGGTCGTCCAGGTCGTCGCCCGCTGCCCCCGCCGGCAGGCCGAGCCGGCCGAGCAGTTGGGTGCGCGCCTGGCTGGCACTGGCGGTCTGTGCGCGAGACATGGGTCGTGTCGCTCCTCGGTGCTGGCGTGCGGGCGCACGCGTGCTGCTACTACCCAGTGTCGTTTTGAGCGATTTGTATAACTATCCGCCCAAGGATTCATATTGGATAGAGAAGGGGCATCTACCCTCTCTCCACCCTGCTCAGCCGTTGCTGTACCGGCCCCCTTGGTGGTCCTTGCCGTGGCAGGTGAGGGTGCAACTGCCGCCCGTGGCGGTCTTGGTGAACCGCACGCCGCTCGGGCGCAGCCACGGGGCTCTCCACGTCCGGTTCGAGATCCGTCTTCGTCATCTCTTCCACCACCTGTCGGCGCGTGCCCGCGAGCACGCAAGGATGCACGGCGTGCACCTCACCCCAAGCCTCGCGCCGCACCCAGGGTCCGCTCCCATCCGCCGGGGGGTAGAGGCTCGATAGACACCTCCGGCCGAACACGCCAAATCGCCCGAACGTGACGCCGGGGAGCGGAGGCCGCGCGTTCCCGAGCACGGGTGAAGCGGTTACAGTGGCGCCGAACCGGTGCCGAGGACACCACCGGGGGGTATGCGAGGAGGCGCCCGCAGGTGAGCGCTGTGCGAGATGACCCGGAGCAGGCGACGACGCCGGCAGCCGGCACCGCGGCGCGCCCGGTACGCGCCCCCCGCGACGAGGACGCCTCCCCCCGCCTGGTCGGCCGCCGTCTCCGCTGGATCGCGCTCGCCGCCCCCATGGCCTTCTTCCTGCTGCTCGAGGCCGTCCATTACCACCTGGAGCACTCGCCCTGGTGGAGCCCCGAGTTCGCCCAGGCCTGGCACCTGGCCGTCGCGATCGCGGTGTGCGTCGGCATCGGCATCTTCTCCTGGCTCATGCTGCGCCACATCGACCGCGCCGAGGGCGCCATCGTCATGCAGAACCGCGACCTGCTGCTGGCCGACACCGTGACCGCCGCCACGCACGGGCAGCCGGACGCCCAGGGCGTGGCCGACGCGGCCGCCCGCGTCCTCGCCGACGTCCCCGGGATCGGGTGCGTGCGCCTGCGCCTCAACCCGCGCGAGGGCGATCCCGCGCTGGAGGCCGTCGCCGGCCGCTCCCCCGATCTGGCCGGCACCACCATCCCGGCGCTCGACCGGCCGCTGGCCGAGGGCGACCGCGCGGTGGGCCGCATCGAGGTGTGGGCGTCCGACCACGACCTGCCCGGCGAGCACATCGGCCCCGCCACCGAGTCCGCCCTGTCCCTGCAGGTCGCCGGCGCGGCGCGCCTGAAGGCCGACTTCGCCGACCTGTACCGCCGTCGCGACGAGGGGCACGCCTTCTACGCGATCCTGCTCGCCATCTCGCGGCAGTCGGGGACGCTGCCCACGCTGACCGACCTCGCGACCCACGCGCGCGACCTGCTGGACGCCGACGCCGCCGCGGTCGTGGTCACGGTGGCGGCGGCCAACACGGTCCGGTTCGACTCCACGGCCGAGGTGCCGCAGGCGTGCAGTGACGGCAGCACGCTGCTCGGGGTCGGCCTGCCCGACCACATCGACGAGGTCACCGGCCAGCGCGTGAACCCCATCGGGTGCCTGCACTGGGGCGCCTACGCCGAGCACGGGGTCACCAGCCCGAGGGGGAACGTCGGCACCCTGCGGGTCGGCCGCCGCGACGAGCGCCCCTTCACCGAGCGCGACCGCTCGTTCCTGGCCACCATGGCCGGCCTGGCCAGCATCGCGCTGACCAGCGCCAAGGTGCGCGAGCAGGAGCGCCAGCGCGAGGTCCTCAACGAGCGCACCCGGATCGCCCGCGAGATGCACGACTCGATGGCCCAGGTGCTCGGCGCGATGCACCTGCGCCTGCGCATGCTCGAGACCTTCCCCTCGGTGACCGGGGACGCCGACACCGCCGAACAGGTGTCCGCGCTCGCCGAGACCGCCGACGAGGCCTACCGCGACGTTCGCGAGGTCATCCTCGGCCTGCGCGACTCCGACAAGGCCGACCTGACGCTCGAGGAGAACCTCGAGGCCTACACCGCCAAGTTCGCCGCCCAGTCCGGGATCGTCACGGAGTTCCGCAACGAGACCGGCGGCCCGGTGCAGCTCAGCCCGCGCACCGAGGTGCACCTGATCCGGGTCGTCCAGGAGGCGTTGACCAACGTGCGCAAGCACGCGCGCGCGACGCGGGCCACCGTGACGATCACCGGCACCGATGCGACGACCGTCACCATCGCCGACGACGGGCAGGGCTTCCACGCCCCCACCGACGTCCCGACCACCGACGGCTACGGGCTGTTCACGATGAGCGACCGGCTCTCGCTGCTGCACGGCACGCTGCGGCTGGAGTCGTACCCCGGCATCGGGACCAAGGTCATCGCGTCCGTGCCCGAGCCCCCGTCCCGGACCCCGAGGAGCTGAGCCATGAGCACGACCAGGGTGCTGCTGGTGGACGACCAGCCGCTGTTCCGCGGGGCGGTCGCCGCCCTGCTGGCCCGTCAACCCGGCATCGAGGTGGTCGGCGAGGCCGAGAACGGCCTGCAGGCCGTCGAGCGCGCCAACGAGCTCAAGCCCGACCTCGTGATCATGGACGTGGAGATGCCCGTCTTGGACGGCGTCGAGGCCGTGCGCCTGATCCGCGAGCAGGTGCTGGACGTCAAGGTGATCATGCTCACGGTGTCGGAGACCGACGACCACGTGGTGCGCGCGATGATGCACGGCGCGCACGGCTACCTGCTGAAGAACCTCCGCCCCGACCAGCTGTTCGACATGATCGTCTCGGTCATGCGGGGCGAGACCCCGATCTCGCCGGCCGTCGCCGGGCGCCTGCTGCAGCACCTGAAGGAGACAGGCGGCTCGGCCAAGGGGGCGGTCGTCCCCGAGGAGCCGGGCCAGAAGCTGACCCGCCGCGAGCTCGAGATCCTGCGCCTGGTCGCCGGCGGCAGGTCGAACAAGGAGATCGGCAAGGAGCTGTCGATCACCGAGGGCACCGTGAAGAGCCACGTGCACAACGCCCTGGAGAAGCTGCACATGACCAACCGGATCCAGGCCGCGGCCTACATCGTCCGACAGGGGCTGGGGCTGCCCGACGCCTGAACCTGTGCCGTGGGATGGATGGGATCCGGCCCACGCACGCGGGAGAATGGGGGCAGACCTGCTGCCCCCGGAGGTGACCGATGACCGCCCCTGACCCAGCGCCCTGCCTGAGGGCGCTGGTCGTCCAGTCCTACACCCTGCTCGGCGAGGGGATCGCCGACCTGCTGCGGCAGCGCGGCGTCCTGGTCGAGGTCGCCCCCGCCGACGACGCCGACGCGGTCGAGGCGGCGCTGGAATCGGAACCCTGCCTGGTCGTGCTCGACCGGGCAGCCCCCGCCATCACGGCGCTCGTGGTGCAGCGCGTGCCGACGGCGCAGGTCGTGGACGTGTCCTGCGTGATCGGTCGCGGCTACCCGGCGGCCGCCGACCTCATGCGGTTCGAGGCGATCCTCGACGCGCTGGGCGTGGCCGCGGCGCGGGCGTGACTCAGCTGTAGACGTGCGGCGCGAGCGTGCCGACGTCGGTCAGGTTGCGGTAGCGGCCCGCGTAGTCGAGGCCGTAGCCGACCACGAACTCGTTCGGCAGGTCGAAGCCCACGTACTTGACCTCGACGGGGCTCTTCAGGGCCTCGGGCTTGCGGAACATCGTCATGATCTCGAGGCTGGCCGGCTTGCGCGACTGCAGGTTCTGCATCAGGTAGGCCAGCGTCAGGCCGGTGTCGATGATGTCCTCCACCACCAGCACGTGGCGGCCCTCGATGTCGGTGTTGAGGTCCTTGAGGATCCGCACCACGCCGGAGCTCTGGGTGCCCGAGCCGTAGGAGGAGATGGCCATCCAGTCCATGTGCACGTGGCTGGCCAGGTGGCGGGACAGGTCGGCCATGACCATCACCGCCCCGTTCAGGACGCCGACCAGCAGGAGGTCGGAGTCGGCGTACTCGGCGTCGATGTCGGCGGCGATCTCGGCGAGCCGCGCCTGCACCTGGTCGTTGGTGTAGAGAACCTCGGTCAACTCACTGCTGATGTGCGATGCGTCCACGTCACCGCACCCTACCGTTGCTCGAACACCAAGCGCCCGTCCCGGCGGGAAACCCGTCCGCCCGGGACGTCCACGCCCTTCTGTCCCCGCCAGTGGGTGACGAGCCGCTCGGTGGCGTCGACGTGCACGGCCGCGACGTCGGCCGCCCCCGCGGCGCGCAGCCAGTCGGCCACCAGCCGGCGGCGCAGGCCGGGCGCGAGGCCGAGCAGGTGGAGGCAGTCGGTGGCCAGCGCCGGGTCGGTCTCCTCCGCCAGTTCCGCGACGAGTTCGGACGCCTCGCGGCTCAGGGTCGCCGTGCGGGCCAGTGCCTCTCGGATCCCCGGGCCCAGCTCGCGCTCCAGGACGGGGAGCACGACCTCGCGCACCCGCACCCGCGCGTAGCGGTGGTCGGCGTTCATCGGGTCGGCCCAGGGCTCGAGGCCCAGCTCGGCGCATGCGGCCACCGTGACCTCGCGGCCCAGGCCGAGCAGCGGCCGGCTGAACGGCCCGCGCTCGGGCGGGATCCCCGCCAGCGACGTCACCCCCGCCCCCCGGGCCAGGCGCAGCAGCACGGTCTCGGCCTGGTCATCGAGCGTGTGGCCGAGCAGGATCCGCTCGTCGGGCCGGCGCGCCGCCTCCAGCGCCGCGTACCGCGCGTCGCGGGCGGACGCCTCGGGCCCGGCCCCGGCGTCGACCACGTCGACCCGGACGACCTCCGCACCCAACCCGAGGCCGGACAGCACCTCGACGACCCGGGCCGCCACGGCGTCCGAGTTCGGCTGGAGGCCGTGGTCGACGACGAGCGCGCGCACGGGCGTCCCGCGGCGGGTGGCGACATGGTGGGCGGCCCACGCGAGCGCGAGGGAGTCCGCGCCGCCGGAGCAGGCGACCAGCCACGGGGCCGGGGCGAGGGCGTCCACGGCCTGGGTGACGGCCAGCGTGGCCGGGCCGAGCGCGCGCCGGGCCATCAGCCGTGGACGCGCCGCAGCCAGGTCGCCGGGTGGGCGATCTCGGCGGGTGAGGGCAGGTTGGCCGGCTCGTCATAGACGACGTTGAGCCCGTCGACGCCCACGCGGTCGATGACCGCCCGGCAGAAGCGGGCACCGTCGCGGTACTGGGCGAGCTTGAGGTCCATGCCGAGGGCGGAGTTGACCGCCTTCGTCCAGCCCCCGCGGTTGCGGCGGGCGTCGAACCGGGCGCGGATGGAGGCGACGGTGGGCACGACGTCGGGGCCGACGCGGTCCATCATGTCGTCGGCGTAGCCCTCGAGCAGGGCCATGGCGGCGCTGACCCGCTCGAACACGACCTTCTGGGCGGGGGTGGTGACGACGTCGACGAGGTTGCGGGGACGACCCTTCGGCGGGCCGCCGGGCTCGTCGGCCAGCAGCTGGCCCACCTCGGCGATCAGGTGGCCGCGCAGCCAGGGCGCGCGGGCGAACTGCTGGCGGTGGGTCTGCTCGTGCAGGCACACCCAGAGGCGGAAGTCCGCGTGGTCGACGCCCATCGCGCGCTCGATCTTGGCGACGTTCGGGGCGACCAGCACGAGGTGCGGCTCGGCGAGGAACGGCAGGTACTGGCCCAGGATCCGCGACCCGAGCAGCGCCAGCGCGCCGCCGAGCTGGGCGCCGTTCGCGCGGCCGGCCACCTTGTCGCGCAGCCGTTCGGGGCGCGGCATCGGCTCCCCCGAGGCCTCGGCGAGCATGGTGAGCGCCATGTCGACGTTGGCGCGGATCCACGTCGGGCGGTCGATGACGAGCATCTCCCCGGTCGCGGGCGCACCGAGGCCGGTCACCTCGGCCACCGTGGCGACGGACGCCTCGGCCGCCTCCCTCAGCCCCGCGACGACCTCGGCGACCTCGGCCGCGGACAGGGCGGGGCCGGGCGGGACGAGGCGCGCCCCGACGGTCGACGCGACGCCGGCGTCGATGAAGGGCAGCACGCTCATGCGCCCAACCTTAGGAGCACCCGCAGGAGGCCAGCGCGGCCGTGGCCCGGTCGAGCCACGCGCGCGCCGAGGTCTGGCCGGCGCCGCCGGAGGTCATCAGGGCGAAGGCGAGCGGCTGGCCGTCGGCGGTCACCACGTAGCCGGTGAGGGTGTTCACCCCGCGGATGGTGCCCGTCTTGGCCCGGACCATGCCGCGCCCCCGGAGGGAGTCGTCGGCGCCGAACCGCTCGCGGAGGGTGCCGGTGACGCCCGCCACGGGGAGTCCCTCGGTGATCGTGCGCAGGGCGGGGTCGGCCAGGGCCATGCGGACGGCCCCGACCAGGGCGTCGGGGGTGACGAGGTTCTCGCTGGCGATGCCGTTGCCGTCGAGGACGGCCATGCCGTCGTCCCAGAGGCCGAGGCGCTGCAGCTCGGTCGTGAGCACGGCCGCCCCGTCGGCCGGGGTGGCCGGCCGGCCGCGCTCGAGGGCGACCTGCCACAGCAGCGTCTCGGCGGCGTCGTTGTCGGACTGGGCGAGGACCACCTCGGCGATCGCCGAGACAGGGAGGGAGTCGACGTGGGCCAGCTCGGTGGCGTCGGCGGGGGTCGGGACGGGGTTGGTCGCGGACACCGTGATGCCGTGGGCCGCCAGGAAGCCCGCGAACTGGTCGGCGGCGAAGCGGGCCGGGTCCTCGGCACGCTGGAGGGCGTTGGGGGCCAGGCTGGGCCGCGCGTGGTCGGCGGTGAGCGCGGTGATGGGGGCCACGGAGCGGGCGAAGATGTCGGGCCACGCCGGGTTCCAGCCCGGGCCGGCGAAGAGGGTGGCGTCGTAGCCCAGGGCGACGGTGGTGGCGCCCTTGGCGGTGAGCTGCTCGGCGGTCTGCTCGGCGAGGTCCTCGAGGGAAGCGGGCCGCGGGTGCGCGTCCGCGCGGGTGGCCCCGGTGAGCAGGGGGTCGCCACCGCCGCGCAGCACGACGGTGCCGCCGTCGGGGGTGAGCAGGCTGGTGGTGGCGAAGGTGCGGTCGGGGCCGAGCACGTCGATCGCCACGAGCGCGCTCAACACCTTCAGGCTGGACGCCGGCGTGCGGGCCCCGCTGCCGGCGCGGTAGAGCTCCTGCCCGGTGCGGGCGTCGACCACGAGGGCGACCACGTCGCCGAGGCCCTCGCGCGGGAGGGCGTCCAGCCTCGCGGCCAGGGCGCCGGGGGCGACGGTCGCCGTCGGGGCGCCCAGGTCGGGCAGCACCGCGGGGGGCGGGTCGGCGACGGCCGGGAGGTCGAGGCGTCCGGTGCCGACCAGCGGGTCGTCGGCCAACTGGGGTCGCACGACGAACTGCAGCCCCGCGGTCGCGAGCGCGACGGTGAGCGCGAGGATCCAGGTCACGGCGGGGCAGACCCAGCGTCGGCGTCCGGCCACGTTCCGCTCCTCACCGCCGCGGGAAGGCCCCGACGGCGTGCCCATTGTCCCCCACGCGCGCTAGCCTTCAGCCCATGCGCGCATCCTTCGAACGCCCCAAGGTCAAGCCCCCGTTGCACTTCGACGTGACGGTCGAGATCCCCAAGGGGACGAAGAACAAGTTCGAGATGGACCACCACAACGGTCGCATCCGCCTGGACCGGACGCTGTTCACCGCGACGGCCTACCCGAACGACTACGGCTTCATCGAGGGCACCCTCGGCGAGGACGGCGACCCGCTCGACGCGATGGTGCTCCTGCCCGAGGCCACGTTCCCCGGCTGCCTCATCGAGTGCCGCGCGATCGGCATGTTCCGGATGCAGGACGAGATGGGCGGTGACGACAAGGTGCTGTGCGTGCCGGTCGCCGACCTGCGCCAGGACAACATCCGCAACCTCACCGACATCCCCGACCTGACGCTGCTCGAGATCGAGCACTTCTTCAGCGTCTACAAGGACCTCGAGCCCGGCAAGTCGGTCGAGGGCGCCGTGTGGACCGGTCGCGCGGAGGCCGAGCAGGAGGTGCGCCGCTCGTGGGAGCGTGCCCGCGGCACCGAGCACGAGAACGAGTTCACCCCGCCGCCCGGCGGCGACGCCAAGGACACCATCGGCGGCCTGCACGACGACGACGACTGATCGATGCGCCGGCACCCCACCCACCGGCTCGCCCACCTCAGTGACCTGCACGTCACGGGCGACGGTTCCCCGGTGGGCGGGGTGGTGGACGCCCGCGCGCAACTGCTGCGCGCGCTGGAGGTCCTGACCTCCTGGAACCTGCGCTGCGACGCGTGGGTGCTCTCCGGCGACCTGTCCGACGACGGGTCGCCGGCTTCGTATGCGTGGCTGCGCTCCACGGTGCTGGACGCCGCGGCCTCCGTCGGCGCCGACGTCGTCTGGGCGACCGGGAACCACGACGAGGCCGGAGCGTTCCGTTCGGTGTTCGGGCATGGGGTGGCCGGCGTCGCGGGGCCGGTGAACGCCGAGCACGACGTGGCCGGGCTCCGGGTGCTGGTGGTCGACTCCTCCGTGCCCGGGACGCCGGCCGGGACCGTGGCGCCGGAGTCGCTGGCGTGGCTGGGTGGGCGGCTGGCCGAGCCCGCGGCGTCCGGGAGCCTGCTGGTCGTGCACCACCCACCGCTGCCGCCGCTGCAGGACGCCGCGTGGCGCTGGCCGCTGACCAACCCCGACGACCTCGCCCGCGTGATCCGCGGCAGCGACGTCCGGGCCGTGTTGTCGGGGCACTTCCACCACAGCGCGTCGGGGGCGTGGGCCGGGGTGGGCGTGAGCATCGCCCCGTCGCTGGTCTACACCCAGGACCTCACCGTGGGCGGCGACCTGCGTGGGCAGTTCGCCAACACCGGCTTCGCGGTCGTCGAGGTGTACGACGACGTGGTCACGCACACGATCGTCCCGCTCGACCGCGGGCCAGGGGTGGGTGGGGAGATCCCGGCGGAGCGGTGACTCAGATGTCGCCCTCGAGCAGGTAGACCACGCCTTGCGCTCCCCCGCTGGGCTCCACCTGGAAGACGACCTCGTGCCGGCCGGCGGTGAACGAGGCGTCCTCGACCGTGAACGCGGGCGTGGTGCAGTCGTTGGAGAAGCTGATCCGCTCGACGCCGTCGACCATGAGGGCCACGTCCACCGAACCCTCGTGGCTGGCGCACAGCAGGTGCACGCTGACGACCTGCCCCATGAACTGGTGGGTGGCCACCTCGTTGCCCACGGCGTCCGACTCGAAGGTGGTGCGGATGATCTCGTTGGGCAGCTTGGGCGGGATCGTCGGCAACGGGTCCGGCGTGCCGGCGGGGGTGGCCCTCGGGCTGGCGGCCTCCGCCGTGGCGGGTCCGGCGGGGACGGCGGGGCCCGACGCGGCGCTCGGGGCCGGCGACAGCTGGGCCGGGCTGGTGCACGCCGCCAGGGCGACCAGCGGGGCGACGAGGAGCGGCGCGCGTCGGTTCATGGTCGCCATTGTGCCGTCACTAGGCTGCGGCCATGGCCAGGCTCCCCCGTGTGACGATCCTCCAACTCGACCCCCGCTGCCCGGCGGGCCCGATCGAGGGGTGGTTGAAGGACGCCGGCGTGCGGCTCTCGCAGGTGTCCCTGTGGGACCGTGACGTCCCGCCGATCGCGTCGATCGGCGAGGGGCTGGTGATCCTGGGCGGGACGATGTCGGCCCTCTCGGCGTCCGAGCACCCGTGGCTGGTCGACCTGGCCGACCTGGTCGCCGACGCCCACGACATCGACATCCCGATCCTCGGCGTGTGTCTGGGCCACCAGGTGCTCGCAAACGCGCTGGGTGGCCAGGTGATCGTCGGGCACCCGGACGGGACCGAGGAGGGCGCGGTCGCGCTGGAACTGCTGCCCGCGGCGTCCGAGGACCCGGTGCTGGGCGCGCTGTCGGGTGAGGTCGTGGTGGCGCAGTCGCACCACGACGTCGTCGTGCGGCTGCCCGAGGGGGCGGTCGAGCTGGCCCGGACCGCGCGGTACGGCAACCAGGCGTTCCGGCTGGGGTCGAGCTGGGGCGTCCAGTTCCACCCCGAGGCGACGCCCGAGCTGATCGAGGACTGGTCCCGGCGCTCCCCCCGCCGCGCCGAGGTGGTCGCCGAGGTGACCGCGGCGATGGACGCCATCACCGCCTCCGGCCGCGCCGTCACCCAGGCGTTCGCGCAGGTCGTGCGCGGCTGACCCAGCGCCGAGGGCTTGGGTTTGACACCAACCGAGAAGTGACCTCAAGCGAGCGACTTCGCCACGGGTTCACCGTGGAACTCGCCCCGAAGAGTCTCGGTTGAGTTCAGTTCTCGGTGGCCCGGCGTCGCCACGCGTTCCTCGTGGCTCACTGGCTGTCGGAGCACGGGAATCCCAAGCCCTCGGCATGCAACACCCAAGCCCTCGGCGTCGGAAACCCAAGCCCTGGCCGTGCCTCCCGCTGCGCCGCGGCGCAGAGGCGCCCGAAGGTCACGAGTTCGTCACAGGGGTTGACCCGGGTGCGCCGACCCAGCACGATACGGATACCTGAATCACCATTCATGTTTGTGATTCGCCCCGTCGTGAAAGGATCCCCATGCGGACACAGAAGTTCCTCGTCGCCGGCGCGGCCGCGCTGGCACTGACGCTCAGCGCGTGCGCACCGAACGCGGCAGCGCCCGCCCCGGCCCCCGGTACCGCCGGCTCCACGGACGGCGCCGCCGCACCCGCGGACACCACCCCGGTCAAGGTCGACATCATCTACTCCAAGACCGGCCCCCTGGCCGCCTACGGCGAGACCTTCTACGAGGGCCCGAGGCCGGCCCGAACGTGCTCTGCCTGCCCGCCGAGCTGGCCTTCGAGCGGGCCGGGTCCGCAGGCGTCCCCTACCCGCACGTGACCTGCGCCATCGCCGACCCCGTCACCGGCGAGGTGCTCGACGGCGAGGCGACCGGCGAGCTGCTCGTGCGCGGCCCCTCGGTCTTCCCCGGCTACCTCGGTGACCCCCAGGCGACCGCCCAGAGCACGCGCGGCGGGTGGCTGCACACGGGCGACCTGGTCCGGCGCGATGCGGAGGGCTACCACTGGGTGCTCGACCGCATCGACGACCTGTACATCACCTCGGGCGAGAACGTGTCCCCGGTCGAGGTCGAGCAGGCGCTGCTCACCCACCCCGGCGTGGCGCGCGTGGCCGTGGTCGGCGTCCCCGACGAGCGCCGCGGCGAGGTCGGCCTGGCGTTCGTGGTGCGCCGCCCCGGCGTCCCGGTCGACGAGGTCGCGCTGCTGGAGCACTGCCGCGAGCGGCTGGCCCGGTTCAAGGTGCCCGCCGAGGTGCGGTTCACCGAGGAGTTGCCCCACGCCGCCCTCGAGAAGGTGCGGCGCTCGGCGCTGCGCGGGAGGGTGGAGGCATGAGCTCGGCACCCCGTACCGCCCGTGGCCGCCGCACACGCGAGAAGATCCTCGCCTCGGCCCTGAAGGAGTTCGGCAAGGTCGGTTACCACGACGCCTCGATCGTCCGGATCACCGAGGGCGCCGGCGTCGCCATGGGCACCTTCTACCTCTACTTCGACGGCAAGCTCGCCGTCTTCAACGAGCTCGTCGAGGATCTCAACCGCCGCCTGCGCCACCGCCTGACCCAGGCCATCGTGGGCGCCCCCGACCGGCTCGCCGCCGAGCGGGCGGGGTTCCGGGCGTTCTTCGAGTTCACCACCGAGGTACCGCAGCTGTACCGGATCATCCGGCAGGCCGAGTTCGTCTCCCCCGAGGCGATGCACCTGCACTACGGGCGCATCGTGGAGGGCTACCAGCGGGCGCTGGCCGCGGCGTCCGACGCCGGCGAGATCGCCCCACTCGACCCCGAGGTCACCGCCTGGGCGCTCATGGGCATCGGCGAGATCATCGGCATGCGCTGGATCCTGTGGCAGGAGGGCGAGGACGGGGCGCCCGCCATCCCCGACGACGTGCTGGACAACACCCTCGACTTCATCACCCGCGCGCTGCGCCCCGACAAGGAGTGACCATGTTCCGTGAGTTCGACGCCGCCACCGGCCTGCACGCGGGCGTGTGGGAGCCGACCACCCCCACCGCGGACGCCGGGGCGGGTGTGCCGACCGTGCTCGCCATCCACGGCATCACGTCCTCCCACCGGGCGTGGGCGCCGATGGCCCGGCAGCTGCCCGACGTCCGGATCGTCGCCCCCGACCTGCGCGGCCGCGGCGGATCCCGCGCCCTGCCCGGGCCCTACGGCATGGCCCGGCACGCCGACGACGTGGCCGCGCTGCTCGACGAGCTCGGCGTCGACCGCTGCGTCGTGGTCGGGCACTCGATGGGCGGCTACGTCGCGGTGACCCTCGCAGCCCGCCACCCCGAGCGGGTCGCCGGACTCGTGCTGGTCGACGGGGGCCTGCCGCTCAAGGGCGACCCGTCGCTCGACCCCGAGGAGTCGCTCCGCCGCACGCTCGGCCCGGCCGCCGAGCGCCTGTCGCGCACGTTCGCCTCGCGCGAGGAGTACCGCTCGTTCTGGAAGGTGCACCCCTCCTTCGCCGAGTGGAGCGACGACATCGAGGCCTACGTCGACTACGACCTCGTCTCCGACGACGGTGCGCTGCACCCGGCGACCTCGTACGAGGCGATGGCCGCCGACTCGCGCGACCTGGTCACGCCGGGCAACGACGCGATCCGGGCGCTGCGCGACCTCGCGATCGACGCGACCTTCCTGCGCGCCGAGCGTGGGATGGTCGACGAGCCGGGCGGGCTGTTCCCGGCCGCGTGGGTGGCCGAGCAGGTCGAGCGGCAGCCGCGCGTGCGCGTGGTCGAGGTGCCCGACGTGAACCACTACACGATCACGCTGTCCGACCCTGGCGCCGTGGCCGTGGCGGGGGCCGTCCGCGACGCCCTCGCGGGGGCGCGCGTGTAGGGTCGGGGGATGCTGGCCGGACGGGATCTCGGGACGCTCCCCAAGGCCCACCTGCACCTCCACTTCACCGGCTCGCTGAGCGTGCCCACGCTGGTCTCGTTGGCCGATGCGCGTGGGATCGAACTGCCCGAGCAGCTGGTCGACTCGATCGCCCTGGACGTGCCCGCCGACAAGCGCGGGTGGTACCGGTTCCAGCGCTTCTACGACATCGCCCGGGCCGCGGTCCAGGGCGAGGACGCCCTCCGCACCGTCGTGCGTTCTGCCGCGGCCGAGGACGCCGCCGAGGGGTCGCGCCGGCTGGAGCTGCAGGTCGACCCGACCTCGTACGCCTCCTCGGTCGGGGGGCTGCAACCCGCGTTGGAGATCATCTGCGACGAGGCGCGGTCCGCGTCGGCCGCGACCGGGGTACAGGTCGGGATCGTCGTCGCGGCGTCCCGGGTCCGGCACCCCTTCGACGCCCGCACCCTCGCCCGCCTGGCCGCCCGGCACGCGGGGCAGGGCGCCGGCGAGGTGTGCGCGTTCGGGCTGAACAACAACGAGTGGGAGGGCGAGACCGCCGAGTGGGACGGGGCATTCCGCATCGCACGACGCGCCGGGCTGCCCGGGGTGCCGCACGGCGGCGAGCTGCGCGGCCCCGAGCACCTCGCCGAGGTGGTGGAGCACCTGGAGCCGGCGCGGATCGGCCACGGGGTGCGCGCGGTCGAGGACCCCGATCTGCTGGCCCGGCTGGTCGACCGGGGCGTGGCCTTCGAGGTGTGCCCGGCGTCCAACGTGCAGCTGGGGGTCTACCCGACACTGGCCGACGTGCCGCTGGGCGTCCTGCTGGACGCCGGCGCGCGGGTGGCCCTCGGGGCCGATGACCCGCTGCTGTTCCTGTCGCGGCTGGTCGACCAGTACCGGACGGCGCGCGAGGTGCACGGGCTGGACGACGCCCGCCTAGCCGGGCTGGCGAGGGCCTCGATCGAGGCGTCCTTCGCGTCGGACACCGACAAGGCCGGGTGGCTGGCCGAGGTGGACGACTGGCTCTTAGGCTCGGCCCATGACGGATCACGTTGATCCCCCGTGGGAGCCGCCCTTGGCGGGCACCGAGGCCGAGCACCTGATCGGCGCGCTGGACCGCCAGCGCTGGACGTTCCGCTGGAAGGCCGACGGTCTGGACGCCTCGGGTCTGGGGTTCCGGTTGCCGAGTTCGTCGCTGTCGTTGGGCGCCCTGATGAAGCACCTGGCCGCCTGCGAAGCGCTCAAGATGACCTGGGACATCGATGCGTCCCGGCCGTGGGAGCCCTTCGCCCGCGAGGACGCGCACCTGTGGGCGTTCGAGTCGGCCGCGGCCGACTCCCCCGAGGAGCTGTACGCGCTCTACGACGGGGTCGTCGCCCGGGCCCGGGAACGGACGGCCGAGCTGCTGGCGTCCGGCGGGCTGGACCAGACGGTCGCCCTCGGTCAGCAGTGGGGCGTGACCGTGTCGCTGCGCCGCGTGCTGTTCGACCTGCTCGAGGAGTACGCGCGCCACACCGGCCACGCCGACCTCCTGCGCGAGGCCGTCGACGGGCGCGTCGGCGAGGACCCGCCGGAGGACTGGCGTCCGGTCAGCTGAGCGCGGCGTCGATGCGCTGGCGGTAGGCCTGCGGCGACTGGGCACCCATGAGGGTGTCGACCTGCTTGCCGTCCTTCAGCAGCACCACGAGCGGGATGCTCTGCACCTTGAACTGGTAGGACACGTCGGGGTTGTCGTCGACGTTCACCTTGACCACCTTGACCCGCCCCGCGTACTCGGTGGCGATCTTGTCGAGGATCGGCGCGATCATCCGGCACGGCCCGCACCACGGCGCCCAGAGGTCGAGGACGACCAGCAGGTTCGTGTCGACGGCTGCGTCGAAGGTGCGGTCACCGGCCTCGACCAGCCACGGGAGATCGGCCTTGCACGACGCGCACCGCGGGTGCCCCGTCGATGCCTCCGGAACCCTGTTCTTCGTGCCGCAGCCCGGGCACGCGACCACCTTTGCCATGGGGCTAGCGTAGGGGCTGGCCGACGTCATCCGGCGGTCTCGCCGCCTCCTGTGACCGTGACTTGATCGTGATGCCCGGACGCCGGCGGATTCGGCCCCTCGTTCGGAAATTGTCAGTGGGGGCTGGGAGGGTTGGTTCATGGCGGAACTGGTCCTGGATTCGGTGGCGGTGGCAGCAGCAGCGCTCGACCACGCCACCGACACGATCCGCGCCGCCGAGGTCACGCAGTGCCTGGCCATCGCCGCGTTGTGTGACCTGCACGAGGTGGACGAGTCCGTGCTGGTCGACGGGTGCGAACGCTGGGTGCCCGGCGGTGCCGACGGCACCCCACACATCGGGGAGTTCGTCATCGGCGAGATCGCCGGCCTGCTCGGCGCCGGCATCGGCGCCACCGTGCTCCGCATCCACCGGGTCCTCAACCTGCGCCACCGCCACCCCACCCTCTGGACGCTCGTGGTCACCGGCGACATCCGCGCCCACGAGGCCTTCCTGGTCGCCGACGCCGCCGCAGCCGCGAAGCTCGACGCCGACGCCTGCAGTCGGTTCGACCGCATGTGCGCCCACGCCCTGGCCCTCCAACCCTGGGCACGGGTGAAGGGCCAGCTCGAACGCTGGCTGGTCAAGGCCGACCCCACCCAGGCCGCCGCCAACGCCGCAGCGGCTGCCGGACGCCGACGGGTCGACCTCGGCCCGGTCACGGACGGCCACGTCGGCCTGTGGGGCCAGGTGGACGCCGCCGACGGACTCGCCCTCGACGACGCCCTCAACCACCTCGCCGAGAATCTGGATGGCGAGACCATCGACCACCGGCGCGCCAGCGCCCTCGGGCTCATGGCACGCAGCGTGCTCGGGCAGGACACCCTCCCCACCGGTGGCGTGGCAAAGAAGGCGGAGATCGTCGTGCGGATCGACAGCGCTGACCTCGCCGACCCGGGCAGCGGCACCGCGGACATCGCCGGGTGGGGGCACGTGCTGCTGTCCCAACTCGACGCGATCCTCACCGGCTGCAAGATCCAGGTCCGGCCGATCGTGATCGACACCACCGTGCCGACGTTCGACGGGTATGTGGTGCCCGACGCCATGCGCAGGGTGCTGGGCGAGCGCAACCCCGTCGACGTGTTCCCCTACGGCACCCGACAGGCCGGCTCCTGCCAGGCCGACCACACCATCCCCTACCAAGCAGGCCTCACCGGGCAGACCCACCTGGGCAACCTCGGTCCCCTGTCGAGCTTCACCCACCGGCTCAAGACCCACGGCGGCTGGCACCTCGAACAACCCACCCCCGGCCTGTTCCTATGGCGCTCACCCCTGGGCTACCAGTACGCCGTCACCACCACCGGCACCATCCGCATCGGCAAACCCGAACCACCCCAACACCGGTGGTGGCACCAAGAACCACCCGACCACCAGCCACCCGACGACCTCGGGCCACCCGGCCGAGCAGGCACGGCCCCGATCCCACCCGACCCGGGCGAACGACAGACACCCCTGCCCTACGTCGCCTGACCCAGGTCGCCACCCACCGCGGCCCGCGGCGTCCAACACCCACCCGACCAATCACCCGCCGAACCCGACCGGAACCACCCCGGCCGGGCAACCGGCATGCACGGAGGAATACGGCCGCCGGGGTGGGGGTTCACCGAGCGTGAAGGCTTTCGGATTCCTCAGTTTCGGCCACTACGCCAGCGACCCGCGGCAGGGTCCTGATGCGAAGAGCATGCTCAAGGACGCCCTGGAGATCGCCCGCGGCGCGGACGAGCTCGGCGTCAACGGCGCCTACTTCCGGGTGCACCACTTCGCCCGCCAGGCCGCCGCACCGGTGCCGCTGCTCGCCGCCATCGCCGGCAGCACGAAGCGCATCGAGGTGGGCACCGGCGTCATCGACATGCGCTACGAGAACCCGCTGCACCTCGCCGAGGAACTGGGCGGCCTCGACCTGCTCTCCGACCAGCGCGTCGCGATCGGCATCAGCCGCGGCTCCCCAGAGCCGGCCCTGCGCGGCTGGGAGGCGTTCGGCTACACCGGCTCGACCGATCCCCGTGGCGCGGACATCGCCCGCGACAAGTTCGACCTGTTCCTGCGCGCGATCGACGGCGAGCGCCTCGCCGATGCGGACCCGCGCCAGTTCGGTCCGGGCCAGAAGCTCCGCATCGAGCCCCACGCTCCCGGGCTGCGCCAGCGCATCTGGTGGGGTGCCGGCACCCGCGACACCGCGGTGTGGGCCGCCCAGCAGGGCGTGAACCTGATGAGTTCCACGCTCGTCACCGAGGCGACCGGCCAGACCTTGGGCGACCTGCAGGCCGAGCAGATCGACCGCTACCGCGAGGCGTTCGCCGAGGCCGGCCACGACTGGACGCCCCGCGTCTCGGTCAGCCGCAGCATCTTCCCGATCGTCGACGAAGCCGACCAGATGTGGCTGCAGCTGCGCCGCGCGGAGGGCTCGGACCAGATCGGCGTCATCGACGGCTTCCGCTCGACGTTCGGCCGCTCCTACATCGACACCCCCGACCGGCTGGTCGAGCAGCTCAGGGAGGACGCCGCCGTCATGGCCGCCGACACCCTGATGCTGACGATCCCCAGCCAGCTCGGGCCCGAGGCGAACCTGCGCATCCTGGCCAACTTCGCCGAGCACGTTGCCCCCGCGCTGGGCTGGAAGCCCAACACCGAGGGCCCGGTCGCCGGCTACCCGCTGGCCTGACCCGGGTCGACGAGTCGTGCGGCCGGGTGCAGCTTGGCCGCCGACACGGCGGCCGAGGCCGGGTCCCAGAACCGCCACGGCCGGTCGAACGCCCGGGACACGTTGACGCGCACCCCGGACGCCACGGCGTCCGGGGGCGTACCGGGGCCCAGCGACCAGTTGGCCGCCCCCACCCCGAACGCGCCCAACTCGGCCCCGTCGTCCGCCCGGGTCACGCCGAGGGCGCGGCACAGGTTGCCGGGGCCGCGGGCGAGCCAGGCGTCCCGCACGCCCGGACGCCGTGACCTCGCCTCCTCGAGCCCCGCCACCACCTCACCGGCCCGCAGCAGCACGGCGGACGCGACGCCAGCAGGCCCGCAGACCAGGTTCATGCAGGCGTGCCCGTGCATCGTGTACACGTACACGTGCCCGGCCGGTCCGAACATGACGGCGTTGCGCGCGGTCGGTCCGCGCCACGCGTGCGAGGCGGGGTCGTCGGCGCCCTCGTAGGCCTCGACCTCGACGATCCGCACCGCCACGCCGCGCACCGTCAGGACGCACCCCACCAGCCCGGGAGCGACTTCCAGGGCGCGGCGGGTCAGGTCAGGCAGCACCGAAGCGTGCCGCGTTGCGGGCGCGGGCCTTCTCGCGCTCGACCTCGCGGTCCTTGGGTGCGGCGGTCGTGGACAGCGACGCGATCAGCTTCTGGGTCGCCGCCTCGATCTCGGCGACCGCGGCGTCGAAGGCGGCGGTGTTGGCGATCGAGGGCTTGTTCATGCCGCTGATCTTGCGGACGTACTGCAGCGCCGCCTCGTGCACCTCGTCGGGGTAGGCGGGTGGTTCGAAGTTGAACAGCGGACGAATGTTGCGGCACATGGGGCCCACCCTGCCACGATGGGCCTTGTGACTGAACCCATCGCCACCACCGATCGCGCCGAACTCCTGACCTTCATCGTCGCCCAGCAGGCCTCCCCCGCCTCGGCGACGGCCTACCTCGGCGACGAGGCCGCCGGCGTGGAGGCCGAGCTGGAGGGCCTCGACCAGCCCTGGCTCGAGACCGCGCGCGTGATGCGCGACCAGGACGGCAAGCTCACCGCCGCCGCCCTCGCCGAGTGGGACACCGAGGTGGGCCGCGCCTGGGTCCACGGCCCGTGGGTGGCCGAGGGCCCCTTCGTCGAGGTCGGCGAGGCGCTGCTGCGCGCGGTGGCCACCCAGTGCCCGAAGGGCATCGGCGAGTACGAGTTCAGCGGCGACGTCGCGAACACGGGCATGTCCGACCTCGGCGCGCACCTGGGCTGGCGCGCGTCCAAGGTGAACCACGCCTACGAGGTGTCGGCCGATGCGATCACGCACTGGCCGTCGGTCGACGGCGTCCGGCTCGCGACCGAGGCCGACCTGCCCGCACTGGGGGCGCTGCACGGCTCGGAGTTCCCCAACACCTACGCCACGACCGCCCAGCTGCTCACCCGCCACACGACGCTGGTGGTCGAGCGGGGCGGCGCCGTGGTCGGCTACGCCTCCGGCCAACTGCAGGACGACGGGCACGCCTACATCGACTTCATGGCCGTGGACGCCGGCCACCGCGGCCTGGGCCTGGCCCGCGGCCTGCTGGGCGAGCTCGCCCGACTGCTGGCGGCGTCCGGCGCCCCCGGCAAGGTGCACCTCACGGTCGAGGACGACCGGGCCCCCGCCATCGCGCTCTACGAGTCGCTCGGCATGCGCCGGGCGATCTCGCTGCGCGGCTACCGCGGGCCGCTGGGGTAGGACTGCCCGGCGACGAACTCCTCGTACGTCGTCCGCGTCACGCCGCCGTCACGGATCACCGCGGCCAGGAACCGGCCCGAGTCGCGCACCGTGCGCTGCTGGGTCTCGTAGTCGAGCGCGACGATGCCGAAGCGCGGGCCCTCGCCCTCGCGCCACTCCCAGTTGTCGACGAAGCACCAGTGGTAGTAGCGCTCGAACGGCAGGTCGCTGGCCGCCATGGCCTGCAGGTGCTCGAACACGTACCGGCTGCGGAACGCGTCGGCGGCGTCCGCGGTGCCGTTCTCGGTGACCCAGATGGGGGCCGGGTAGCGGGCGTGCAGCTCGCGGGCCACCTCGACCAGCCCCTGCGGGTGCACCTCCCAGCCCAGGTCGTTGACCGGCGCGCCGGGGAACGTGCCGTCGGCCAGCCCCTTCACCGCGCTGCGCGCGTAGTAGTTGATGCCGAGGTAGTCGTAGTGCCGCCCGGGCGTGACGTCGGCGGGCTGGCGCCCGAGCAGGCGGGTGAACCGGCCGCCGAGCAGCGCATCGGCGAGGAGGTCCTGGAACAGGGCGCGGTCGAGCGCGGCCACCCCGCGGTGGAACGGGTTGCGCGGGTTCAGCGGCGCGAACACCCGCGCGTGGTGCGCGAAGCCGACCTTCGCCTCGGGCTGCATCTCGTGGATGCGGTGGTAGGCGCGGCAGTGCGCGATCGCCATGTTCCGCAGGGTCGAACGCACGGCACCCCAGTCGCGGGTGGCGGGCGGCCCCTCCCCGAACAGGTGGGCCTGCACCGCGTACACGTTGGGCTCGTTGATCGTGACCCAGTCGGTGACGAGGCCGCCAAGGGCGTCCACGACGACGTCGACGAGGTGCAGGAACCGGTCGACCGCGTGCGGGGCCGTCCAGCCGCCCAGCCCGGCGAACCAGGACGGGTGGCTGAAGTGGTGCAGCGTGACGAGCGGCACGATCCCGGCGGCGCGGACGGCCGCGACCTCCTCGCGGTACCGGTCGAGGACCCCGCGATCCACCTCGCCGGGGCGCGGCTCGATGCGCGACCACTCCACCGACATGCGGTAGGTCTGCAGGCCGAGCGACGCCATCAGGTCGGTGTCCTCGCGCCACCGGTTCCAATGGTCGGTGGCCCGCAGCGGGGTCGAGCCGTCGGCGATCGTCCCGGGGATCTGCGCCCAGTCGTACCAGCTGTTGTTGCGGTCCCCGCCCTCGATCTGCAGGGACGCCGTGGCCACCCCGACCAGCAGGTCGCGGGTGGTGAAGAGCATCTCGGACGCCGTCACGGGTTCACCAGCCCCCGCCGCCACCGCCACCGAAGCCGCCGCCGCCGGAGAAGCCGGACCCGCCGGAGGACCCGGCCGTCGCCGCGGTCTGGGCCGAGACGGCCTGCTGCATCGACTCGCTCAGGGTGTGGGAGAGGTCGTTCATCGCCGAGGAGAAGTAGGCCCCTTGGTAGAGGCTGTGCCCCACGTACCAGTCGTCGTGCGGCGTGTAGCGACCCTCGGCGGCGAGCTGCTCGAAGATCTTCGCCCAGCGGTCGGCCACCCCGAAGATCGTCGCCCACGGCAGGTAGCGGGAGAACACGTCGACGCCCTCCTCGAACTTGATCTGGTCGGCCTCGGCGGTGCGCAGGTAGAGCTCGAAGCCCTTCGACTGGGCCAGCACGGCCGAACCCTCGGCGGTGCGGCGTCCGGCCTTGAACGCCAGCGGGGCGAGCACGAGGCCGGCGATGACGGGGGCCAGGCCGACGAGGCCGAGGCCGAACGCGAAGCCGAGCACGGCACCGACGGCGATGCCCGACAGCACGAGCAGGATCGCCCCGGCCAGCGCGAGGCCCTGCGCCGCCTGGGGGCTGCCCTTGAACCAGTGCAGGTCCTTGACCACGCGGTCGCTCAGCTTCTCGCGCGCCCCGGGCAGGAGCTTGTGGTAGCGCTTGTCGCGCAGGTCCTTCGTGGTGACCGAGCTCCCCCGCTTGAACAGGGTGTCGACGATGTGCTTCTCGGCGCGGGTCAGCTCGTCGGCGCTCTGCCGCTTCACGAACCGCCAGTGCTTGCCCTCCTCGACGATCTGGTAGTGCCCGCGGGCCGCCAGGTCGAGGATGGTCGCGGTCACGTCGACGTTGTCGGCCCGGGTGTCGAGCAGGACGCCGACCTCGCCCACGCGGGCGCCCTGCGGCGGGGTGAACTGCACGGCCACGGGGGCCTGCTTGGCGGACAGGCCCACGCGGGCCTGCTCGCCCGGCGCCGGCCGGACGCCCGGGGTCAGGCCGAGGTACACCTCGTCGCGCGACCAGCGCCGCGCCTTGAGCAGGACCGCGCCGATGCCCAGGACCGTCATGGCCGCGGTCAGGCCGACCGACAGCGGGGTCACGGGCAGGACGTTGCCGACGTGGTAGCGCTTGGTGATCCGCGGCTCGGCGCCGACGAACGTGCCCGCCGGGAAGCCGGCCACGACCTGGACGCCCTGGCCCGGCTCGAGGCCGGAGGCGTGGAAGCTGGCCGTCGAGGCGTCCGAGGTCGCCTCACAGGGCTGGTCGAAGCGCCGCCCCTCGAAGCACGCCACGCGCGTGATCCCGACCGGGCCGGTGACGGTCGTGGTGACGTCGTCGATGGGCACCTGCCAACCGGTGCCGATGACGTTCCAGTTGAACTCGTCCAGGCCGCTGGTCGCGTGCCGCGGCGCCAGCAGGCCGCGCGCGGTGTAGTTGATGACGTAGGTCTGGGTGCCGTCGACGCGCGTACCCTCGCGGCCGATGCGGATCACCTGGTTGCCCTCCTCGGTGGTCACGTACGTCTCGGCGGGCGCGCCGCTGGGGCTGGTCACCTCGCCGAGCGTGATGTCGACCATCCGCCACTGGTCGGGGTTGCCCTCGACGCGCTGCTGGGTCGGCAGCGTGACGAACGGGCCGTGCCCGGCGCTGCGGCCGAAGTGGAAGTCGAACTCGATCCGGACGGTGCTCAGGCCGTCGGCCGCGACGTCGACGCGGGCGTCGTAGCGGGTGATCCGCCACTCGCGGGGGGTGTCGTCGTCGGCCTGGGCGCGTGGCGCCACACCGAGCACGAAGGCGAGCGTGAGGAACAGTGCGAGGGTGAGTCGGGTGAACCGACGCATGGAGGCTCCTTGACGTTCGGGGTCACCTCCACGGTAGCCGGTTGCCCGCGGCCGGGAATGCCCCGACGGGTGGAGGCGTTGGGGCCCACGTGGACAAGCGACTCGGGATCATCGGCGCCGGCAAGGTCGGCACGACGCTCGGGCGCCTCGCGCTGGCGTCCGGCTGGGACGTGCTCATCTCCGCGAGCCCGACCCGCCCGATGCAGTCCCTCATCGTCGAGACCATGCTGCCCGGCGCCCGCCTGGTGCCCGAGGCGGAAGTCGTCGCCGGCGCCGACATCGTCGTGCTCGCCGTCCCGATCTCGAAGGCCACCACCGTCGACCTGCCCGCCCTGTCCGGCAAGGTCGTCATCGACGCGATGAACCACTGGTACCCGGTCGACGGCAGCCACGACGAGGTCGAGGACGCCCCCTCCAGCAGCCACTGGGTCCAGTCCCTCAACCCGGCGATGCGCCTGGTGAAGTCCCTGAACCACCTCGGCTACCACGACATGGAGACCGACGCCCGCCCCGCCGGCCACGCCGAGCGCCGGGCCGTGGCCGCGGCGTCCGACGACGTCGAGGCGCGCGCGGCCGTCGCCGCCCTGCTCGACGACCTCGGCTTCGACCCCGTCGAACTCCCCTTCGCGGCCTCTCGCCAGCTCGAGGGGGGCGGTCCCGTCTTCGGTCGCTGGGTGGACGCCTCGGGGCTGAGGTCCGCCCTCTCCCGCAGCGGGGTCAGGGCCACCTAGGCTGCGCGCATGACAGCGCCCGCGATCGAACACCTGCCCGACGACTTCACCCGCGTCCTCTGCGTGGTCGCGCACCCCGACGACATGGAGTACGGCGCCTCGGCGGCCGTCCACCACTGGACCAGCCGCGGCGTCGAGGTCGCCTACCTGCTGCTCACGTCCGGCGAGGCCGGCATGCAGTCACCGCCCGAGGTCGTCGGGCCGCTGCGCGCCCTCGAGCAGAAGGACGCCTGCGCCGCGGTCGGCGTCGACAAGCTGACCATCCTCGACCACCCCGACGGGATGCTGGAACCCACGCTCGGGCTGCGCCGCGACATCGCCCGGGTGATCCGGCAGTTCCGGCCCGACGTGGTCGTCACCGGCAGCTGGGAGGTCGAGGCACCCTGGGGCCTCAACCAGGCCGACCACCGCGCCGCGGGGCTCGCCACGCTGGACGCCTGCCGCGACGCCGACAACACGTGGGTGTTCCCCGAGCTGGCCACCGACGAGGGGCTGCCGAAGTGGGGGCCCACCTGGCTGCTGGTCCACGGCTCCGACCGCCCCACGCACGGCGTCGGGCTGGCGGAGGCCGACGTGGCCGCCGCCGTGGCGTCCCTGGGTGCCCACCGGGCCTACCTCGCGGACCTGCCCGAACACCCGAAGCCGGTCGAGTTCATCCCCGAGATGCTGCAGGGCCAGGGTCGCGCGCTCGGCACCGCGCACGCCGTGCTGTTCCGCGGGTACCGGCTGCGCGGCTGACCCCTAGGCCGGCGGCAGCGGGCCGAGGCCGCACTCCGGGGCGTCCGCGATGAGGACGCCCATGGCCCGGGCGTGGTCGTCGTCCAGCTCGGGCAGCGCGTCGGCGGGGAAGAAGGCCGCCTCGGTGTTCTCCCCGTCGGCCGGGTGCGGCTCGCCCGAGACCCATCGGCAGCGGAAGGTGTGGTTGATGTACTGCGTCTGGTCACCGTTGTCGTAGGTGCGCATGTCGGTGACGTCCTGCCAGACGAGGCGCTCGACCTCGACCACGACGCCCGCCTCCTCCAGCGCCTCGCGCGCCGCCGCCTCGTGCGGGTGCTCACCCGGGTCGACGATGCCGGTGACGACCGACCAGCCGCCCGTGTCGGCGCGGCGCACGAGCAGCCACTCGACGGTGCCGTCGGGGCGGGTGCGGTGGATGCCGGCGGTCGATCCCGACAGCCAGAGCGGGGTGGTGCCGACGTGGCGGCGCAGGTGCAGGATGAAGTCGGGCGTGGCCATCGAACCTCCCTGCGGGCATGAAGAGAGCCACCTAGCAGATTCGAACTGCTGACCTACGCATTACGAGTGCGTCGCTCTACCAACTGAGCTAAGGTGGCGCGGCCCCTACGGGCCGGGGCCACACTCTAGCAACGCTTGCCCCGCAGCGTGAAACCGGGCGTGGCTCAGGCGGCCTTGGCCTCGGCGCGGCGTGCGCGGAAGCCGTGGTCGACCGACCAGCCGCCGCCACCGACCAACATGAACAGCACGCCGACGGCGACCAGCAGCAGTTCGAGGGCGCCCACGAAACCGGGCTTGCCGGCCTCGAACGGCGTCCAGTTGCCCCACAGCACGAAGGCGAGCGCGCCGCCGGCGACGAGGACCAGGCCGAGCCCGGCGACGCGGGTGAGCAGGCCGAAGACCAGCCCGATGGCGATGGCGACCTCGGCCGCGCCGAGGACGACGGCGAGGATGCCGGGCGCCGGCAGGACGGTGCTGCTGATCAGCTCGGTCGTGGCCGGCAGGTTGAGCAGGTGGTACAGGCCGTGGCTGCCGACGATGGCGGCGGTGACCAGGCGCAGGAGGAACAGGCCCAGCGAACCGGCGAACTTGTCGGTGTTGCGGTGGGTGACGGTGACCGTCTCGGCGCGCACCGGCAGGTCGGACACCGCGGTGGCACCGGTGCCGGCGGCGACGGCCGGGGCACCCGCGTACTGGGGGCCGGCGGCGGTCGCGACGGGCTGGGGCTCCGGCTCGGGCGCGGGGGCCAGCGCGGCCAGGCGAGCCTCGCGGCGCGCGGCGCGCTCGGCGACGAGGCGCTCGCGCTCTGCGTCGACCTCGGACGTGCGGGCCGGCGCAGCCTCGACGTCCCAATCCGCCTGGGTGTCGGTCAAGTTGTCGGCCATGGGGAAGTCCTTTGCTCGGGGCGTACGTCCACGCCCATCGTCGCAAAGCCGCGGTCGGTTACCCGTGAGCGACACTCACGCCGCGTGGAGGCTGATCATCAGCGACTCCATCGCCAGCTGCGGGGCCACGTTCGTCTCGAGGGCCTCCCGGCACGCGAGGATGGCGTCCAGGCTCGCGATCGTCTGCTCGGGGTGGGTGCGCCGGGCGACCGAGGCGAGGTCGACGGCGAGGTCGGCGTTGATCAGCCGCTGCGTCGCCTTCGTCTGCAGCGCGAACACATCGCGGTAGTAGCCGGTCAGCTCGGTGAGCACCCGGTCCAGCGCGTCGCGCTGGAGCCGCTTGGCACGCGCCTTCTGCTGCTCCTCCAGGTCGCGCAGCGCGGCCTGGGCGTGGCGCGGCTTGGCGCCCTTGGTGGTCATGCCCAGCGCCTCGGAGAGGGTGGTGCGCTCGCGGGCGTCGAGGTCGGCGGTGGCGTGCGTCGCCTCCTCGGACGCCGCGGCCACCAGGTTCGACGCCGCCTGGAGGCAGGCCCCGAGCGTGGTCAGCTGGGCGGGGATGCGGAGGATCTCGCTGCGGCGGCGCCGCGCGTCCTCGTTGCGGGCGATCGCTCGCGCTCGCCCGATGTGGCCCTGCGCGACCCGGGCGGCGTGCGCGGCCATCTCGTGCGGGACGCCGTCGCGCTGTTCGAGGAGTCGCGCGATCGACGCCTCGCTCGGCGTGGCCAGCTCGACCCGGCGGCACCGCGAGCGGATCGTGACGATGACGTCGTCGGGCGTGGGCGCGCACAACACCCACACCGTGCGGGGGGCCGGCTCCTCGATCGCCTTGAGCAGCGCGTCACCGCCGCGCTCGGTGATGCGGTCCGCGTCCTCCACGACCAGCACCTGGGCCCGGCCGAGGGTCGGGGCCATCGCGGCCCGGCGGACGAGGTCGCGCACCTCGTCGACGCCGATCGACAGTTGCTCGGTGCGCACGAGCGTGACGTCGGGGTGCGCGCCCGACAGGGAGGTGCGGCAGGCGGTGCACTCGCCGCAGCCGCCGCGCTCGCACTGCAGGGCGGCTGCGAAGGCCTTGGCGGCGTTCGAACGCCCCGACCCTGGGGGGCCGGTGACGAGCCACGCGTGGGTCATGGCGTGACGCTCGCCGGCCACGGCGCGCTGCAGCACCTCGACCGCGCGCTCCTGGCCGACCAGCTCGCCCCAGACGCTCATTCCGTCACTCTGCCAGCGGGGTCCGACACTTCGTCCTCGGGCCCTCGGTCGGGGTCGAAGAGCGCGGACAGGAGCCCGCGGCGTCCGACCTCGTGGTGGTGGGTGCCGGACAGCAGCTCGGCGACCCGCTCGCGGATGCGCTCGGCGATCGCCGTGATCGGGTCGCGGGCCGGCAGCACCAGGTAGCGGGCCGGGTCGCGCTCGGCGAGCGCGAGGAAGCCCTCGCGGACGCGGGCGTGGAACTCGGCGCCGGCGGACTCCATGCGGTCGTGGGACTCGATGCCGGCCAGCCCCGTCTCGGGGGCCAGGTCGAGCAGCACGGTGAGGTCGGGGCGCAGGTCGTCGGTGCCCCACCAGTTGATGCGCTCGACCTCACCCACGTCGAGGACGCGGCCGGCCCCCTGGTAGGCCAGCGTCGAGTCGACGTAGCGGTCGCAGACCACGACGGCCCCGCGCTCGAGGGCGGGCCGGACGATGGAGTGCACGTGCTGGGCCTTGTCTGCGGCGAAGAGCAGCGCCTCGGCGCGCGGGCCGAGGTTCTCGGTGGCCCGCGACAGCAGGATCTGGCGGATCTGCGCGTTCACCGGGCCGTCGCCGGGCTCGAAGGTCCGGACCACCTCACGCCCCTGGTCGGAGAGCCACTCGGCCAGCAGGCCGGCCTGCGTCGACTTGCCGACGCCGTCGCCGCCCTCGAACACCACGAATGCTCCCTGCACGCCGTTCATCCTAGGCGTAACGCGGTCGGGAATAATTCGTGTGCGAAAGCTGTTGGGCAGTGAGAACCTGTCTACGACAGCCCACTGACGTGCACGGAAGGAATCATCGATGACCATCTCCCGTACCTCCGGCGGCGCTCCGGTCGAGAGCGACGCCCATTCCCTCAGCATCGGCTCCAACGGCCCGCTCCTGCTGCACGACGTGCACCTGGTCGAGACCTTGGCGCACTTCAACCGCGAGAACGTGGTCGAGCGTCGCCCGCACGCGAAGGGCGCCGGCGCGTTCGGTACCTTCACGGTCACCCAGGACGTGTCGAAGTGGACGAAGGCGGCCGTGTTCCAGCCGGGCACCACCACCAAGACGCTGCTGCGCTTCTCGACCGTCGCCGGTGAGCTGGGCTCCCCCGACACGTGGCGCGACGTCCGTGGCTTCTCGCTGCGCTACTACACGACCGAGGGCAACCTCGACATCGTCGGCAACAACACCCCGATCTTCTTCCTCCGCGACCCGATGAAGTTCCCGCACTTCATCCGCTCGCAGAAGCGCCTCGCCTCCAACGGCCTGCGCGACACCGACATGCAGTGGGACTTCTGGACCCTGTCCCCCGAGTCGGCCCACCAGGTCACCTACCTCATGGGCGACCGCGGCCTGCCGAAGACGTGGCGCAACATGAACGGCTACGGCTCGCACACCTACCAGTGGGTCAACGAGGCCGGCGAGCGCTTCTGGGTGAAGTTCCACTACCACACCCAGCAGGGCATGGAGTTCCTCACCAACGAGGAGGCCACCAAGCTCGCGGGTGAGGACGCCGAGTTCCACCGCCGCGACCTGTGGGAGTCCATCGAGAAGGGCGACTTCCCGAAGTGGACGATGTCGGTCCAGGTCATGCCGTACGAGGAGGCCAAGACCTACCGCTTCAACCCGTTCGACCTGACCAAGACCTGGTCGCACGCCGACTACCCGCTGCACGAGGTCGGTGTCCTGGAGCTCAACAAGAACCCGGACAACTTCTTCGCCGAGATCGAGCAGGCCGCGTTCGCCCCGTCGAACATGGTCCCCGGCGTCGGCATCTCCCCCGACAAGATGCTGATCGGTCGCGTGTTCGCCTACGCGGACGCCCACCGCTACCGCGTCGGCCCGAACTTCCACCAGCTCCCGGTCAACCAGCCGCAGGGCGTCGAGGGCGGCTTCGAGGCCGTCAACCAGTGGATGTTCGACGGCAACCAGGCGTACCACCACTCCGGCACCGCCCCGGTCTACGCCCCGAACTCCCTCGGCCGTGAGTCGGCCCAGGAGTTCCAGGGCAAGGTCTCCGAGGGCTGGGAGGCCGACGGCGAGATGGTGCGCCAGGCCTACGCCCTGCATGCCGAGGACGACGACTTCGGCCAGGCCGGCACGCTGGTGCGCGAGGTCTTCGACGACGCGGCCCGTGACCGCCTCGTCGAGACGCTGACCGGCGCCCTCGGCGGCATCGTCCGCCAGGAGGTCTACGAGCGCGCGATCTGGTACTGGAAGTCGGTCGACGAGACCATCGGTACCCGCGTCGACGAGGCCGTCAAGGCCAACCGCGAGCAGGAGACCGTGCCGGGCATGGGTGTCGAGCGCGACGCCTGATCCGTCCGATCCACAACGGGGCCGTCCTTCGGGGCGGCCCCGTTGTCGTGTTCCCGGGGTCTTGTTCGGGTCGGACTACAGGTGTAGTTTCTCTCCATGACCGATCGCCGCACCGCTGTCCTCGACGCCGCCGTCTCCGTCGTCGGCGCGGGTGGGGCGCGGGCACTCACCCACCGGGCGGTCGACGCGGCCGCCCGGCTGCCGGCCGGGTCGGCGTCCAACCTCTTCCGCACCCGCGAGGCCCTGCTGGTCGGTCTGGTCGAGCGCTGCGTCGAGCGCGAGCGGGCGGCCTGGGTCGAGGCCGTGGACGCCGCGGGCCCGGCCTCGCCGCGTGCCCTGGCCGCCGCCCTGGCCGACCTCGCCGTCCGGCAGGTCACCACCGACCGGGACGTCACCCTCACCCGGTGCGCGATCCTCGTCGAGGCCGCCACCACCCCGGCGGTCCGGGATGCCCTCACCGCCGGCGGCCAGGACGTCATGGCCCGGGCGGTCGCGCTGGTCGCGTCCGCCGGTTCGCCCACCCCCGAGGTGGACGCCGCCGCGCTGGCCCACTGGGTCTTCGGCGCCGTCCTGCACGAGCTGGCCAACCCGTCCGGCTCCTTCGCACCGCAGGCGCCGCTCACCGCGCTGGTGCAGCGGCTGATCAAGGAGTGACCATGACCACCGACGCCGAGACCTGGGCCCTGGTCGACGACCAGCGCCGCCGCACGATCGCCCTGCTGGGGTCGCTCTCCCCCGCCGACTGGGACGCGCCCTCGCTGTGCTCGGACTGGACGGTGAAGGACGTCGTCGGCCACCTCGCGTGGCAGCGGGCGGCCTCGTCGGCGTCCTCGCTGCCGGGCACCATCGCGGCGATGCTTCGCGGGCGGGGGTCCATGGACGCGGCGATCTCCGACCTCGCCACCCGCTGGGCCGCTCGGCGCTCGGTGGACGAGCTCCTGGGTGAGGTGCGGCTGCTGCCGGGCCACCACCGCACGGTCATCGGCACCACCGTGATCAACCACCTGATCGACGCGATCGTCCACCACCACGACATCGCGCTGGCCCTCGGGCGCGGTCTGGACGCCGACCCCGATGCAGCGGCGGTGGCCGCCGACAGCACGTGGAGCCTGCCGAAGGGGTTCACCCTGCCGGTCACCCGGCGCCTGACCGCGTTCCGGTGGCGGGCCACCGACACCGACTGGGACCGCGGCGACGGCCCGCTGATCGAGGGCCCGATGGCGGCCATCGAGTGCCTGCTCATGGGGCGCGAGGCTGCAGGAGCGCACCTGTCCGGCCCGGGCCTGGCTTCGGCGTTGGCTGCGGTCGCCGACCCGGCGATCGCCTGACAGCGAAGACGTCATCCGGAGTAGGCCCGCCTCTGGACTCGCAGATGCCCTCCAACGTGTCCAGTTACCCTTGGTGTGCTAGGGGCAACTGGACACCTTGAGGGGCGTCTTCGCCAACCGCCACATGGTTGGATGGACGCCGTGACCCGACCCGGCCCCGCGTTCGACTTCTTCGTGGTCTCCTGCACCCTGCTCGACGAGCACGGCCGCCTGCTGCTGGTGCGCAAGCGTGGCACCCACCGGTTCATGCTGCCCGGCGGCAAGGTCGAGCAGGGCGAGACGCACCTCGCCGCGATCCTGCGCGAGGTGTCGGAAGAGATCTCGCTCGACCTCGACCCGGCGACCATCACCCTGCTGGGCACCTGGTCAGCCGGGGCGGCCAACGAGCCGGGGCTCGTGATCAGCTCCGACGTGTTCGCCGCGCCACTACCGGGTGAGCCCGCGGCGTCCGGAGAGATCGAGGAGCTCCGCTGGCTGCCGGTCGACCGCGACGCCGACTATGCGGCCGACGCCACGCTCTCACCGATGCTGGTCGAGCACGTCCTGCCGGCACTGGTGGCCCGGCTGGACGGCTGACTACTTCTTCTTCGCCGGCGCCTTGCGGGTCGTCGTGCGACGGGTGGTCGTGCGCTTGGGGGCGGGGCCCTTGGCGCGCTTCTCGGCGAGCAGCTCGGCGGCCCGCTCGAGGGTGATCTCCTCGATCGAGTCCGCCTTGCGGAGGGTCGCGTTGGTCTCGCCGTCGGTGACGTACGGGCCGAAGCGGCCGTCCTTGACGACGATCGGTTTGCCGGACACCGGATCGTTCCCGAGCTCTTTCAGTGGCGCGACGGCGGCGCGGCGTCCGCGCGTCTTCGGCTGGGCGAAGATCGCGGTCGCCTCCTCCAGCGTCACGGTGAAGAGCTGGTCCTCGTTCTCCAGCGAGCGGGAGTCGGTGCCCTTCTTCAGGTACGGGCCGTAGCGGCCGTTCTGGGCGGTGACCTCCTCGCCGTCGATCGCCCCGACGACGCGCGGCAGCGACATGAGCTGCAGCGCCTGGTCGAGGGTGACGGTCTCCAGCGACATGTCCTTGAACAGGGACGCCGTGCGCGGCTTGGCCGACTTGGGCGACCCCTCGGGCAGCACCTCGGTGACGTAGGGGCCGAACCGCCCGTTCTTCGCCACGACCGCTTTGCCGGAGGCCGGGTCGGCGCCGAGCTCGCGCTCCATGCCAGCCGGGGTGGCCAGCAGCTCCTGGGCCTTCTCGACGGTCAGCTCGTCGGGCGGCAGGTCCTCGTCGACGTTGGCGCGGTTGCCGTCGGCGTCCTCGATGTAGGTGCCGTAGCGACCCACGCGGACCGCGATGCCGGACTCCTCACCCCCGACGGGGTGGAACGTCGACAGCGCCCGCGCGTCGATGTCGCCCAGGTGCTCGACCAGCGACTGCAGGCCCTCGTAGCCGCCCTCGCCCTCGGGGCCGAAGTAGAACTCCTTGAGCGTCGCGACGCGGTCGGCCGAGCCGGCGGCGATCTCGTCGAGCACGTCCTCCATCTCGGCGGTGAACTGATAGTCGACCAGCCGGGTGAAGTGCTCCTCCAGCAGGCGGGTCACGGCGAACGCGAGCCACGTCGGCACCAGCGCGGCGCCCTTCTTGAACACGTAGTCACGCGCCGTGATCGTGCGGATGATCGACGCGTAGGTCGACGGCCGGCCGATCTCGAGCTCCTCGAGCTTGGCCACCAGCGACGGCTCGGTGTAGCGGGCCGGCGGGCGGGTGGCGTGGTCGTCAGCCTCGACCCCGGCGATGGCGAGCTTCTCGCCCTGCTCCACCGCGGGGAGGTTGGCGGTGGCGTCGTCGGCGTCGCCCTCGTCACGCGCCTCGACGTAGGCCTTCAGGAAGCCCGGGAACGTGATCGTCCGACCGGACGCCGTGAGCCCGGCCTCGGCCACCTGTCGCATCTCGCCCGAGGTGGCGTCGGCCACCTCGACGGCCGCGGACGGCCGGGCGGTCATCGTGATCGTGACGGTCTGGCCCTCGGCGTCCTTCATCTGCGAGGCGACCGTGCGCTTCCAGATGAGGTCGTAGAGCCGGAACTCGTCCCCGCGCAGGCCCGTCGCCTGCGGCGTCCGGAAGTGGTCACCCGCCGGGCGGATGGCCTCGTGCGCCTCCTGGGCGTTCTTGACCTTCGAGGTGTAGGTGCGGGGCTTGTCGGGCAGGTAGGCGTCCCCGTAGAGCTCCTTGACCTGCGCGCGGGCGGCCGCGATCGCCGACCCCGACAGCGTCGTGGAGTCGGTACGCATGTAGGTGATGAAACCGCCCTCGTACAGCGCCTGCGCCACCGACATCGTGCGCTGGGCGGTGAAGCCGAGCTTGCGGCCGGCGTCCTGCTGCAGCGTGGTGGTGCGGAAGGGCGGGTACGGACGCCGCGTGTACGGCTTGGCCTCCACGGCGTCCACGACCACGGACGCCCCGGTGAGCGCGGCGGCCAGCGCCTGCGCGCCCTCGAGGTCGAGGTGCAGGGCCTTCTTCGCGGTCAGGCGGCCAAGCGAGTCGAAGTCGCGGCCCGAGGCCACCTTCAGGCCGGCCGCGGAGGCGACCCGCGCGGTGAAGGAGTCGGGGTCGTGACCCGCGGCGTCCAGGGTCACGGTCAGGTCGGCGTAGCTCGCGGAGCGGAACGCCATCCGCTCGCGCTCGCGGTCGACGACCAGCCGGGTCGCGACGGACTGCACGCGGCCGGCCGACAGGCGCGGCATGACCTTCTTCCACAGCACGGGGCTGACCTCGTAGCCGTAGAGGCGGTCGAGGATGCGGCGGGTCTCCTGCGCGTCGACGAGATCGGTGTCGAGCTCGCGCGGTGCGGCGACGGCCGCCCGGATCGCGTCGGGGGTGATCTCGTGGAACACCATCCGCTTCACGGGGACCTTGGGCTTCAGCTCCTGCAGCAGGTGCCACGCGATGGCCTCGCCCTCGCGGTCCTCATCGGTGGCGAGGTAGAGCTCGTCGACGTTCTTCAGCGCATCCTTGAGCTTGCGGATCGTCGCCTTCTTGTCGGCCTGCACGACGTAGAGCGGCTCGAAGTCGTTCTCGACGTTGACGCCGGTGCGCGCCCACTTCTCACCCTTGTACTTGGCAGGCACCTCGGCCGCACCGGTGGGCAGGTCGCGCACGTGACCGATCGACGCCTCGACGACGTAGCCCTCGCCCAGGTACTGGGCGATGCTGCGCACCTTGCCGGGCGACTCCACGATCACGAGCCGACGCTTGGTATCTGTTCCCACGGGCCGGACAATAGCGCCTCGCGTCAAGACGGACGCCTCCGGTTGCCCTTGCCGGTCCTCCTAGACTGACCGGGTGACCGCGCCCTGGCCTCCCCCGAGCCCGCGCCCGGCGCCACGCCCACCCTCGCTGGTGCTGGTGGTGCTGGGGGTGCTGCTGGCCATGTTCAGCCAGTTCGGCAGCGCGATCGCCCTGACCACCTCCACCTCGACGTGGCTCGAGCGGCTGCAGCCCTCGCCCGCCCCGACGGTGGTCACCCCCAGCCCGGCGGTGTCCGAGCCCGGCCCCACGCCCGGGCTGCCGCAGACCACGCCCCAGGACTCCGCGCGTCCCCTGCCCGAGCAATCGGTCGGCCCCGTCGACGTCACCGACGACCTCAAGCGCGGCGTCGTCCTGATCACGGGCCGCACGCCCGCCGAGGGCGTGGCGGGCACAGGCATGGTGCTCACCCCCGACGGCTACGTGCTGACCAACTACCACGTGGTGCGCTCGACCGAGGCGATCACCGTCACCATCGCGGCGACCGGGCGCCGGCACACCGCCGAGCTCGTCGGCCGCGACGCGACCAAGGACGTGGCCCTGCTCAAGCTGGACCGCGCGAGCAACCTCGACGTCGTCACGATCGACTCCGACCCGGTGCGGATCGGCGACATCGTCGTGGCCGCCGGCAACGCCAACGGGCAGGGCTACGTGTCGGCCCATCGCGGCAACATCCTCGAGCTCGACCGCCAGATCAACGTCAAGGGCGCCAACGTCAACGACCCGCCCCAGCGGCTGCGCGGCCTCATCGAGACCAACGCCCCGGCCTGGCCCGGTGACTCGGGCGGCCCCATGTTCGACGGCGAGGCGCAGGTGCTCGGCATGACCACCGCCGGCAGCAGCACCGGCGACGGTGAGACCGAGGACAAGCAGGTGTACGCCGTGCCGATCCGCGAGGCGCTCGACGTGGTCGACAAGATCAAGCGCGGCGACGAGTCCGGCACGATCGTGATCGGGCCGAAGGCCTATCTGGGCGTCATCGTCCAGGCCGATGACTCGTCGGCGGTGATCGTCTCCGAAGTCCAGGCCAACACCCCGGCAGCCGAGGCCGGCCTGACCACCGGCGACACCATCCTGAACCTCGACGGCCAGGCGGTGCGCACCCGCGCGGAACTGTCCGACGTCCTCGACACCATCGAACCCGGCACCACCGTGCAGATCACCTGGACCACGGCGTCCGGCCGCGAACGCACCGCCCCCATCACGCCGAAGGCGAGCCCGCTCAACTGAGTTCACCGAGGGCGACGACCCCGACCCGACCTCTGATGGGACGGGACGAGACGGTGGTACGACCGGTCCCGCGAGGCGCTCGACGTGGTCGACAAACTCAAGGGGGCGACTCACCGCCGCCGCACGGCGCTACCACAGGAGACACACAGGCGGCACCGGTCCACTGAGGGCATGAACAAGCGCTCCCTCGCCCTGGTAACCACCACTGCCGCCTGCGTGCTCGCCCTCGGCGTCCCGAAGCTTGCGCCCGCCGCCACGCCGGCCGACCCCGCCGAATCGGTCGTGCTGATCACCGTTCGCTCAGCTAGTGGTGAGGGCGCCGGCACCGGCATGGTGCTCACGGCCTCCGGTGAGGTCCTGACCAACTACCACGTGGTCGAGGGCTCCTCGGAGGTGTCGGTCACGATCCCGGCCACCGGCAAGACCTACTCCGCCACCGTCGTCGGCCACGACGCGAGCCGCGACGTCGCCCTGCTGCAGCTGCAGGACGCCGCGGGCCTGGCCACCATCACCCCTGACCAGGACGTCGTCTCCATCGGCGACACGCTGACCGCCATGGGGAACGCGTCGGGCGGCGGCGAACTCGTCGCGGCGTCCGGAGAGGTGACCGCGCTCAACCAGCAGGTCACGGTCGACGACGGCAACGGCGGCACCGAGACGTTGACCGGGGTCATCGAGACCAACGCCGGGGCCGTGCCGGGCGACTCCGGCGGGCCGATGTTCGACAGCGAGGGCGAGGTGACCGGGATGACGACCGCCGGGTCGCAGACCGTCACCCGTGACCCGGGCGGGATGCGCGGAGCGGGCCGGTCGATGCCCATCACGACCGTCAGCTACGCCGTCCCCATCTCCGACGCCCTCGCTGTGGTCGACCAGATCCGGTCGGGCGCGGAGACCGGGACCACGCGCATCGGCGCCAAGGCCTACCTCGGCATCACTGTCGCGCCCGCGGCCGGGGTGTGGGTGAACTCGGTGCTGGCGGACGGTCCGGCCGCCGAGGCCGGTCTGGTGGCCGGGTCGACCATCACGTCCTTGGACGGCCAGGCCGTGGTCAGCCAGTCCGACCTCGCGGGACTGCTGGCACAACTCGAGCCCGGGCAGCAGGTGACGCTCACGTGGGTCGACCCGTCAGGATCACGCCGGAGCGGCACGATCGCCCTGGGTACGAGCCAGGTGAACTGAGCCAGCTCAGGTCAGGTAGCCCTCCCCGATGAGGTCACGCAGCTTGGGGGTCACCTCGACGGCGAGGGCGTCCGGGTCGACGTCGAGGATGTCGGCGACGGCAGCGATGATCTGCCCGGCAGTGAGGTCGCCGTCACAGGCGCCCAGCACGGCTCCGAGCGCGGTGTCGACCTCGACCGCACGGCCGAACCCGTAGCGCTGGCGGTACACGATGTGTTCGGGGTCCTCAACGCCGGGGCGTCCCACGGTTTCGACGTCGACGCGTCCGTCGAGTTCCCAGGCCCGACCCAGGAGTGCCTCGTCGGGAAGGGCTGCCAGCGAAACCCCCGCGATGTGGTCCGCGAACGCCTCCCCGAGGGGCTGGTGCACGGCGTGGGGCCAGGGCTCGATCCGGATGTCGGGGATGGCGCGACCCGCGCGGTGCAGCATCATCCAGCCCATGCCGACGCCCGTGATGCCGAGGGCGGCGAAGTAGTCCAGCCACGCGCGGTAGCGGGGGGCGTACTCGTCGGTGCCGACCAGCCCGGCGTCGTTGAGCCACACCTCGATGTACTCGTACGCGTCGAGGTGCTCGCGCTGCAGGACCAGCGCGTCGCAGCCGGTGGGCTCGACCCAACGGCGCAGGCGGTCGGTCCAGTCCTCGTCGTCGGTGACGGCCCAGTTGCCGAGCACCTGCAGGGTTCCGCCGGGCGCGAGCCGGTCGGCCCCCTCGACGACGACCCGCCGCACGAGCTCGTCGGCGCTCAACAGCCCCTCGCGGTAGACCAGCCGCTCGCCGGTGGGCGGGCTCATGACGTAGGGCGGGTTGGTGACGATGAGGCCGAAGGCCTCGTCGGCGACGGGCTCGTAGAGGGACCCCTCCCGGACGTCGAGGTCGAGCCGGTTGAGCCCCGCGGTCAGGCGCGCCATCGCGACGGCGCGCGGGTTGAGGTCGGTGGCGACCACGTGGCCGGCGTGCCCGGCGAGCAGCAGGCTCTGGATCCCGCAGCCCGTCCCCAGGTCGAGCGCGCGGGCGACCGGGCGACGGATCGTCATCTGCGCCAGCGTCGTCGACGCCGGGGACGCCCCCAGCACGTAGTCGGGCCGCGACCGGCCCAGGCGCCCGTCGAGGATCGGGATCAGGTCGCTGGCGATCCAGCCGGAGAAGTCCACACCGGCACCGGCCGCCGCGTAGGGGCGCACCTCCAGCCCCGCGCGGACGCCGTCGGAGGTGGCCGCCACGATCCCGGCCTCCTCCAGCGGGCCCAGGTCGCCGAGGGCCGCGCCCACGGCGTCCGGGGAGACGGTGTCGTGGAGCAGGAACATCCGCACCAGCGCCGCCTGCGCGTCGGCCGCGTCGCCCAGGGCGTCGCGTGCCGCGAGCGTCGTGTTGCGCGCGAGCGCATCGGTGGCCTCGGCGCCGAGGCGGTCGGTGACCTCCTCCAGCGTGTAGCCGGCGGAACGCAGGCGGTCGGCGAGGGCGGCGGCGTGGACGCGGTCGAGCATGCGCCCAGCCTGTCAGACGCGCGGCCTACGCTGGTCCCTCGATGGGAGTGAGTGCTGTGTCGGGTTCGGTGCTGGTGCGCGGTGGGCGCGTGGTGGGCGTGGACGAGGGCGGTTCCGTCCCCGCCGACGTGCGCATCCGCGACGGCGTCATCGTCGAGGTCGGGCCCGGCCTGGCCGCCGCTCCCGGCGAGCAGGTGCTGGACGCCGCGGGCTCGTTCCTCGTCCCCGGGCTGTGGGACGCCCACGTGCACTTCCTGCAGTGGGTGCGGTCCACCACCTGGGTCGACGTCGCCGGCACCGCCGGCCCCGAGGAGGTCTGCGCGCGGGTCGCCGCGGCGCTGGCCGACCGCGCGGGCGACGACCGGGCGCTGGTCGCGTTCGGGTACCGCTCGGCACCCTGGCCGCGCGTGGGCACGGTCGCCGAACTGGACGCCGTCACCGGCGGGCGCCCCGTCGTCGTCATCGCCGGGGACGCCCACAACGGCTGGCTGAACTCCGCCGCGTTGGCGCACTTCGGCCTCGAGCCACGCACCGACCCCCTGGCCGAGAACGAGTGGTTCGCCATCTTCGGCGCCCTCGCGACCCTGCCCGGCGTCGAGCCCACCGAAGCCGAGGTGGACGCCGCAATCGCCCGGCTCAGCGCGCGCGGCCTCGTGGGCCTGGTCGACCTCGAGTTCGACGCGGCCTTCCGGGCATGGCCCGCGCTCGTCGCCCGGGGCCAGCGGGCGCTACGGGTGCGCGCCGGCGTGTACCCCCACCAGCTCGACGAGGTGCTCGCGGCCGGGTTCCGCACCGGCGAGGGACTGCCCGGCGGTGAGGGGCTCGCCACCATGGGGCCGCTGAAGGTCATCGCCGACGGGTCGATGGGCACCCGCACCGCGTGGTGCTGCGACCCCTACACCGACGGCTCCCCCGGCGACGACCGGGCGGCCGGGGCCCCCAACGTCACGGCGTCCGAGCTCGCCGACCTACTGGGCCGCGCCCACGCGGGCGGCCTGCACGCCGCGGTGCACGCGATCGGCGACCGGGCCAACGCGGTGGCGCTCGACGCGTTCGAGGCGACCGGGGCGTCCGGGTCGGTCGAGCACGCCCAGCTGTTGCGCCGCGAGGACATCGCCCGCTTCGCCGCCCTCGGCGTCACCGCGAGCATGCAGCCCCACCACCTCGTCGCCGACCGCGACACCGCCGAGCGGGTCTGGGCCGACCGCACCGACCGGCTCTACCTCGCCCGGTCGCTGGTCGACGCCGGTGCGACGCTGGCGCTGGGGTCGGACGCCCCGGTGTCGCCGCCCGACCCGTGGCTGACGATGGCGACCGCCGTGCACCGCTCGGGCGACGACCGCCCCGGCTGGCACCCCGCCGAGTCCCTCACGCCTCGCGAGGCGCTGGCCGCCTCGGTCGACGGGCGCCGCCTCCGGGTGGGCGACCGCGGCGACCTGGTCGTGCTCGGCGCCGACCCCCTGTGGGAGGGCGACCCCGCCGCCACCCAGGCCCACCTGCTGGCCATGCCCGTGCGCGCCACCGTGTGCGCCGGCCGCATCACCCACAGGGCGGGCTGAGGTGGCACTCCCCGACTGGCTGGCCACGGCCGAGCACGTCGCGCACGTCCACCACCGCACGGCGCGGCCCGGGCGTCCCGTGGACTGGCCCGACTGGGTGACCCCCGAGGTGCGCGCGGCCTTCGCGCGGCGCGGCATCGAGCGGCCGTGGGCCCACCAGGTCGCGGCCGCGTCCGCGGCACACGCCGGACGGCACGTGGCGATCGCGACCGGCACGGCGTCCGGGAAGTCGCTGGCCTTCCTGTTGCCGGTGCTGGCCGCCCCGCCGCGCTCGACCGCGCTCTACCTGGCCCCGACCAAGGCGCTGGCCCACGACCAGCTGCGCTCGGCCACCGAGCTCGGCATCGACGGCTGGCGGGTGTCGACGCTGGACGGCGACTCCGACCCCGACGAGCGCCGCTACGCCCGCGACTTCGCCTCGTACGTGCTGACCAATCCCGACATGCTGCACCGGTCGACCCTGCCGAACCACGCCCGGTACTCCCGGCTGCTCGGCCGGCTGACCCACGTCGTGGTCGACGAGGCGCACCGCTACAAGGGGGTGTTCGGCGCGCACGTCTCGGCGGTGCTGCGCCGGCTGCGTCGGCTCGCGGCCTCCTACGGGGCGTCGCCGGTGTTCGTCTGCGCGTCGGCGACGATCAGCGAGCCGGACGCCGTGGCCGCCAGCCTCATCGGTGCCGACGACGTGGTGGCCGTGACCGACGACGGATCGCCCGCGCCCGCCCTCGACGTGGTGCTGCTCGAGCCGACCCCCTCCCTCACCGAGACCGCGGCCCGACTGCTGGCCGGCCTCACCGAGGACGGGCAGGCGATCGCCTTCACCACGTCGCGCGTGCAAGCGGAGCTGGTCGCGATCCGGGCGCGGGAGCTGTCCTCGGCGCCCGAGCGGATCGCCGCCTACCGCGGCGGCTACCTCGCCGAGGACCGCCGCGACCTGGAGGCCGCGCTCTCAAGCGGACGGCTGCGGGGGGTGGCGTCCACGAACGCGCTCGAGCTGGGCATCGACATCGCCGGCATGGACGCCGTGGTCACCGCCGGCTTCCCGGGCACCCTGGCCGCCTTCTGGCAGCAGGTCGGCCGCGCCGGCCGGGCCGGGCGCGACGCCATCGCCGTGCTCGCGGCGCGCGAGGACCCGCTCGACGCCTACCTCGTCGCACATCCCGAGCTGCTGTTCGACCGGCCGGTCGAGCGCACGGTGGTACCCACCGACAACGCCTACGTGCTGGGCCCGCACCTGTGCGCCGCGGCCCAGGAGCGGCCGCTGACCGAGGAGGACGCCCAGTGGTTCGGCCCGTCGACGGTCGCGCTGGCCGAGCGGCTGGCCGCCCAGGGCGCGTTGCGGCGCCGCACGCGCGGCTGGTTCTGGACGCACGCCGCACGGGCCGTCGACGCGATCGACCTGCGCTCCATGCAGGGCAAGGCGGTCGAGGTCGTGGAGGCCGCGACGGGCCGCGTGATCGGGCAGGTCGACCCGTCGGCCGCCGACCGAACCCTCCACCCCGAGGCGATCTACGTGCACCAGGGCGAGACGTGGTTCGTCGACGAGCTCGACCTGGGCGACCGGGTGGCGCTGGCGCACCGGTCGAACCCCGACTGGTTCACCCAGGCGCAGTCGGTGGCCTCGGTGCGCGTGCTCGCCGAGACCGCCTCCCGGCCGTTGGGCCTGGGCACCCTGCACGTCGGCTCGGTGGAACTCTCGAACCAGGTGGTCGCCTACCTGCGCCGCGACGCCGAGTCCGGCGAGGTGTGGGACTCCACCCCGCTGGAGTTCCCCGAGCGACGGATGGTCACGCGGGCCACGTGGTGGACCGTCCCCGACCGGGTGCTGGCCTCCCTCGTCGATGTGACCGGGACGGCGCTGCTCGACCTCGGCGGGGCAGCCCACGCCGCGGAGCACTGCGCGATCGGCCTGCTGCCCGCGTTCGTACCCTGCGACCGGTGGGACATCGGAGGGCTGTCGACCGTGCTGCACCCCGACACCGGGGAGCTGACGGTGTTCGTGCACGACGGGCTGCCCGGCGGATCGGGCATCGCCGACCGCGGGTACGAGCTGGCCGAGCCGTGGTGGGGCGCGACCCTGCAACGGCTGCTCCGTTGCCCGTGCGAGGAGGGCTGCCCCGCCTGCGTCGTGTCCCCCAAGTGCGGGAACGGGAACAACCCCCTCGACAAGGCCGGCGCCGCCGGGCTGGTCGCGCTGCTGGTGGGGCCAGGGACCCGTTGAGCCTCCCCGAACGGTGACCTCCTGGCGTGTACCCTCGCACGAGTGTCGGAGGGCATGTCCCGCAACTTCCTTGCGCGCTTGTGGCGCTGGTGCGCCATCGTGGTCATGGTGGCGGCGACCAGCGCTGCGATCGTGCTCGCCCTGGAGGCCACGACCGCCAAGTCCTACGGCTGGTCGACCAGGAAGTACCTCCTGCGCCTCGGCCCGGACACCCTGCTCCTCAGCACCGCGCTCGTGGCCGTCGTCGTCCTGGGCCTGTTCGGCCTGACCGGCCGCCTGCGCTGGGCGGTCCCCCTCGCGGCGATGGTGGGCGTCCTGGTGGCGACGGTGAACCACTTCAAGATTCGCTTCCGGGGCGAGCCCCTGTACCCGTCGGACTTCGCCTACGTCGGCGAGGCCGAACTGCTGATCAGCTCAGTCGGGGTCTGGACGTCCGTGGGAGCCCTCGGCGCTCTCCTCCTGGTGGGAGTCCTGGCCTGGGGCGGGGTCATGCTGCTCGGCCGCCTCTTGAGGATCCCACCGGCCGCCGGGACCGACGTCCCACGGTGGGTCTGGGCGCTCCGTGCGGGCACCGTGCTCGTCGCCGCCGCCCTCTGCCTCCTCGTGGCCGGATTCAACTCCGCGGGGAACCCCGTCAAGCAGGCCTACGAGCGCGCCGGCGCCGGCTGGGTCGCCTGGAGCCAGAACGAGAACTACCGCCTCAACGGTTTCCTCGGCGGCTTCCTGTTCAACATGCCGTCGGCCCCCATGCCCATGCCCCAGGGGTACACGCGCGAGGTGGTGCTCGAGGTCGCGGGGCGCTACGCCGACGAGGCCAGGGCGATCAACGAGCACCGCGACCCCCACGCCTTGGCCGACACCAACATCGTGATCATCCTCGGCGAGAGCTTCATGGACCCTCTTCGCCTGGAGGGCCTTGAACTCGGGGAGGATCCGATCCCCTTCACCCGGGCCCTCATGGACGAGACCATGTCCGGGACCATGCGTTCCGTGGCCTTCGGCGGCGGCACCGCGAACGTGGAGTTCGAGGTGATGACGGGGATGGCGAGCGGCCTGTTCTCCCACACGCTGCCGCCCTACCAGGGCCTGGTCTCGAGCGCAGACCACTTCCCCTCCCTGATCGACCGCTTCAACGACGCCTGGACCACCATCGGCATCCATCCCTTCGTGGCCGACTTCTACCGGCGCGGGGACGCCTATCGCGCGTTCGGGTTCGACGAGAGCCGGTTCATCGACCAGATGCGCACCCAGACCAAGCTCGCCGAGGCCGGCTACGTCTCCGACGCAGCCGCCTACACCGACCTGCTCGAGGACCTGCGCACCCACGAGGACCCCGTCCTGGCCAAGGTCGTCACCATGCAGAACCACGCGGGCTACGCCGGCCTCTACCCCGACCCCATCCCCGTCCTCGAGCCCGCCTCCGCCCGCGATTCCTGGGGCCTCTCGGACTACCTGCGCGGGCTCAGCCACGCAGACGCCGCCCTGGCCGACCTCCTCGCTGGCCTCGAGGCCCTGGACGAGGAGACCGTGGTGCTCTTCTACGGCGACCACGCCCCGCCCGGCGTGATCCCCGACGACCTGTGGGACGCCCAGCCCGGCACCACCGCGCGCTACGAGACCCCGTGGTTCGTGTGGTCCACCCAGGGCGTCCACGCCAGTCGGCACCAGGGCCTGCTCTCGCCCAACCAGCTGTGGAACCAGGTCCTCCGCGCCACCGACGCGCCCCTCAGCGGCTGGGACGCCCTCGTGCTCGAACTTGAGGGCCACCCGCCCACCACGGCGCTGCCCGCCGACCTCGAACGCGACCTGACCCTGCTGCAGTACGACCTCGCCCTCGGCAACGGCTGGGCGACCGACTTCGTGCTCGCCGTCCCCGAGCCCTGACCCCTCTCCCTACGCGGGAGCCCCCGTCACCACGCCCGCGTTGGCCCGGGCCGGGAACCAGTACTCCGCACCGGCCAGGCGGAACGCACGGCGGACCTCGACGGTCACGACGAACTCCACCTCGTCGCCCGACACGCGGCACGCCACGACCTCGGCACCGTTGGCGGTGGCCGACGACCGGGCCGCCGCGCAGGCGTCGGCGTTGTCGGTCTGCGCCCGCGCCCCGGCCAGGGCGGCCAGGTCGGCCGCCCCCCTGACCCGCTCGCCCGTGGCCCGCGCGACCCCGCCCACCAGCAGCAGGGCGGCGATGCCCACCACGACGAGGACCGCCACCGTCACCAGCAGCGTCGCGTTGCCCCGCTGGTCGCGCCGCCCTCCCCGGGTCACCGCTCCTCCAGGACCTGCGCCCGGGCCACCAGCGGCCAGCTCATCGAGCCCAGCCTCAGGTGCCAGGTCACCTCGACCACGGACGCCCCGCCCTCACGCCGGTTCACCACCTGTGCCCCGGCCGGGGCGTCGGCCGTGGCCCGCGCCACAGCGGCCGCGTCACCGCGGGCGGACTGCCGGGCCACCTCGTTCGCCGTCACCTGGCACTGGCCCAGCACGAAGGCCGCCCCGCCGACGAGGATCGCCAACGCCAGCGCCCCCGCCAGGAACAACGTCGCGAAGGCCGTCTCCACGGTCACCATGCCGCGATCACCCCTGTGCATCGGTCCTCCTTCCACGACCCGTGGGGCCGGACGCCGCGCGCCCGGCCCCACAGCCCCTCCCCGGGCCTAGAACTTGATCGGGATCGGCAGCTGGAAGGCGCTGGTGATCCAGCCCAGCAACGCCTTGAACAGCCCGCTCAGGAGCGCCTGGAACGTGTCGGTGTTGATCGCCACGACGATCGCGCCGATGAGCACGATCACCACGATGACGCCGAGCGCGTACTCGACGGTGGCCATGCCGCGCTCGCGCAGCCGGTCACGGGTGGGGAGCGGGGTCGCCTCGACGGGGGCGATGAGCTTGTCGGCCATGGTGCTTCCTTTCGTCACGTGCCGCCCGAGTGCGGCTCGACCCAGACCTTGGGCGTCGGCGCCCGGGCCGGTGCACCGGATTCCGGGCCCTGTGGACAACGCCCGGGGGCGATGCCTGCCTGTGGATGAACTCACGGGAGGAAGGCGGTGACGAGCGAGCCGAACAGGGGCACGACGCCGAGCGCGATGAAGGCGGGGAGGAAGCACACCATCAGCGGCACCACGCTCTTCACGCCGGCGGCCCGCGCGCGCACGAGGTCCTCGGCGGCTGCCTCCCTGCGCGCGTCGGCGGCGTGTTGCCGGAGCAGGCCGGCCAGGCCCAGCCCCGAACGCACCGACCTGGCCAGGTCGCGCCCGACCTCGCGGTACCCCGCCACCGACGACAGCGACGCCCATGCCTCGGCCTCGTCGAGGCCCAGTTCGATCCGCTGCAGCACCCCGCGCAACTCGTCGGCCACCGGCCCCGTCAACACCGAGGCCACGACACGCAGGGCCGTCCGGGTCGGGCGTCCGGCATCGAGGCAGACGGCGAGCAGGTCACACACCTGGGGCACCGAGGCCCGCAGGGTCCGGTCACGGTCCACGGCCGCGCGCCGTGGCAGCACCGCACGGAGCCCGTCCAGCACCCCGGCCGCCCATGCCGACCACCGGTCCCGCCGCTCGGGCCCCAGCCGGGCCAGCGACGGCACCGGCACCGCCCACCACACCGCCAACGCCGCCGCGACGGCCGCCAGCCCCACCATCACCGGCCGCCCGAACGCTCGGCCACGGTGTCGATCCACACCACGCCGGCACAGGCCAGGGCGACGCCCACCTCCAGGGACGCCCACCCCAGCGGGGACGCCGTGAGGAACGCCACCGGGTCCCCGCCCAATGCGAAGCCCAGGCCCAACCCGACCAGCGGCAGGCCCGCCATCACCCGCCCACCCAGCCTGGCCGCCGACAGCTCGGCGTCGACCACCCGGGCCACGTCCTGCTCCGCCGCCAGCCGGGCGGCCGCCGCGTCGACGGCCCCCACCAGGGACGCCCCGGTCCGCACCGAGACCTCCCAGGCGGCCGCTAGGTCCGACAGCCCCTCGTGGCCGGCCGGCCCGAGCGAGCGGCGCAACGCCGCCGGCACCTCGCCGCCCGCACTGAACTCGGCCGCGGCAACCTGCAACACGGGGGCATCCTGGGCCGCCTCGACCAGGGCCGTGCCCGGCACGCGCCCGACGCGCAGGAGCCCCGCCACCAGCTCGCCGGCGTGGACCACCTCCGCCCGCCGCCGGGCTCGGGCCGCCCGCGCCGCGCGCCGGACGGCCAGCAGCACCACGCAGCCCACAACCTGGGCGACCGCGAGCGCGACCGCCGCTCCCCCCGGCCCGCCGAGCACCCCGGCCGCCACGACGACGGCCGCCGTCGCGAGCGCCGCCAGCCCGACCCGCGGAGCCGCACGCCGGGGCCGCACCACGGCCGGCCGGCTCGCCAGGCGCCCCAGGCCCTCGGACGCCCCGGGCACCAGCCACCACGCCGCCAGCCCCGCGCACAGGGCGGCCACCCACGCCATCACGGCAGCCACCCCGCCACCCGGGGCCACGCCGGCCCGCGTTCCTCGCGCCCGTCGGCCGTCCAGGACACGGCCGGGGTGGCGGTGACCAGCCCGTCGGTGCCGGCCGCCAGGACGGCGACCTGTTCCACGCAGCGCCGGCCCGACCGGTCCCGCCGCACGTGCACGACCGCATCGAGGCCCGCCGCGGCCTGCGCGTGCAGGGCGTGCCGGGACAACCCGCCCAGCGCCCCGAGCGCCTCCAGCCGGGCGGGCACCGCGCCCGCGCTGTTGGCGTGCACCGTGCCGCACCCGCCTTCGTGCCCGGTGTTGAGCGCCGCGAGCAGATCGGCCAGCTCGGCACCGCGCACCTCGCCGACGACCAGCCGGTCGGGGCGCATGCGCAGCGCGTTGCGGACGAGGTCGGTCAGCGTCACCGACCCGACCCGCTCGGCGTTCGCCGTGCGGCCCTCGAGGTGCACCACGTGGGGGTGGTCGGGCGCGAGCTCGCGGGAGTCCTCGACCACGACGATCCGCTCGTCGGCCGGCACCTCCCCCAGCATCGTGGCGAGCAAGGTCGTCTTGCCCGACCCCGTCCCGCCCGAGACCAGGCAGGCGGCGCGGCCGGCCACCATGCCCCGCACCAGGTCGCCCCCCAGCGGCGTGAGGGATCCCCGCGCCACCCAGTCGTCCAGCGTCAGGCGCACGCGCGCCGGCACGCGCAGCGACACGCAGGTACGGCCGGCGATGCAGGCCAGCACGGCGTGCACGCGGGTGCCGTCGGGCAGGCGCGCGTCCACGAAGGGCGAGGCATCGTCCAGGCGGCGACCCACCAGTGCCGCAAGCCGCACCGCCAGCCGGCGCACGGCCTCGTCGTCGGCGAACCGCACCCCGCACAGCTCGAGGCCCCGCCCGCGGTCGAGCCACACCTCCTCGGGGCCGTTGACCAGCACGTCCGTCACCCCGGGCAGGCGCAGCAGCTCGTCGAGCGGCCCGGCCCCCTCCGACTCGCGGCGCAGCGCGTCCACCGTGTCCAGCACCGAGGTGTCGCTGACGACGTAGCCCAGCCAGCCGAGCGCCTCCGCCACCTCCGCCGGCCGCGCCAACTGCCCCAGGGCGCTCAGCCGGGCCCGCACCTCGTCCAGGTCAACCGACATCGCACGCCTCCTGCCACACCCGCTCCAGGACGCGCGCCACGGCCTTCCCCCAGCGGGAGCGCTCGCCCCCCGGCGGCTCACCCGCCTCGGCGTCGGCGGCCACGCGACGGTCGGTCGGCACGTCGCCCCAGCAGGGCAACCCCACGGCGTCGGCGACGACCGTGACCGGCGGCCCGCCGGGGGCGCGGCGCACGACCACGCCCGCGCCGGCCCCCTCCAGGCCGGCAGCGACCCGCGACGCGGCGGCCACGGCCCGCACGCCGCCGCCGGCCAGCAGCACCGTCGCCTCGGCGCCCCGCACCGCCTGCCGCGCGGCGGGGAGCGGGACGCGACCGGGATCCAGCAGCACGAGCCCGTGGTGGCGGCCCAGCGAGCCCAGCACCGCACCCACCGACTCGACCGTGAGCGCCCCTTCGTCCGGCCCCCGCCCCATGGCGACCACCGTGACGCCCTCGACGACGGGCAGCACGCCCCGCACGTCGCCAACCTCGCCACGCGCCCCGAGCAGGCGCGGCCAGCGCCACCCCGGCGCCCGTTCCGCGCCCAACACCAGGTCGAGGCCGCCGCCCAGCGGGTCGAGGTCCACCAGCGCGCAGGTCAGGCCGCGGCGCACCGCGGCCAGGGCCAGCCCCGCCGCCAGCGTGGACGCCCCCACCCCGCCGGACCCGCCCACGACCGCCACGGTCCGTGAGTCCGGCCCCGCGTCGGCAGCCAGCACACCGCCCAGCCAGGCCGTGCCCTGCGGCAACGGGATCACCTCCGCCCCCAGCGGCATCGACCACGTGCCCAGCTCGACCGGGTCGAACCCGACCAGGTAGACGTGCGGTCGCCGGTGGGGGCCGGTCGAGGCGAGGGCCGCGGCCCGATCGCCCCCGACCAGCACGACCCGGGCGGACGGCCAGCGCGCCAGGGCGCCGTCCACGTCCACGACGCGCACGCGCAACCCCAGCGCCGCGGCGGTCGCCTCCACGGCGTCCCGCAGCGGCCCGTCGGCGGTCACCAGCAGCACCTCGTCGTCCCTGTCCACGCCCGGACCTTGGGCCGCGACGCCCGACCCCGCGCACCCGATCCGACCGCTGTGGACAAGTCGTGGCGTCCATCCACAGCCGCCGACACCCCTTGACATACGATCGGGCCCATGACCGCTTCCACCCAGCCCGCGTTCCCGCAGGCCGCGCTCGAGTGGCTGGCCGCGGCGTCCGACGGTCACCCCCTGCCCACCCCGCGCGTGCTGCTGCTCGGCCGGTCCGCGGCCCCCCTGGGTGCCGCCCTCACCCGGACCGGCGCGGACCTGGTGGCCTGCGACACGAGCCGGGCCGGCGTCCGGGCCCTGCTGAACCGCGCCCCGCGCGCCCTGCCGACGGTGGCGGCGGCCGACCACCTCCCGTTCGCGGCGATGGCGTTCGACGTCGTCCACGTCCACCAGTCGCTGCACGACCTCGCCGAGGGCGCGCTGGCCTCCATCGCCCGCGTCCTCGCCCCGCACGGGCACCTCGCGGTCAGCTACACGGTGCGCGACGACTCGGTCCCGTGGGTGCGCCGGCTCACCGCCCTCCTGCGCGACGTCGACCCGCAGGCCATGGCGGGCGCCTACGGCACCGAGAGCATCGACCGGCTCGAGGGGTCCACCTTCTTCGGCGAGGTCGAGCAACGCAGCCACCGACTCTGGGTGCCCATCAGCCGGGTCGACCTGCTCGGCATGGTGGCGCGCCGGTTCCCCGACCTGGAGCAGGACCGGCTGAGCCGGCTCATGGCGGACGTGGGCGAGCTCTACGAGTCGTCAGCGCGCGTCCCCGAGCCGCTGCTGCTGCCCTATCGCGTGGCCTGCTGGCGCGCCCGCGTCGACCACTCCGAGTTCACCTCGCAACTGGACGCCCCCACGGAAGGCCTGCGCATCCGATTGTGACGCCCGCTAGCATGACCGGTAGCCGACGGGGAGGAAGTGGAATGGCAGAGCCGCAGATCGGTGAGGTCATCAAGGACATCACCGCGGACGTCCAGACCATCATCAAGGGCGAGATCGAACTCGCCAAGGCCGAGATGATGCCGCAGGTCAAGCGCGCCGGCATCGGGGCGGGCATGTTCGGAGCCGCCGGCTACTTCGCGATCCAGGCCGCGACCCTGCTCTTCATCTGCGGCGGCCTCGCGCTGAGCGCGCTCTACCAGGGCGTCGTCCCGATCATCTGGGCGTTCACCCTGGGCTTCCTGACGATGGCCGTGATCCTGTTGGTCGTCGCCGGCATCCTCGTGCTCATCGGCAAGAACAAGGTCAAGGTCAGCGCCCCCGAGCGCACGATCGCCGAGGCCAACCGCAGCATCGAGGCCGTCACCGGCGCGGTCGACCAGGGCAACGCCAACGTGCGCGCCATCGTCGCCGGCGCGCCGCGCACCACGCCCGAGGTCAGGCCCTGAGCCGGTAGACCCGCGCGTCCCACGGCGCCAGGGTCTGGAGGTCGGTCCCGGGGTGGACCGACGCCACCAGCAGTTCCGCGTCCTCGATCGAGGGCAGCTCGGCCAGGGGCACCCTCGCGGCGTGCGAGGACATGTTCGCCACCACCAGCAGCCGCTCGTCGCCGAGCGTGCGCGTGAACACCCACAGCTTCTCGTCCTCGGGCAGCAGCAGCTCGAACGCGCCCATGCGCACGACCTCCAGCTCGCGCCGCAGCGCGATCAGCCGCCGGTAGTGGGCGTACACGCCGTCGGGGTCGGCCACGTCGTCGGCCACGTTGACGGACGCCGTGGTGGCGTTGAGCGGGAGCCACGGCGTCCCGGTCGTGAAGCCGCCCTCGGGCGTCCAGGGCATCGGCGTCCGGGCGTTGTCGCGCCCCATCGCTCCCAGCCCGGCGAGCACCTGCTCCTCCGGGACCCCGGCCTCGAGCGCCTGCCGGTGCATGCCCACGGCCTCGATGTCGCGGTACTGGTCGATCCGGGTGAACCCGGCGTTCGTCATGCCGATCTCCTGACCCTGGTAGACGTACGGCGTCCCCTGGTGCAGGTGCAGCACCGTCGCGAGTGCCTTCGCCGAGGCCACCCGGTGCTCGGGTGAGTCGTCGCCGAACCGGCTGACCGACCGGGGCTGGTCGTGGTTCTCGAAGTACAGCGAGTTCCAGCCGTCCTCGGCGAGGCCCTCCTGCCAGCGGGCGAGGTTCTTCTTCAGGTCGGGCAGGTGCAGCGGGATCGGTGAGAGCTTGCCGCCGGCGTGGTCGAGCGAGACGTGCTCGAAGGTGAACACCATGCCGAGCCGGTCGTGCTCGCGCGCGGTGTACTCGCGGGCGTGCTCGAGGTCGCAGGCGACCATCTCACCCACCGTGAACAGGCGCTTCTCGGTGATGCCGACCTCGCGGTTCATCTCCTCGAGGAACTCCACCAGGCGCGGGCCGTTGGCCACGCGCTCGATCTCGAAGCTGTAGGGGTCGCCCGGGTTCACGGCGCCGTCGGCGAGCGGGTGGGTCTTGCTGATCAGGTTGATCACGTCCATGCGGAAGCCGTCGACGCCCCGGTCGATCCACCAGCGCATCATCGCGTACACGGCCTGCCGGACCTCGGGGTTCTCCCAGTTGAGGTCGGGCTGCTTGCGGCTGAACAGGTGCAGGTAGTACTCCCCCGACGCCTCGTCGAACGCCCAGCCCGAGCCGCCGAAGAACGAGCCCCAGTTGGTGGGCTCGGCCCCGGGCGTGCCCGGCTCGAACCCGTCCCGCGCGGGGCGCCAGACGTACCAGTCCCGCTTCGGCGAGGCCGGGTCGCGGGACTCGACGAACCACGCGTGCTCGTCGGAGGTGTGGTTCACCACCAGGTCCATCACGAGCTTCATCCCGCGCGCGTGGACGGCCTCGGTCAGCTCGTCGACGTCGGCCAGCGTGCCGAACATCGGGTCGATCGCCTGGTAGTCGGCGATGTCGTAGCCGTTGTCGTCCTGGGGGGAGGCGAAGATCGGCGAGAGCCACACCACGTCGACGCCGAGCCCGGCGATGTGGTCGAGGTGGTCGATGATGCCCCGGACGTCGCCGTACCCGTCCCCGTCGCTGTCGGCGAAGGAGCGTGGGTACACCTGGTAGACGACGGAGCTGGACCACCACGGAGTCGACGGGTTCATGACGCCATCTTGGTGTTCCGCGACGAAAATAGCCAGTGACAAGGCCCACCACGCGGGCATGACACAATCACGGGGACACGTCCCCCTGCAGGAGGTCCGCCACGTCCCGCCGCCAGCCCCGCACCCGGTCCACGTTCCGGGTCACGGGCGTGCAGTACCACGCACCGCGCAACGACCTCGCGGGGTCGCTCGCGCTGGGGCAGCGGATCGTGCGGGAGGCGGCGGCCGCTGGGGCCGACCTGGTCCTGTTCCCCGAGATGTGGTCCACGGGCTACGCGCTCCCGATCGACACGTCGTTCGCCACCCCGGTCGACGGGCCGTGGGTGGCCGGCTTCCGCGAGACGGCCGCCGAGCTGGGCGTGGGGGTCGCCGTCAGCCTCCTGGCCGAGCACCCGGGCGGGCCGACGAACACCACCCTGGTCATCGGACGCCGGGGCGAGCTCCTGCTCCGCCACGACAAGGTGCACACCCTGCGCTACGACGCCGAGGCGGCGCTGACCCCCGGGACGGGGTTCGCGACCGCCACCTTCGACGGCGTCGAGCTGGGCGTGATGACCTGCTTCGACCGCGAGTTCCCCGAGAGCGCCCGCGAGTTGATGCTGGCCGGCGCCGAGGTCGTGCTCGTGCCCAACGCGACCGCGTGGAACCCCGTGCGCGCCCACCAGCTCGAGGCGCGCGCCTTCGAGAACATGATCGCGATCGCCTCGTCGAACTATCCCGGCGACGGGTGGGGCCAGTCCTCGGCCTACACCCCGATCGTGTTCGACCTGGACGGACGCCCCCTCGACCCGCTGCTCGTCAAGGCCGACGCGCGCCCGCAACTGGTGCCGTTCCGGTTCGACATGGAGGCCATCCGCGACTGGCGGGAGCGGGAGGTCTGGGGGGCGAGCCACCGGCGTCCGGACGCCTACACGCGCCTCGCCTGAGCCAGGCTCACTGGCCGGTGTCGAGCCCCGCCCGGTGCAGGAACCGCTCGGGGACCAACTCCATGCGGCGGGGGTCCCACGGCCGGGACCAGCCGGCGAGGTCCAGCAGCCCGTCGATGAGGTGGCCGGTGAAGCCCCAGATGAACAGCTCGCCGACGACGAACGCCGGCCCCTGGTAGCCCATGGGCAGGCGCCACGTGAGCCGGTTCGCCGGGTCGACGAGGTCGCCCACGCTGATGGTGTGCACCGCACCGATCTCGACGGTGTCGACCACCTCGAGCGGGTGCGGCTCGCGCCACCAAGCGACCACCGGGGTGACGTCGTAGCCGGTCACCGCCACGTGCGCCGGCGGCAGGACGCCGAGCAGCTCGACGGTCGCGGCGTCGACGCCCACCTCCTCGCGGGCCTCGCGCAGGGCGGCCGCCTCGCTCGAGGGGTCGGACTCCTCCACGCCTCCGCCCGGAAACGCGCACTGGCCGGCGTGCTTGCGCAGGGTGGCCGACTTCTCGATGAGCACCAGCTCGAGGTCCTCGGGCCGGGCCCGGTCGGGCCCCGAGAACAGGATCAGCACCGCGGCCTTGCGTCCCCGGCGACCCGGACGCCCCCGCACGACGCGCGCGCCCCCGTCGGGCTCGGCGAGCTTGACGCCGAGGTCGGACAGGACGGTCGGGATGCGGGTCACACGCCCACCCCCAGGTGCTCCTGCGCGCCGTCGACGAGCTGCTGGGTCGAGGTGATGCCTCCGACCTCGCGGTACGCGATGCGACCGTCGGCGTCGACGTAGAGGGTGATGGGGATGCCCTGGAACCGGAGCGGGCCCGCCGTGCGCTTCAGCGGGTCGGTGGCGTGCGGGTAGGTCCAACCGGCCATCGCGGCGAACTCCAGCGCCAGCGCGGGGTCGGGGTCGGCGTAGTCGATGCCCAGGACGAGGACGTCGTCGCCGGCGCGCGCGGCGAACTCCTTCAGGAAGGGCGCCTCCAGCCGGCAGGGGGCGCACCACTGCGCCCAGATGTTGACCACCATCGGGGTACCGCGGAGCGCGGCGAGGTTCACCTGCCGCCCCGAGCCGAGGCAGCCGAGCAGCAGGTCGGGCAGGCCGTCGGCCACCGGCGCGGCCTCCGCCGGGGTCTCGGGGCAGTCCGCGATCCCGGCCGCCTCGCGCTGGGCGACCAGCCCTGGGTCGACCCGCACCGCGGGCGCCGGGTCGCTGGACACCCCGCAGCCGGCGAACAGCGCGGACGCGGCCAGGAAGGCCACGACCCTCCTCATGCGCGCGGCTCCCGAACGAGTTTCGCCGCCACCTCGGGGTCGGTCGGGCCCTCGCCGTACGCGGGGCACAGGCCGGCCAACGGGCAGGCACCGCACGCGGGGCGCCGCGCGTGGCAGCGGCGTCGGCCGTGCCAGATGACGCGGTGGCAGAGCATGACCCAGTCGGCGGGGTCGAACAGGTCGCCGACCGCCCGCTCGACGGCGTCGGGGTTCTTCGAGGAGACCCAGCCGAAGCGGTTCGACAGTCGGATGAAGTGGGTGTCGGGCGTGATGCCGGGCACCCCGAAGGCGTTGCCGAGCACCACGTTGGCGGTCTTGCGGCCCACGCCGGGCAGGGTCACCAGCTCGGACAGCGTGCCGGGCACCTCGCCGCCGAACTTGTCGACCAGTGCGGCGCCGAGGCCGATCAGGTGGCCCGTCTTGGCGCGGAAGAAGCCCGTGGGCCGGATCAGCTCCTCCATCTCGGCCGGGTCCGCGGTGGCGTAGGCCGCGGCGTCCGGGTACCGCGCGAAGATCGCGGGCGTCACCGCGTTGACGCGGCGGTCGGTCGACTGGGCCGAGAGGACGGTGGCGACGAGCAGCTCCAGCGGGGAGGTGAAGTCGAGCTCGCACCGGGCCTCGGGGTAGAGCTCGGCGAGGGCGGCGTCGATCGCCTGGGGCTGCTGCATGGGCTCAGGCGGGCTCGACCGTCAGCTCGACCTCGACGGGGGCGTCCAGCGGCAGCACCGGCACCCCGACCGCGCTGCGCACGTGCTGGCCGGCATCGCCGAAGACCGCGACGAACAGCTGGCTGGCGCCGTTGGCGACCTGCGGCTGGCCGGTGAAGTCAGGCGTGCACGCCACGAAGACGGTGGCCTTCACGATGCGGGCGATGCTGTCGAGCCCGCCGGTCACGGACGCCGCCGCGGCCAGGGCGTTGAGGGCCGCGGTCCGCGCGGCGTCGGTGGCCTGCTCCAGCGTCAGGTCGGCGCCCACCTTGCCGGTGGCGACGAGCGTGCCCGCGACGGTGGGCAGCTGGCCCGAGGTCATCACCAGGCCGGCGGAAGCCGTGGCCGGGACGTAGGCGGCCACGGGGGCGGCGACGGGCGGGAGCTCGAGGCCCAGTTCGGCCAGGCGCTGGGAGGGGGTGGTCACTGGGCCTCCGGCAGCGGGCGCTTGAAGTAGGCCACCACGTTCTGCGGGTTGGGGCCGGGCACGATGGAGACGAGCTCCCAGCCGTCGGCGCCCCAGTTGTCGAGGATCTGCTTGGTCGCGTGCACCAGGACCGGTGCGGTGGCGTATTCCCACTTGGTCATGGGCACACCCTACCCATCGGGGGTGTCGGGGTCAGTCGTCCTTCTTCTTGCCGCAGAGCACCGACTGCCACGACGAGATGTCGGTGCGCTGGCGGAGCAACTGGCGGCGCTCACGCTCGGTCATGCCACCCCACACGCCCCACTCGATGCGATTGTCGAGGGCTTCGGCGAGGCACTGGGAACGGACGGAGCAGCCCATGCAGACCGCACGCGCACGCTTCTGGTCGGCGCCCTCGGGGAACAGCTTGTCCTGCATCCCGCGGCACTTCGCCTGCAGCGTCCAGTCGTCGGTCTCGATGAGCGTCATTGCCCGACCTTCTTCCCTTGCCACACGGGGTGACCCTCACCGCGTCACAACATGGTAGAGGGATGTGTGCAACTTTCACAACGGTGTTGCCGCCAACTGCCATCGTCGCAGCCGCCCCGCGAGGGCGCTCGCGGGGCTTGACAGGTTGATCACGTACTCTGGACCCCATGCGTGCACCAACCGTGGGTCGCAAACTGTATTCGGCCTTGATGTTCCTCCTCGTCAGCGTCCTCGGCGGGGTCCTCGTGGCCGGTGTCGCCGTGCCCGCGGCAGGAGTGACCGCCGAACTCGCCAAGGTCAGCGCCAACGCGCTGCAGGCGCTGCCGAAGGACATCGAGACGCCTCCCCCCGCCGAGGGGTCGACGGTGCTCATGGCCGACGGGACGGTCCTGACCAACTTCTTCGACGAGAACCGTGCCTACGTGCCGCTGTCGGAGATCTCCGACACCATGAAGCAGGCCCAGATGGCCGTGGAGGACCAGCGCTTCTACCTCCACGGCGCCCTGGACCTCCGCGGCACGCTGCGCGCCCTCGTGCGCACCTCCAGCGGCAACATGCAGGGCGGCTCGACCCTCACCCAGCAGTACGTGAAGCTCGCGCTGCTCGACAAGGCCGTCGCCGACAACGACGCCGAGGGCATCGCCGCCGCCTACGACCGCACCTTCGCCCGCAAGCTGCTCGAGCTCCGCTATGCGATCGCGCTGGAGGAGAAGCTCAGCAAGGACGAGATCCTCGAGCGCTACCTGAACCTCTCCTACTACGGGGCTGGCGCCTACGGCGTCGAGGCGGCCGCCAAGCGGTACTTCAACGTCTCCGCCAAGGACCTCGACCTGACCCAGTCGGCCATGCTCGCGGGCCTTGTGCGCAACCCGGCCACGTCCGACCCCATCCGCTACCCCAAGATCGCGCTCGAGCGCCGCAACAACGTGTTGGACGTCATGCTCAGCCAGGCCGACAAGCCCGAGGTGTGGCACTTCATCCCGGCGGTGACCAAGGCCCAGGTGGCCGCCGCCAAGGAGACGGGCTTCGACCCGGCGCTGGTCACCGAGACCCCGCACGGGTGCGTGGCCTCTGAGTTCCAGAACCTGTGCAACACGGTCCTCGAGGTCCTGTTGCAGATGCCGAGCCTGGGCCCCGACCGGGCGTCCCGCGAGCGGATGGTCGAGCGCGGCGGCCTCACCATCCAGACCGAGATCGACGGGCGCACCCAGCGCGCGGCCCAGTCCGCCGTGTCGAACTACGTGCACCCCACCGACCCCGTCATCGGGCTGATGGTGATGATCGAGCCCGGCACCGGGTTGATCAAGGGTATGGCGCAGAGCCGGCCCAACATCGGCACCAACCCCGGCGAGACGTTCCTGAACTACGCGATGGAGAAGGAGATCGGCAAGGCGGCCGGCTACTTCGGTGGCTCGACCTACAAGATGTTCGTGCTGGCCGCGGCCATCGCCAAGGGCTACCCGACCAGCCGCACCTACGACGCCCCGAAGCAGCGCGACTGGAAGGGCGAGATCTTCAAGAACTGCGATGGTCCGTTCCGGTTCAACAGCCCGTACGACCCGCGCAACGCCGGCGGATCCGGGACCTTCGACATGTACTCGGGCACCAAGCACTCGGTGAACAACTACTTCATCGCCCTGGAGCAGGACGTCGGTATCTGCGACTCGATCAGGATGGCCGAGACGCTGGGCCTGAAGATCCAGTACAAGAAGGGCGAGGACATCAACGTCCTGTCCAACTATCCGTCGTTCACGCTCGGCGCAGCAGAGTCGTCGCCCATCTCCCTGGCGAACGCCTACGCGACGCTGGCCGCGCGCGGCATGCGCTGCGACCCGATCCTGCTGAAGGGTGTGGTCAACAAGGCCGGCAAGGAGTTCGAGGTCCCCCAGGCCAACTGCGAGCAGGTGATCCCCCCCGAGATCGCCGACCGGATCACCGACGTGATGCGCGGTCCGTTCAACGGCGGCACGGCGTCCAGCTCCAACATCCGGGGCTACGACCTGGCCGGCAAGACCGGCACCGACGGCAGCAACACCAAGGCCGTCTGGCTGGTCGGCTACACGCCCAACCTCGCCGGCGCGGCGATGATCGGCATCGACCCCATGCACGAGCGCTTCAAGGGCCAGAAGTACGACAACATCAAGCTGCAGAACCAGCCCGTGCGCAGCGGCACCGCCCGCCTGCGCGGCAGCTCGGGCCGCGAAGCCGGCCAGGGCATCTGGCTGCCGGCCATGCGGGCGGCGCTCGAGGGCATGCCGCGCGACCGCTTCGTGCCCCCGACCCAGTACGTGCCGCCGACGGTCTCGGTGCCCAGCTGCTCGGGCCTGGGCCTCAACGAGTGCCGCGCGAAGCTGCAGGAGGCCGGCTTCGGCACCTCGATCAGCCAGCAGGAGAACGCCGAGCCCGCCGGCACCTTCCTCGGCATCTCGCCGCGGGACCGCGCGCCGCAGTTCAGCACCATCCGCCTGCTGGTCTCGTCCGGCCCGGCCCCCAAGCCGGAGCCGACGCCCGACCCGAACAGCGCCCCGCCCTCGTCGGAGCCGCCCAGCGAGCCCCCGCCGGCTGAGCCGCCCAGGGGCCGCGGGTGATCGGCCGCCTCGCCGCCGGCGCGGCGGCCGTCGGCGCGGGCTGCCTCGCGTATGGCATCGGGATCGAGCGCACCGCGTTCCAGGTGCGACGCTTCCCGGTGGCGGTCCTGCCCCCGGGGGCCGACCCGATCCGGCTGCTGCACGTGTCCGACATCCACCTGCTCCCCCGGCAGACCCGCAAGCGGGACTTCCTCCGCGGGCTCGCGGGCCTGCAGCCCGACGTGGTCGTGACCACCGGGGACAACATCTCCTCCCCCGACGCGGTCGAGCCGCTCATCGACTCCCTCGGACGCCTCGTCGAGGTCCCGGGCGTGTTCGTGTTCGGCTCCAACGACTTCGAGCTGCCCCGGTTCAACCTGCCGGTGAAGTACCTGCTCGGGTCGTCCAAGCCGAGCAAGCGCAGTCCCGACCCCCTGCCGACGGACGCCCTCCGCGCGGCCCTCGAGGGCATCGGGTGGACCTACCTGGAGGAGCGCCGGGCCGAGCTCGAGGTGAACGGCCAGAAGCTGCGCTTCCGCGGCACCGGCGACGCCCACCACGGTCGGGACGACTACCCGGCCGTCGCGGGGCCGGCGTCCGATGACGCGGTCGAGATCGGCGTCACGCACGCCCCCTACCTCCGGATCCTCGACGCCATGACCGCCGACGGGGTGGGGCTGGTCCTGGCCGGCCACACGCACGGCGGCCAGGTCTGCATCCCGGGCCGCGGGGCGATCGTCACCAACTGCGACCTGCCGCCCGAGAAGGCGAAGGGCCTCTTCGAGCACAGCGCCGGCGGGCGGACCGCGCAGGTCCACGTCTCCGCCGGGGTCGGCATGTCGCCGTTCGCCCCCTACCGGTTCGCGTGTCCGCCCGAGGTCACCCTCCTGACCCTGACGCCGCGCTCGGACGCGATGTGAGATTCCACCCGGCGTGGGATATGCTCTTCCTCGGCCCTAGAGGCCATCGGGGTGTGGCGCAGCTTGGTAGCGCGCATCGTTCGGGACGATGAGGTCGCAGGTTCAAATCCTGTCACCCCGACCACGAAGGGCCGGATCCACGCAGATCCGGCCCTTCGGCGTCGTCGTCCGCTCAGCGGATCGGGATCGGCTCGTACATCGCGGGCTCGTCCTCGGGGAACAGGGCGGTCGGGCCCCAGACCCAGTCGGTGAACGCCCACTCGTGCGGGTCGAGGCCGTCGAAGACGGCGTTGCGCGCGAGGCGCTCCTCGTCACGCAGGTGCCCGGCGAGGGCCTTGGGCGACTCGAAGACCGCGACCTGGTTGAACATCTCGCCCGCGCGCAGGGCGTACTGCACGAAGTGGCAGCCGGGGCCGACGTAGACCTGGACGGCGTCGGGGTCGATGTCGTTCTCGGCGGCGAGCTCGATCGGCACGGCGCCGCGGTAGGCGACGTAGGCCGAGCTGACGGGCTCGTCCTGCACGATCGAGGCGCGCGCGACCGAGTGGATGCCGTCGGCGGCGATCACCACGTCGGCCTCGTCGGTGGAACCGTCGTCGAACGTGACCCGGGCGCCGCCGTCGACGTTGTCGTACGCGACGGCCTTCATGCCGCCGTGCAGCTCGACGCCCTGGCGCTGTGCGGCGCGCAGGAAGATGCCGTGCAGGTCGGAGCGGTGGATCACCATGTAGGGCGTCCCGTAGCGCTCCTCCACCCGGCGCAGGTCGAGGTGGATGAGCTCGCGGGGCGTCCACGGCGTCCTTCATGACCATGCGGTCGGGGACGACGCCGAGGCGCTTGGCCTCGTCGAGCAGGCCCAGGTCGTCGAGGATGCTGGTGCAGTTCGAGGCGATCTGCATGCCGGCCCCGACCTCGCCGAACTCGCGCTGGCGCTCGTACAGCTTGACCGTGAGGCCCTTCTGGGTGAGGGCGGTGGCCGCGGCGAGGCCGCCGATGCCGCCCCCGATGATGAGCACGTCGGCGCGCTTGCCGGACGTGAACTCCTGGACCTCGGTGCCCTCACGGCGGGCGTTGACGTCCATCGTCTCGTTGGACTGAACCTCTTCGCACGTCGGGCGGGCTGGCGATCCTCGCCGAGCTCACCGACGAGGAGGTCCTGGCCCTCTACGCGCAGGCGCCTGAGGGGCCAAGGGCTGTCCGAGCGCGGCGTGCTCGCGCTCGGGCACGCCATTCACGACCCCGACGGGGTCGCGATCGCCTCCCTGGGCATCGCGATGCCGGCCAGCCGGTTCGAGCCGCCGATGGTGCGTCCGATGGTCGCGACGTTGCGCAAGGCCGCCCGCGAGATCGAGGGACGCCTCGCCGAGGAGGCCTAGCCGGCCGCCTTCTCCAGGGCGTCGAGGAGGTCGGTGAGCTCCTGCGTCCGGCGCTCGAGCGGGGCGAACAACCCGTCGGCCCAGTCGAAGAAGGAGTTCAGGTTGAGCTCGGCCCGGGTCACGGTCATCGAGAAGTTGGCCAGCACGAGGCGCCAGTTCTCGATCGCGCGCACGCCGCCCACCGAGCCGTAGCCGACCAGGGCGGCGGTCTTGCCGACCCACTCCTGCCCGAGGCTGTCGACGGCGTTCTTGAGCGCCCCCGGGACGCCGTGGTTGTACTCGGGCGTCACGAAGATGTACGCGTCGCACGCGTCGATGGCGTCGCTCCACGCCTGCACGCGCTCGTCGTCGTAGGACTTCTTCGCCCTCATCGGGTGCGTGTTGGTGGTCAACAGCGGCACGTCGAACGCCTTGAGGTCGATGAGCTCGTAGGTCGCCTCCCGACCGGCGGCCCCCTTGGCCACCCAGTTCGCCACGGCCTCGCCCGCGCGCCCGTCGCGCACCGAGCCCAGCACGATCCCCACCTTCATGCGTGTTCCCCCTCGTCAGTCAGCCGATGACCGCCACGGCGTCCGCGTCGGTCCTCACCCCGACCGTGGCCGACCCGATCTTCTCCGGCAGGCGAAGCTCCGCCTTCTGGCCGCTGGGGAGCAGGACGGTGACGGAGACGTAGCCACGGCGTCCGCGCTGTTCACGCACCGCGACCTGCAGCCCGTTCGGGTCGACCGACAGGCTCTCGGGGCCGAGCGCGACGACGTGGCGGGCTGCGAGCTCGCCGAGGCCGAGGGCCTCCGCGTCGACCTGGGTGAGGAACGTCGAGTAGCCGAGGAAGGTGGCCACGTCGGCGCTCGCCGGGCGCCGCCACAGGGCGTCGGGTGTGTCGAGCTGCAGCAGCTGGCCGTCGGCGAGGATCGCGACGCGGTCGGCGAGGGCAAAGGCCTCGTCCTGGTCGTGCGTGACGTGGACGGCGGTCGTGCCGGTGCGGCGCAGCACCTCGCCGAGCACCTCGACCAGGTGCTCGCGCAGGCCCCGGTCGAGGGCCGAGAGCGGCTCGTCGAGCAGGAGCAGGCGGGGGGCGGGGGCGAGCGCGCGGGCCAGGGCGACGCGCTGGGCCTGGCCGCCCGAGAGCTCGGTGACTTTGCGGTCCTGGTAGCCGGGCAGGCCGACGAGCTCGAGGAACCGGTCGACCACCTCGGGTCGGCGCCCGCGGGGCAGCTTGTGGAGACCGTAGGCGACGTTCTTGCCGACGGTCAGGCTCGGGAACAGCGCCGGCTCCTGGAACATCATCCCGAAGTTGCGCTTGTGGGTGGGGGTGCCGGCGAGGTCGCGGCCGTCCCAGGTGATGCGGCCCTCGGCCAGCGGCTCGAGGCCGGCGATCGCGCGCAGCAGCGAGCTCTTCCCCGAGCCCGAGGCGCCGAGCAGGGCGACCACCTCGCCGGGCGCCACGTGCAGGGACACGCCGTCGACCGCGGTGACCGTGCGCACCTCGCCCGGGGCCGGCCGCTTGGGCGGGACCCACGTGACCACGGGTCGCTTGCTCGGCGTCGTGTAGCGCTGGTCGTTGCCGGTGACGCGGTAGCGCACCACCACGTCCTCGACGCCCAGCCCGGCGCCTGCCTCGTTCACCATGTCGTGGCCTCCTCCGGCCTCATCCTCTCAGCCAACCCCATCACGACCGCGCAGCCGACCGCCAGCAGCACCGCGGCCGCCATGCCCATGCCCTGGTTCTCCAGGCCGGGGCGTCCGATCAGCCGGAACACCACCACGGGCAGGGTCGGCTCGTCGGGCCGGGCCAGGAACGACGTCGCCCCGAACTCGCCCAGGCTCGTCGCGAACGCGAACCCGGTCGCCAGCCCGAGGCCGCGGGCCACGAACGCGAGGTCGACGTCGCGCAGCACCTTGCCCGGGGACGCCCCCAGCACCGCCGCCGCCTCCCGCAGCCGCGGGTCGATGGCCCGCAGGACCGGCAGCAGCACCCGCACGACGAGGGGCAGCGCCACGATGGCTTGCGCGATGGGGACCAGGATCATCGAGCTGCGCAGGTCCAGGGGCGGGCGGTTGAGCGTGATCAGGAACCCGAACCCCACCGTCACCGCGCTGACGCCCAGCGGCAGCATGAACGCGGCGTCCAGCAGGCCGAGCCCGCGGCGTCCGAGTTCGTTGCGGGGGCTGCGGGAGACGACGAGGCTGACGAGCAGGCCAAGCGCCAGGGCCAGCAGCGTGGCCACGGTGGCGGTGCGCAGGGAGTTGCCGACGGCGTCCCAGACCGGGACCGACAGCGTGCCGCCGCCGGTGGTGGCGAGGTTGCGGTAGTGGTCCAGGCCGAGGCCGGACGCCGTGGTCAGCGAGCGGAGCACCAGCGTCGAGATCGGGAACAGCAGCAGGCCCACCACGACGGCGGCGGTGACGAGGGTGGGCAGGGCGTCGCGCCGCAGGCGCCAGGGGGACTCGACCGAGGAGTCGGTGCGCAGCCGCTGCCCGCGGGCCTGCGTCGCCTGGAGCCGATTGGCGACGACGAGGCTCGCGCCCACCACGACGAGCTGCACGATCGACAGTGCCGCGGCGCCGCCGAGGTCGAGCAGTTGGGCGGTGAGGAACCAGATCTCGGTCTCGATCGTGCCGTAGCCGGCGCCGCCCAGCACCATCACGACGCCGTACGCCGACGCGCAGAACAGGAACACCAGGGCGGCCGCGGAGAAGATCGCCGGGGCCAGGGCGGGGAGGGTGACGGTGAGGAAGACACGGGCGGGCGAGGCGCCGAGCACGGACGCCGCCTGCTCGGTCCGCGGGTCGAGGGAGGCCCACAGGGCGCCCACCGTGCGGACGACGAGCGCGTAGTTGAAGAACACCAGGCTGGCGACGATGATCGCGAAGCTCTGGTCGAGGCCGAGGTGGCCGAGCGGCCCGGTCGAGATGACCAGGCTCTTGAACGCGACGCCGACCACCACGCTGGGCAGCACGAACGGGATCGTCACGATCGCGCGGACCAGCCAGCGCCCCGGGAACCGGGTGCGGTAGAGCACCCAGGCCCCCGGGACGCCGAGCAGGACCGACATGACGGTGCCGGCGGCCGCCTGCGCGAGGGTCGTGGTGATGACGCGCCACGTCCGCGGTTCGGAGAAGACCTGCTGGAAGCCCTCGAGCGAGAAGGCGCCGTCGGGGAAGAACCCCCGGGCCACCAGCGTGGCGACCGGCCAGGCGAAGAACACGCCGAGGAACGCCAGCGGGACCGCCCCCGCCAGCGTCCACCCGACGCGCCTGGTCACCTTGGCCGACCCAGCCGACTCAGCCGACGACGGTCGAGGTCCAGGTGCGGATCCAGCTGTCGCGCTGCTCCGCGATCTCGGTGGCCGGGACCGTGAAGGGGTTGTCGCTCAGCGGGGCGAACTGCACCCACTCGGCGGGCAGCTCGGTGCTGCGGACGGCCGGGTACATGTACATCTCGCCGGGGATGTCGGCCTGGACCTCGGGGCTGAGCAGGAACTCGATGAACTCCCCCGCGCCCTCGGGGTTGGCCGCGCCCTCGATGACGCCCGCGTACTCGACCTGGCGGAAACAGGTGCCCAGCAGGCTCTGGGTCGGGGCCTTGCCGTCGACGACCTCGAAGGCCGGCGAGGTGGAGTAGCTCAGCACGAGCGGGCGGGGGCCCTTGCCGGCGGAGCCGGAGAACTGGACGGAGTAGGCCTCGGTCCAGTCCTTGGCGACGAGCACGCCGTTGTCCTTCAGCTGCTTCCAGTAGTCGACCCAGCCCTCGCCCTTGGCGCCGACCGTCGCGGTCAGGAAGGCCAGCCCGGGCGAGCTGGAGGCCGGGTTGGAGACGACCAGGAGGTCCTTGTACTCGGGCTTGACCAGGTCGTCGAGCGTGGCGGGGATCGCCTTGCCGTTCGCCTCGAACCACGCGGTGTCGGCGTTGAGGCACACGTCGCCGAAGTCGATCGGGGTGAGGCGGTGGCTGTCGTCGGCCTTGAGCGCCTCGGCGTCGGCGGCCGGGATCGTCGTGGCCTCGTAGGGCGCCACCACGCCCTCGTCGAGCGCGCGCCCGGCGAAGGTGTTGTCGATGCCGAACACGACGTCGCCCAGCGGGGAGTCCTTGGTCAGCACGAGCTGGTTGGTCACGGTGCCGGCGTCGCCGGGGGCCACGAAGGTCACGTCGAGGCCGGAGTCGGCCTCGAACTTCGCGATCAGCTCCTCGCCCAGGTTGAACGAGTCGTGCGTGACGACCGTGAGCTTGCCGTTGCTCGCGGGCGCCTGGCTGGTGGCCGCCGGGGTCTGGCCCGGGGCGTCCGGCGTGTTGGCCGGGGTCGCGGTCGGCGACGCCACACAGGACGCCAGCGCCAGGCTCCCGACCGCCGCCGCGGCGACGGCGAGGGTGGTACGACGGATGGTCGGCATGGTTGTTCCTCCTTCTCGGAGGGGACGGCCACGGTGGCCGAATGAGATCTCGACTCCCTACGCCGGTGCTAACCGGATCAGGTTCGAGGGTCTGCGGTGCTCCGCACTCTCAGCGCCCCCTCGGGCGCTCCCCTGTCTGGGGGCAAGAATACCCCGGACGCCGAAGGCACGGCCCTGATCACCCAGGGCTCGGACCGAACTCATGCACCGGCATGAGTCTGTCCCGGAATCAGGTCAATCCCGATGCCTGTGCCATGCCACGGCATGAGTTCGGTCCGCACGAGACAAGGGATACCGGACCCGGGCCGGGGGCTGGGGGCTGGGGGCTGGGGGGCGACTTGCTAGCGGGCGCCGACCAGTCCGTCCACGGCGGCGAAGATCCGCTCACGCACCTCGTCGACGGAACCGATGGCGTCGACATCGAGCACGATGCCCCGATCGCGGTACAGCGCGATCACGTCGGCCGTCTGGGCGTGGTAGACCTCGATCCGGTGGCGGATCGAGTCGGCGTTGTCGTCGTCGCGGCCCTGCTCCTGCGCGCGTTTCAGCATGCGCGCCACCAGCACCTCGGGGTCGGCGACCAGCGCGATCACGGCGTCCAGTGCGGTGCCGGTCTCGGCCAGCGCGATGTCGAGCGCCTCCACCTGGGCGGCCGTCCGGGGGTACCCGTCGAGCAGCCAGCCGCGCCGGCAGTCAGGCTCGATGATGCGCTGGAACACCAGCGACGTGGTGAGCACGTCGGGCACGAAATCGCCGCGGGCGATGATCTCGACGACGCGATCCCCCAGGGGGGTGTGGCGCTTGATGTTGTCGCGGAAGATGTCACCGCTCGAAATCGCCGGGATCGCATAGCGTTCCGCAAGGGCCGACGCCTGTGTTCCCTTGCCCGCACCCGGCGGGCCGGTGATCAACAGCCTCATCACAGCACGCTATCGCGGTGACGCCGGCGGTGCGATGAAAATCAGCGACCCGTGCCGGCGTAGACGACGGCCTGGCCGTCGGCGTCCAGGCCGAAGGCGGTGTGCACGGCGCGGACGGCCTTGTCGAGGTCCTCGACGTCGACCAGCACCGAGATGCGGATCTCGGAGGTGGAGATCATCTCGATGTTGATGCCCGCCTCGGCCAGCGCGCGGAACGCGGTGGCGGAGACGCCCGGGTGCGAGCGCATGCCGACGCCCACGACCGACACCTTGCCGATCTTGTCGTTGTAGATCAGCTCGGTGAAGCCGATGGTCGGCTGGGCCGCGCGGAGGGCGTCCATGGCCTTGTTGCCGTCGGACTGCGGCAGCGTGAACGAGATGGCGGTGGTGCCGCCCTCGACCGACACGTTCTGCACGATCATGTCGATGTTGATGTCGGCCGCCGCGACGGTGGTGAACACCTCGGCGGCCGCACCCACGCGGTCGGGCACGCCGACGACGGTGATCTTGGCCTCGTGGCGGTCGTGCGCGATGCCGGTGATGATGGGGTTCTCCACGGAATCCTCCTCGTCGATGTGCTTGACCCAGGTGCCCGGCTTGTCGGAGAACGACGACCGGACGTGCACCGGGACGTTCTCGCGGCGGGCGTACTCGACGCAGCGCAGGTGCAGGATCTTGGCGCCGTTGGCGGCCATCTCCAGCATCTCCTCGTACCGGATCTCGGGGATGCGCTGCGCACCCGGCACGATGCGGGGGTCGGCGGTGAAGACACCGTCGACGTCGGAATAGATCTCGCAGTAGTCGGCGCCGAGGGCTGCGGCGAGCGCCACCGCGGTGGTGTCGGACGCCCCGCGGCCCAGCGTGGTCACGTCCTTCGTCGTCTGCGAGACGCCCTGGAAGCCGGCGACGATGACGACGTCACCCTCCTCCAGCGCGGTGTGGATGCGGCCGGGCGTGATGTCGATGATGCGGGCGTCGCCGTGCTTCTCGGTGGTGATGACGCCGGCCTGGCTGCCCGTGAACGAGCGGGCGGTGTGGCCGAGGTCGTTGATCGCCATCGCCAGCAGGGCCGCGCTCATGCGCTCACCCGCGGTCAGCAGCATGTCGAGCTCGCGCGGCCGCGGGCTGGGGCTGACCTCCTGGGCCAGGTCGAGCAGCTCGTCGGTGGTGTCGCCCATGGCGGACACGATCACGACGATGTCGTTGCCCTGCTCCTTGGCGTCGACGATCCGCTTGGCGACGCGCTTGATGCTGGCGGCGTCCGCCACCGACGAACCGCCGAACTTCTGTACGACACGCATGGGTGACCCCCTGTGCTCTTCCGAAAAACGACCGCGGACAACTCTGCCACGTCGCTGCTGGCTTGGGCGGGCGTCCCAGCGGCCGGGCGGCGCCTGCGCGGGCCGGTCGTGACAGGATGGGGGCGAACAGGAGGGCTGCATGACCCACGAACCGGTCCCCCAGCGGCTGTCGGACGCCGAGCGGGACGCCGCCGCCGCGATGCTGCGCGAGCACTTCGAGGCCGGACGCCTCGACGCGACCGAGTTCGACGAGCGGCTCTCGGCCGCCCTCGCCGCCCGCTACGCCACCGACTTCGCCCCGCTGTTCGGCGACCTGCCCGACCCCCGTCCCGGTGTGGGCCGGGGCCTGGCCGTCCCGCCCCCGCCCGCCCCGGCGTCCGGGTTCGGCGGAACCTTCCCGGTCCAGAAGCCGGACGCCGGCGTCCCGGCCCCGTCGGGGGGCACCGACTGGATCGGCGTCGCGCGCGGGGTGATCTGGCCCGCCGCGATCGTGCTGGCCATCTTCACCGGCAACTGGGGGCTGTTCATCATCATCGCGATCATCGGCAGCATCGCGCTGGGCCAGATCGCCAACAACCAGCGCAAGCCGCCGCCCTACCTGCCCGGACCGCCTCAGTAGGCTGGCCCCCATGCGTGGGGAGTACAAGGTTCCGGGCGGCAAGCTGGTCGCCGCCGAGGTGGAGGTGGCCGACGGCCGGATCGCGTCGGCGTTCGTGCAGGGCGACTTCTTCCTCGAGCCCGATGAGGCGCTGGAGGACATCAACGCCACCCTCGTCGGCCTGCCCGAGACGACCTCGGCCACCGGGTTGGGCGACGCCATCGAGGCGGTCCTGCCCGAGGGGGTCGAGATGATCGGCTTCACCCCGGCCGCCGTGGGCATCGCCGTGCGGCGCGCGCTCGGCCACGCGACCAGCTGGGCCGACCACACCTTCGACCTGATCGGCCCGGTCACCATGGACCCGGCCATGCACGTCGCCCTCGACGAGGTGCTCACCAAGGAGGTGGCCGCCGGACGCCGCGGGCCCACCCTGCGCTTCTGGGACTGGGACTCGGCGCTCGTGGTCATGGGCAGCTTCCAGAGCTACGTCAACGAGATCGACCAGGAGGGCGCGGACCGGCACGGCATCCGCGTGGTGCGGCGCATCTCAGGGGGCGGGGCCATGTTCATGGAGCCCGGCAACTGCATCACCTACTCGCTGCACGCCCCGACCTCACTGGTGGAGGGGCTGAGCTTCGAGCAGAGTTACGCGTTCCTCGACGACTGGGTGATGACGGCCCTGGCCGACGTGGGCATCAAGGCGCGCTACGTGCCGCTGAACGACATCGCCTCCGAGAAGGGCAAGATCGCGGGCGCCGCACAGAAGCGGTTCGCGTCCGGTGCGGTGCTGCACCACGTGACGATGGCCTACGACATCGACGCCGACAAGATGCTCGACGTGCTGCGGATCGGCCGGGAGAAGATGTCCGACAAGGGCACCAAGTCGTCCAACAAGCGGGTCGACCCGATGCGCTCGCAGACCGGCCTCCCCCGCGACGAGATCATCGCCCGCTTCATGGCCTCGTTCGCGGCGACCCACGCCACGCGTCCGGGCAGCTACACCGACGCCGAGCTCGAGGCCGCGCGCGAGCTGATGGAGACCAAGTTCCTCACCGAGGCCTGGACGCACCGGGTCCCCTGAGCGCGCAGGCCAGCTGAGCACAGGAAGGGGGGCGCCCCCTCACGGGCGCCCCCCTTCGCTGTGGCTGCGTCAGTTGCGACGCGGGTTGGCCGGGTCGTCCGGGCCGTCGAGGACCTCCTCGATCGGGCCGCGGCCGTCACGATCGCCGTCCAGCAGCGGGCCGTCGTCGTAGGCGCGGTCGCGGTCGTAGGTCACGTCGCGGTCGTAGGCGGCGTCGCCGCCGTGCGGGTCGAGGCCCACGTCGCCGCGGCGGTCGCCGACGGAGCCGTCGGGCCCGTCCAGGACCTCGCCCACCGGTCCACGTTCGTCACCGTCACGGTCGAACATCGAACGGTCGTCGGCGACACCGCGGTCACCGAGCACGCTCTCGTCCTCCCAGCGGCGGGTGCGGAGCTGGTCGGCGCCCAGCGCGGCAGCGCTGCCGACGCCGTAGTAGGAGTACAGCTCGTCCTCCTGGGCGCGGTCGAGGTGCCCGTCCTCGTCGACGTTCGGGGCGTCCTTGATCCGGTCCTTGTCGTGCGCGAGCACGAGGCGGTCGTCGCCCTCGAAGCGGGATCCCTCAAGAGGGACGAAGCTGGTGCGCAGCCCGAAGAAGCCGGTGTTCACGGTGACCCACATGGGCTGGCCGGTCTGGTCGTCCAGGTAGACCTCGCCGACGTTGCCGATGCGGTCCCCGGACTGGTCGTAAGCCACAGCACCACGGATCCGGTCGATGTCCATCTCGTTGTACATGTTGCATCCTTCCGTTGGGATGCATCCAGCCTTGCGGGAGGGCACAGGGCGCCGCCTCACCCCCACGGGGGAACCGGACTCAGGCGTCCGGGTCCGCGCTCTCCTCGACGTTGTCGTCGTGCTCGCGGCCCGCCCCGGGAGGCCCGTCGGGGTTCTGCTGGGCGTGCGCCCGGCGGCCGGTGGGGTCGTCGACGTCCTGCGCGCTGCGCAGGGCCATGTCGGGGTCCGCGTTACCCGGATCCTCGATGGTCTCGGTCACCTCGTCGGCGGGGATGTCGCTGCTCATGCGGCCAGTCTCCCCCAGCGAGGTGCCCCCGACAAGGTCGAACGCGGAGGACGCCTCAGGCCTTGACGAGCGCGAACGACAGGCCCAGTTCCTCGTCGGTCACGACGGTGCCGGTCGGCTCCCCCTCGACGATCGAGGTGGCCAGCACCTCGTCGGCCACGAGACCGGACGCCTCGCGCAGGGCCTCGCCGAGCTCGCCGCCGGCCGCCCAGGTCAGGGAGATCCGGTCGGAGACCTCGAGGCCCAGCCGCTTGCGGGCGTCCTGCACCATGCGGACGACCTCGCGGACCATGCCCGCGCGCACCAGCTCGGGGGTCAGCTCGAGGTCGAGGGCGACGGTCTCGCCCTGCTCGTTGACGACCGACCAGCCCTCGCGCGGGCGCTCGGACACGATCACCTCGTCGGCGGTCACCACGGTGCCGCCCTCCCAGTCCACGGTGGCCTCGCCGGTGACGGACAGGGAGGCGGCCAGAGCCGCGGCGTCCGCGTCGGCGATCGCCTGCGCGACCTTCGGGGTGTCCTTTCCGAACCGCTTGCCCAGCGCGCGGAAGTTGCCCTTGGCGGAGTGGTCGACCAGGTCCCCCGCCGAGGCGAACGACTCCACCGCCCCGACGTTCAGCTCGGCGGCGATCTCGGCCACGAGCTCGTCGGTCAGCCGCGCGAAGGACGCCGAGGGCACCAGCACGCGGCGCAGCGGCTGGCGGGTCTTGACCTGCGCCTCGGAGCGGGCGCCGCGACCGAGCTCGACCAGGCGCCGGGTCAGGCGCATGGACGCCACCAGCTCGGGGTCGGAGGCCTCGGCGTCCACGGTCGGCCACGAGGCGAGGTGCACCGACTCGGGCGCGCCCGGGACGGCGGCGACCACGAGGTCCTGCCACACGCGCTCGGTGATGAACGGCGCCATCGGGGCCATGAGGCGGGTGACGGTGTCGATGGTCTCGTGGAGGGTCCACAGGGCCGAGGGCTCGCCGTCCCAGAAGCGGCGCCGCGAGCGGCGCACGTACCAGTTGGAGAGGTCGTCGACGAACTCCGACAGGAGGGTGCCGGCGCGCTGGGTGTCGAAGACCTCCAGCGCCTCGGTCACGTCGCGGACCAGGTCGTTGCGCACGGCGACGAGCCAGCGGTCCATGACGGGGCGCTCGGCCACCGCCGGGGCCGCGCCGTTGGGCGTCCAGTTGTTGGTGCGGGCGTACAGCGACTGGAAGCTGACCGCGTTCCAGAACGTCAGCAGCACCTTGCGGACGGTCTCCTGGATCGTCGTGTGGCCCACGCGCCGCGAGGCCCACGGCGAGCCGCCGGCGACCATGAACCAGCGCACGGCGTCGGCCCCGTGCTGGTCCATGAGCGGGATCGGCTCGAGGATGTTGCCCAGGTGCTTGGACATCTTGCGGCCGTCCTCGGCCAGGATGTGGCCCAGGCAGAGCACGTTCTTGAAGTCGGACTGGTCGAAGACCAGCGTGCTGACGGCCATCTGGGAGTAGAACCAGCCACGGGTCTGGTCGATGGCCTCGCAGATGAAGTCGGCCGGGAACGCCTGCTCGAAGCGTTCCTTGCTGCCCTCGACCCACGGGTAGCCCCACTGGCCGAACGGCATCGAGCCCGAGTCGTACCAGGCGTCGATGACCTCGGGCACGCGGTGCGAGGGCTTGCCGCAGGTCGGGCAGCCGAACGTGATGTCGTCGACGAACGGGCGGTGCGGGTCGAGCTCGTCGAGGTCTTGGCCGGCGAGCTTGCCCAGCTCGGCGAGAGAACCCACACAGACCTGGTGGTCGTCCTCGCAGCGCCAGATGGGCAGCGGGGTGCCCCAGTAGCGCTTGCGGCTCAACGCCCAGTCGACGTTGTTGTTCAGCCAGTCGCCGTAGCGCCCGTGCTTGATGTGGTCGGGGTACCAGTTGGTCTTCTCGTTCTCGCGGACCAGCGCGTCCTTGATCGCGGTCGTGCGGATGTACCACGACGGCTGCGCGTAGTAGAGCAGCGTGGTGTGGCAACGCCAGCAGTGCGGGTAGCTGTGGTCGTAGTCGAGCACGCGGAACATCAGCCCGCGCTGCTGCAGGTCGGCGACGAGCGCCTTGTCGGCGGTCTTGAAGAACTGCCCACCCACCATCGGAACGTCGGGCGCGAAGGTGCCGTCGGGGCGGATCGGGTTCACCATCGGCAGCCCGTAGGCGCGGCAGGTGATCATGTCGTCCTCACCGAAGGCGGGCGCCTGGTGCACGAGGCCGGTGCCGTCCTCAACCGTGACGTACTCGGCGTTGACGACGTAGTGCGTGCCGCCGACGACGTCGGGGAACTCGACCAGCTCGAACGGACGCTGGTAGCGCCAGCCCTCCATCTCCTTGCCGGAGAAGGACGGGCCCAGCTTCCAGTCCTCGCCGAGCACCTTCTCGGCGAGCGGCTCGGCGATGACGAGCGTGTCGTCGTCCTTCGAGGCGACCACGTAGGTGACGTCGGGGTGCGCGGCGACGGCGGTGTTGGAGACGAGCGTCCAAGGCGTGGTCGTCCAGACGAGCAGGTCGGCCTTGCCCTCGAGCGGGCCGCTGGTCAGCGGGAAGCGGACGTAGACCGACGGGTCGGTGACGTCCTCGTAGCCCTGGGCGAGCTCGTGGTCGGACAGCGTCGTGCCGCAGCGGGGGCAGTAGGGGGCGACGCGGTAGTCCTCGACCAGCAGGCCGGCGTCGTGGATCTGCTTGAGGCTCCACCACACCGACTGCACGAACTCGGGGCTCATGGTCCAGTAGGCCTCGTCCATGTTCACCCAGTAGCCCATGCGCTCGGTGAGACCGGTCCAGGCGTCGACGTGGCGGGTGACCGACGCGCGGCAGCGCTCGTTGAACGCCTCGACGCCGTAGGCCTCGATGTCGGCCTTGCCGGAGAAGCCGAGCTCCTTCTCGACGGCGAGCTCGACGGGCAGTCCGTGGCAGTCCCACCCGGCCTTCCGGTCGACGCGGAAGCCCTGCATCGTCTTGAAACGCGGGAACACGTCCTTGAAAGCGCGCGCCTCGATGTGGTGGGTGCCCGGCATGCCGTTGGCGGTGGGCGGGCCCTCGTAGAACGTCCAACGGGGGCCGTCGGCGGTCTGCGCCAGCGACTTGCTGAAAGTGTCGTTGTCGCGCCAGAACGCGAGCACGTCGTGCTCCAGCGCCGGCAGGTCGACCTGCGGCGCGACGGCGTTGTACCCGGGCTGGGTGGTCATGTGGTCCCTCTTCGTCTCGTCCCGTTGGCTGAGCCTGTCGAAGCTCCAGCCTGTCGAAGCCGAAGGGACGAGGCGAACCCCGCGGTACCACCCTTCTTGGGTCGTCGACTCTCAGTTGCCTGAGCTTGTCGCTGCCTGAGCTTGTCGAAGGCCCCACTCTTGCTCGCCGCGGCCGGTTCTAGTGAGGCCTCCGCTCGTGGTTGAGCTTCGAGACCCGTTCTTCCGGCAGCTCCGGGGTGATGGCCCCATCGACGCCGTGCGACGCGCGTCAGTGTACATGGGTGCGCTGGCAGGATGGTCGCGTGGACCTCCTGCTCTGGGCACTGCTCACCATCGGCGCGCTGGTCGTGGTCGGGTCGTACTTCCTGGTGCGCAAGCTGCCCCGCGACATCCGCCCGGTGGCCATCGTGCCGCTGGTGGTGGTGTTCGTCGGGTTCATCATCGGCGCGCTCGCGCTGGCGGGGGTGTTCGGCTGACGATCGAGGCGGCCGCGTGCCCGAGGCGTCCGCCGTTTGCGTCACGCCCTTGGGGTGCCGCGGCACTCAGGCCTGAGTTGGGTCAAGCGGCTTAGTGCCTTGAGCTGGCTTGTTTGAGGTCGTCAAGGACGGCCTGCTCGTCGTCGCCGGGGGCTGGTGGCAGGGTCTGGATAGCGCCGTTGGCCTGGATCGTTGCTGAACGCAGCGGACGGAGTTGGCGCAGGACTCGACGTAGCGACAGGCCGGTCCGGTCCTGGACGGTGCGGCCGATGGCTAGGGCGGTGAACACGATGGTCAGGTGCGCCTCGATGGAGTCGCGTCGTCTGGCGAACAGTGGGCGGGCCCTCAGGTCACTCTTGGACATCCTGAAGGAGTGCTCCACGTGCCACAGGTCGGCATAGGAGCTGATCACCTCGGCAGCGGGCAGCACCGTGGCCGGGATGTTGGTGACCAGGCCTTTGAGTCCTGCCAACCGCCGGGCTCGGGCCAGCGCGGCTTCGTCCAGGACCAGTCCGTCGGTCTGTGTCTTGACGAACCTAGGGCGTGTCGCGTAACTGGTCTCGTAGGCAGATGATGGTGCTGGCCAGGACGAGGCCGGCGCGGTAGTTGCGAGCGAGTTTGTCGTAGCGGGTGGCGATGGCGCGGAACTCCTTGATCCGGTTGAAGAAGCGTTCCACCACGTTCCTGCCCTTGTAGATGGTGGGATCGAAGGCAGGTGGGCGACCGCCGCGGCTGCCCTTGGCCTTGCGACGGGCGATCTGGTCGGAGCGTTCGGGGATGGTCACCTTGATCCTTCGCCGCCGGAGCTCGGTTCGGGTCGAGGGATGGGAGTAGGCCTTGTCCGCGACCACCCGGACAACCCGGTGAGGGGCAAGATCGATCACATCCAACAGGCGGGGGTTCTCACCGGCCTGACCCGGGGTGACCACCAGCGAGCACAGGTGACCGGAGGCGTCGACCAGGGCGTGGGACTTCGTCGTCCACCCGCCACGGGAGTGCCCCAAGGCGTGATCAGCTGGTTCGGCCCGAGGATTCTTGTAGTTCGGTGGATCCCCCTTTTCGGGCGCCGGCAGCGTGCTTGTGGGCCCGCACGATCGTGCCGTCCACCACCGCGACCAGACCTTCTGCCTCCGGTGAACCGGCGATGGCGGTGAGGATCTTGTCCCAGGTACCGTCCTGGGCCCACGCGTTGAAGCGGCGCCACAAGCTCGACCACGATCCGAACTCGGCCGGCACGTCCCGCCACGGCGACCCCGTCCGCAACCGCCAACAGATGCCCTCCACCGTCCGCCGGTGGTCATTCCACGGACGGCCGCCCTTCGCGCCCCCACGCGGCATCAACGGCTCAATCCGCGCCCACATCTCGTCACTGAACTGAGGACTCCTGGTCACAAAGACAACCCTGACCCAAACCACCCAAATCAGTTACGCGACACGCCCTAGGCGTCCGGGCTGGTTTGTCCCCCTCGATCGCTGCCCGGGCCCGGTTCTCCTGGGCGGTGAGGGTCTTGTTGTCCCGGGCGAACCGCTTGGCCGAGTAGGACCACACCGCCCGCCACGAGTTGCGGTGCTGCTCGGGGTCCCAGACCGGCTCGCGACGCTTGGCGGTGTCGTTGTCGGTGTTCTTGCCGACCTTGGGGGTCAGGGTGTCGATGACCTGGCCGTCGGTGAACACATCCCCGTGCCAGCGGAAGTGGGAGGCCAGGTCGATCGGGGCCTTGGTGGTCTTGGACCCGACGATGAAGGTGTGCCCGGCCTGATCCAGGGCCTTCAAATTGGCAGCCGACAGCATCCCGGCGTCAGCGACCACGACCAAGTCCTCGATCTCGTGCCGGGCGGCGAAGGCCTCGATGATCGGCACGATCGTGTGCGTCTCGGCCTTGTTGCCCTCCCAGCACCCGATCTCCAACGGGAAACCGTGCCGGTCGACCAGCAGACCGACGATGATCTGCGGGTCGACCCGGCGTTCCTTGGAGTAGCCGACCTTGCGCAGGGCATCTTCCTCAGCGGCTTCGAAGTGCAGCGTGGTCACGTCGTACAGGCACAACGACACATCCCCGCTGGCCCGGGCCTGCTCGAAGCACAGTTTGGCGACCTGGTCGCGGTAGGCCCCGTCCTGGCATCGGCCCAACGTGCGCTTGCGCGTCGACAGGCTGGCCGCGGTCCGACCCAGGTCTGCCAGCACCCGGTCCACGTCCAGCAGGCTGGTCGGCTCCACCACCCGCGCGATGACCAGGTCGCGGAACACCTCATCGTCCAGGACGTCGAAACCCAGGTCGGTGTACACCCGGCCAACGCCTCATACAGCAACGCCGAGGACGTTCGCAGCACACGAGGCGCGGCCACCACCGGGCGCCGCACCGGGCCCTTGACCTGCTCCCCGAACAGCGTCTCGGCCGGGGCCGGCACCATCGCGGCCCAAGGAACTGGCAGCGACAGCCCCAGATCCAACTGCCCCTGGGCATCGTCCTGGAGCAGCTTGCTGGCCTGGGCCATCAGCAGCCCAAGCTCGGCCTCATCGTGCGCCGACCCCACGTGCCGCACGATGCGACGTCGACCACCCACCGACTCAGCGATCTGCACCGCGGTCGCCCCCGAGGCCGTCCGCACCCGCCGAATCCACGCCATGCCCCGATCCTAGAGTCCCGCTTAGTGCCTAAACGAAGCACCAAGCCACGGCATCACCGCAAGTCACGGCCCCTACCGATGCAAGAATCGCCGAACGGTGACCCAACTCAGGTCAGGCGGCGTGATCCTCCTCGCGGTCAGCCCGCCGCACCCGCCCGTGGCTGCTCGTGGATGGCCCGCGCGACCTGGTCGAGGAACTTGTCGGGGCACACCCGCAGTCCGAGGACGGGAATCTGGAAGCTCCGCATCGCGCGGTTGCCGAGGGCCAGGTCGTTGAACCGGAGGGCGTCATCGATCCCCGCCGTGCCCTGGAAGTGCTGGGCGCCCTGGATCTCGACGTGCAGGTTGAACTTGTCCCAGAAGACATCGAGGTACACGCGGCCGTGCGTGCCCGATCGCAGGACCTGGCGCGACGGCTCAGGCAGCCCCCGACGTCGACACAGCGCAGCGAAGTCGAGTTCCGACAGTGACTGCGCCCCGTTGCAGACGTCGGCGATGACGCCGTCGAGCACGGATCGCCGATGGGCGTACCCGGTGCGCTCCCAGCGGGCGAGCACGGCCGTGGGGTGGACGAGTCGTTGTTGCACCGCCATGGCCACGATCGTCGCCGCCTGCCGATCGGTGGACGCCCACTGCGCGGCCCGCACGACGGCCAGGTCGGCCCGTGTCCGGCGCAGGCCGATCTCCACAAAGTCGCCTATGTCGCGCTGGGCTGCGGGATGGAATCCGGACCGCTTGATATTCATGTTTCAGGCTGCCTTGTTGGTTTCGTACCAGTCCTGCTCTGCTTCGTTCGGGGTACGATATTGAAGCGCGGAATGCAACCGTTTCTGATTGTAACGCAACTCGATGTAGCGTGCAATATCCCGGATAGCATGCCGCCGAGTCGGATACACGGTCCGATGAACCCGCTCCACTTTCAAGGTCGCATTGAACGACTCAGCCCACGCATTGTCATAGCAGATCCCAGTCCGTCCGACCGACCGAACAATCCCAGCCGCGCGCGTGAACTCGGCAAACTCGGCCGACATGTATTGAGTCCCGCGATCCGAATGGAAAATCGTCTCCCCGCTGCGGACATGGCCATTACTGATCGCCATGGCCAGGGCGTCGGTGACCAGCTCGGTTCGCATGTGCTCGGCCATCGCGTACCCGACGACCTTCTTCGTGCAGCAGTCCAGCACGGTGGCCAGATACACCCACCCCTGCCAGGTCGGAATGTAGGTGATGTCGCCGACCAGCTTGAGCCCGGGCTCGTCGGCGGTGAAGTCCCTGTTGACCAGATCCGGCAGATCCTTCGCGTCAGCCGGGATCGTGGTCCTGGGCCCGCTGCGGCGCGGCTGACAAGCCACCAAGCCACGCTCGGCCATGATCGCACGCACCGTCTGCGGGTCACACGGCCTGCCTGCCCGCACCAAGGCGGCATGGATCCGTCGGTAGCCGTAGGTGGCGTCGGAGTCGGCGAACAGGACCTCGATGATGTCGCCGAGCTCGTCGCGCCACCGCTGGGTCACCGAGACCGGCCGGTTGAGCCACTCGTAGTAGCCGGCCCGCGACACCCTCGCCCACCGACACATGCTCCGGATCGAGTAGTTGCCTTCTTCGCTGTTGATGAACGCGTACTTCGCGGTCACCGGAACTCTTTGGCGAAGAAGGCCGCCGCTTTTCCCAGGAACTCCCGCTCGGCCTTCAACTCGCGGACCTCTTTACGCAACCGTGCCAGTTCAGCACGCTCCGGTTCGCTGATCTCCGGTAACTCATCCGGGTGGTCCCGCCGATACGCATTCACCCAATTCCTGAGTGTTTCCGAGCCGATACCATGATCACGCGCGACCTCGGCAACAGTCCGCGACGACTCAATCACCGCACGAACCGCCTCCGCCTTGAATTCCGGGCTGAACTTCTTCCGGGTCATTCGATCCCTTCCATTTCTCCCACGGATTCTACCGGTGGGGGCTCTTGGTCCGGAAACAATCCCTCACCTCACGCACTTGGTGGTGCCTGACGCCGGCGATCGCGCGCACCCGGCGGTTGTGGGCGACGGTGACGTCGAGGAGTTCCTCGTTCCAGTTCTTCAACCCCCAGGCGAACAGCGACGTCACACCGTCGAGCACGGCACTGGCCCCCGATTCCCACAGTGCCCGCCACCACAGCCCCCGCCCGGTGGGTGCATCGCTGGTGATCGACACCGTGTGCTTGCCCGCCGGGTGCCACAGGCCCCCCTCGATCGCGCTGCGCACCTGGCCGCGCGTGAGAGCGGCCCGATGGAGCATCGCGTACGTGACGACGCCATCGTGCGGGGCGGCCAACCGGGTCGCCAACTCGTGGCGACGCCGTGTCTCGATCCGGGCGGCGGCCGCTCGCTCGGCGCGTGTCATGGGAGATGTGATGACCCTCGATTCCATGCTGGGATCATCGGCAGTTGGCGGTGATTCCCGTCACCGAATCCTCCCCGTCCACAGGGCCAATTCGGAGGAGGAAAGTTGTCCACACGTGGCATGTCCTGCTGGCGGCGCCCCGCGCCCGAGGCGTCCGTGGATTGGATCACGCCAGACTCGCGCCGCGGCACACAGGGAGCGTGACGCAAACGGCGGACAACCCTCCGGGGCCCGCGATCAGGGGGTCAGCACGACCTTGCCCAGCACCTCGCCCGCCCCCAGCGCCGCCATCGCGGCCGGCAACGCGTCGAAACCCACCACCCGGTCGATCGGCGGTCGCATGCCGGTGCGCTCCATCAGAGACAGGACGCCCTCCAGTTCGGAGCGCGTGCCCATGGTCGAACCGATCACCCGCAACTGGAGGAAGAACACGCGGTTCAGGTCGGCCGGCGGGTTCGGACCCGACGTCGCCCCGCACACCACGACCGTCCCGCCGGGGCGCAGCGACTTCAGCGAGTGCGACCACGTCGCCTCGCCGACCGTCTCGACGACGAGGTCGACCCGTTCGGGCAGCCGCGCACCCGGCTCGAACACCTCATCGGCCCCCAGGGCCAACCCGAACTCGCGCTTGGCCTCGGAGCGCGCCGTCGCCCACACCCGGTGCCCGAGGGCTTTCGCGACCTGGATCGCCGCCGACGCCACCCCACCCGAGGTGCCCTGGACCAGCACGGTGCCCGGCTTCCACAGCCCCGAGTCGCGGGTGAGCATCCGGAACGCGGTCAGGTAGGCGGTCGGCACGCAGGCGGCCTCCTCCCACGACAGCCCCGCGGGCTTGTCGACGAGGTTCGCCTCGGGAACCGCAACCCACTCTGCGAACGTGCCTTGGTGCTGCTCCGACAGCAAGGAACGACGCGGGTCGAGGGTCTCATCACCCGACCATCCGGCCGACGAGATCACCGCGTGCACCAGCACCTCGCGTCCGTCGGCGGTGGTGCCCACGGCGTCCGTACCCAGGATCATCGGCATGCGCTCGGCCGGCAGCCCCACCCCCCGCAGCGACCACACGTCGTGGTGGTTCACCGACGCCGCACGCACCCGCACGTTCACCCAGCCGTCACCGGGAGTCGGGTCGGGCCGCTCCCCCACCACGAGTGCGGCGAGGGGATCGGCCGGATTGGCAGCTTCGACAAAGGCGGCGCGCATGGCCCCAGCGTAGGGTAGGTGGCTATCACCCACGGTCACCCTGGTAGGCCTCGCTCTGGAGAGCGTGCAGTTCCGCGAAGCGACCCCCGGTTCTCAGGAGGTCGACGGGCGTCCCCTGTTCCACGACGCGGCCGCGGTCGAGGACCACCACGCGATCGGCCATCCTGGCCGCGAGTAGCCGGTGGGTCACGAACACGACGGTGCACTCATCGCCCAACGCGCGACGCGCCTCCCCGGTCGCGAGCGATTCGACGAAGACGCGCTCGGCCTCCGGGTCGAGTGCAGAACTCGGCTCGTCGAAACACATCAGCATCGACCCCTGACGAACCAGACCCCGTGCCAACGCGAGCCGCTGCCACTGACCCTGGGAGAGATCGACGCCCCCAACCCAGCCTGTGCCGAGTTGTTGCTCCCAGCCACCGAGCAGCCCGTCCACCAGCGTGGCCGCCCCACCCAGACGCGCGGCGTCCCTCAGGTGTGCGCCATCGTCGATCCGTTCGACATCCCCGAAGCCAACCGCGTCGCGGGGCGTCAACTCGTAGCGCACGAAGTCCTGGCTGACCATCGATACGCGCTGCCGCTCGGAGGCAGGGGAACCTCCGACCTGCACGGCGCCGGACGTCGGCCGCAGCAGGCCGAGCATGAGGTTGACCAACGTGGACTTGCCCGAGCCGTTGTCCCCCAGGAGGACCACAACCTCGCCCGGCGCCAGTGTCAGGGTGACGTTGCTCAGCGCGTCGGACGACGCCCCCGGGTACCGATAGGAGGCGTGGTCGACCACAACGCCGGCCGCCATGCGGTTGGCCGGCACCCGGGCGGGCTGCGCCTCGGCGGCCGCGCGGTCCACCAGCCACAGGTAGCGGTCCATGCTGCGGATCGACCGGAGGGCCATCGTGCTGGTGAACTTGAGCATCGGGGCCACCCCGGCCAGGCGGGTCACCAGCAGGAAGGCCTGCGCGACGGCGCCCGCGGAGATGAGGCCGACGCTGGCATCGCGGATGGTGAGGACCATCGCTGCCCCCGCCGCGACGAAGAACAGGATCGACTCGGCACCTTCGAGGAGTGCCACCCTCACCCCCGTCCGCTCGGTCGGCAGCCGCCAGGCCTGCGTCACCTCTCCCAGGCGGCGCCGCAGGAGCGCGTGCATGTCGTGGACGGCGGCATCCTCGGCCGCAGAGGGGTCCGCCATTGCATCGGCGAGTTCCTCCCGCATCCGTCCCGGACGCGCCGAGTCCTGCTCAGCTCGCTGCTCCGCCCGTGCCACCCAGCGCGTGCTGAGCAGGGCCGCAGCCCCGGCGAGCAGGGGGATCGCCATCCACCACGAGGCGGTCACCGCGACCAAGATGGTCCCCATAGCGAACACCAGGTTGTTCACGACGTACAGCAGCCGGTTGATCCCCAGCCCGAGGGCGCCCTGCTCCTCGGTCAAGAGCCTGATCCGGTCGTTCACCTCGTCGTCCTGCAGGTGCTCGATCGTGGGCAACCGACCGAGGACACCCAGGATCTTCTGGTCGAATCGGAAGCCCAGACGCTCCATGAGGCGGACGCGAGCACCGACGCCCACGGCCATGAACGCCTCACCCAGACCCGCCGCGACTGCGAAGCCGAGTGCGCCCAGCACGGCACTCGTTGGGTGGTCGGAGACCAGACCGCCGACCAGCAGGCCGAGGAACACCGGGCGGCTCAACTCCAGGACTCGCCCGAGCGTTTCGACGAAGGCCAGCAGGAATGTGGCCGGAGACTCCGCCCACGCCTCGGTGACCAGCAGACGGATCGCCCTCATGACGTTCCGCCTGCGACCAAACCATCCCGCTGGGCGACGAACATCTTCGCGTAGGTCCCGCCCAGCGCCATCAGTTCGTCGTGGGTGCCCGACTCCGCGATTCGCCCCTCGTCCAGCACCACGATGCGGTCATGGTTCCGGATGCTTCCGAGCCTGTGGGTGATGGTCAATGAGGTACGACCGCGCGTACTGCTACGGAAACGCTGGAACAAGGCGTGCTCAGTGGGGAGGTCGAGGCTGGCGGTGGGTTCGTCCAGGATCAACAGACCCGCGTCCGGGTGTGTCTTGAGAAGAGATCGTGCCAAGGCCACGCGCTGCCATTGCCCCCCGGACAACTCCGTCCCGCCGTCGATTCCAGTCACGAGGGGCGTGTCCACACCTTGGGGGAGGTCCTGGACGAACTCCACCACCCCTGCGTCCTCGAGAGCCACCTCCAGTGCCGCAGGCTCGTGCTCGCGACCACCATGGACATTCTCCGCCAGCGTCAGGGGGAATCTTCCGTATCGTTGCCACACGACCGCAGCCGCGGGAGCTCCGGGCTCCGCACCGATGGCGACCCGTCCGCCCACCGGCTCCAGCAGGCCGGTCAGAACCCTGACGAGGGTGGACTTGCCCGCGCCGTTCACTCCCACGAGCGCGACCGCCTCCCCCGGTGCAATTTGGAGGGTCAGGCCATCCAAGACTGGGACCCCATCGTCATAGGCGGCCACGAGATCCTCGATCAGGATCTCGCCCGGCTGGCAGCTGGGATCGACAGGACGCTCCGGTTTCCGGGCGGCATCGACGGACTCGTCAAGGGCGTCCAGAGCTGCGACCGCCGCACCTCCCGCTCGCACCGAGAGACCGGAGTCCCCTTGGTTCCCGAACGAGGCCAGACTCGTGAGCCCGGCGACCACGGTCGCAACGGCACCGACCGAGATACGCCCCGCCCACGCATCCCACACGAGCAGGGCCAGTGCGCCCAGGTGCGCGACCATGACAGCCAGTGCGCTCCCACCCACCGCCCAGGCGCGTCCCCGCCGCATCGCCCAGACCTCTCGCATGGCTCGCAGCCACGTCTGCCGCCAACGCTCGGTCACCACCGCATGGATGCCGAACACCCTCAATTCCCGGGCCCCGGACCTCTCCACCACGAGGGTGCGGAGGTAGGCGGCCCGAGCCCGGTCCGTCCCGGTGACGTCGAGCAGGTCGTCGTCGACCGAGTCCGACCACCGGGCCGAGAGCTTGGCCGACCACAAAAAGGCGGCGGCGATGATGACCCCGACCCACCATCGCCACGTACCCACGATGATGAGGCCACCGGCGGCAGTCAGCCACATGGTCGCCACGAACACGAGACTTCCCAATGAGTCGCGAACCATCCAGCCGTCAACCGCCTCCCTGACCGCCCGGACGCGCTGGGACACCTCGGGGGATCGCAGCGCCACGGCGGCTCTCGGACGGCCCAGCAGGGAACCGATCCGGTCGTGCAGGGCCACGAGGAAGGCGGACTCCCAACGCATCACGCTCCAAGCCGTCGCGGCGTCCAGCACACTCGATGCCGCGAGCACGGCCGCATAGAGGACAGCAGCTTGGATGGCGCGTTCATATCGGCCTGCCTGGAGTTCACTGATCGTCGCACCCAGGAGCCACATGATTCCGACCGAGGCCACCGCCCCCGCCACCAGCAAGACGGGCGTGAGGACTGCCAGGGGGCGAGCAGATCGCGCGGCGAAGAAGAAGATCCGCAGCACCAGATCACCCTTCCTGAGTCAGGAGTTCAACGTTCTCTCGAACAACTTCCCACTCAGGCCGAAGGGCTGACAGCATCGCCAACTGGTCACACATCCACGCACGCCGCAAGCGCTCGTCCATCTCGCGGGACTTCACTTCCAAAGACAGCAGCTCAAAGGTCTCCACCAATGGATCTGTCAGATACGCAACTTCCACTCCCGACAGCAGGTCGGCCATCTCGTCCACGAGTCCAGCATTTCCAGCAGCCTGTGCGGCATGCAGTAACCTCTCATGACGTTCCGGCTGCATTCGATAGGAGTTCAAATACAGGGTCATCGCCTCATGAAACTCTCCTGCGAGGAACTTCAGGCGTGCTGAAACGGCGATCAATGCTGCAGTATCAGCACACTCGTCAAGACCGCGGGCGATCAGTTGCGACGCGTCGTCCATCCGGCCCGCATCTACCAAGAAGTCAGCGACTCGGACCCAGTGATCAGCAAACTGGGGCTCGAGATTCGCTGCAAGACGAAGCCGCGTCTCACCTTCCCTCACGAGATCCGGCTCAGCCGCCCAAGTCAATACCCTCCCGAAGTTCGACTCAAATATTGCCCGCGCGTGGGGTGGCAGGGAATCTCCTACCTGACTCTCGAACCACGAATAAAGACTGCGACACTCGTCGAATCTCCCGGTTGCGGCGAAGAAGAGACCCAGAGCATTGACCCACGACTCAAGTTCCAGCGGGTCGGCGTCATGCCCTAGGGCCATGGCGATTTCATACAATTCAGTTGCGTAACCCTCAATGTGGGCGCGAGGTTCCCGGAGCAGCGGGCCAAGTCGTTGATTGATCACCACCAAGTCAGCCAAGGCCGCCGCCCTCATCCGTGGAAGCTGAGGGTCCACACTCCGTGCAATCTGCGCGGCTTCAAGGTCACGGCCCAAGACACGAAGGAGCACCATGAGCCGCCCGAACAGGACCTCGTCGTTCAGCGTTTCCGCATTGATTCTGCTCAGCAGCCTGTCCAACCACTTCTCGGTCAACCAAGGGTTGCCCGAGTCCACAGACGACAAGAGATGAACCAAGGCCTCACTGACGTCACCTAGCAGCCAGCGGGGCGTCGGCTCCGAGTTTCGCTCTGGGTTGATGACCCGCACCCGGTACCGACCGGGCATCGCCGCGAACATTTTGGCAGCGAAGAGGGCGTCCCCTTGGTCCCTAATTTGAAACTCTTGGTTCTCCGCCAAGAATTCCGGAGCAATCTTGACGGCTAATTGACAAAGGCGAGCCTCTTGTTTAGCTACACCACTATATCTCAAAGACTTCCCGGGCTCCCAAGTGTCTATGTAGCCCGGAAGTAGAAAGCTCAGACCCGTCGCGGCAACTGAAGGATGCACGTCGGGATGGTAACCCAGCCATTCCCTCAAGTAATTGAACATTGGATTTCGATGCCCGCGGGGCTGGGATCTACCTCCCAGCCCCGCATCGCTCGTGCTACTTGCAGTGCCTGTAGACCTCACCCTTGGAACAGGAGCTCAAGGGGGATGCAGTGCGAATCGTCACGGTATTCTCCATTCAATCAAGCGGCCACGGGGGTATGGCCTCCCCGGGACTCTACGCAACTGTTGCGACCCACGCCCCCTCCAATAGACTGATTTACGATGCCACCAAAGGACTAGTCAGGGGCTGGCGACTCAGCGTAACCGCGGTCGGATCACAGACCGAGCAGGCGCTCGATCACGACGGCGACCCCGTCGGCGTCGTTGGTCAGCGCGATCTCGTCGGCGGCCTCGATCGCGCCGGGCACGCCGTTGCCCATCGCGACGCCCAGGCCCGCCCAGGCCAGCATCTCGACGTCGTTGAGGTTGTCGCCGAACGCCACCACCCCGGACGCCTCGATCCCCCGATCGGCGGCGAACCGGGCCAGCGCCGTCGCCTTCGACACCCCGGCCCGCCCGACCTCGAGGAACGGTGCCCCCGAGGTCGTCGGGTGCACGCCCGGCACATGCAAATCACGCGCCACCTCGAGCATGAACTCCGGTTCGACCCGGTGGTCGGGGTGCCTGATCACGAGCTTCACCGACGGCTCGGCCAGCACCTCGTCGAGGTGCGCGAACCGGTGGACCACCGGCCACAGGGCGTTTTCGTGGCCCGGGTCCTGGTGGCCGGTGTAGCCGTGCTGGGCGACGTAGGTGTTGCCGGCGTCCCGCACCGACACCACGTGGGCGTCGGGGAAGCGCTCCAGCAGGGCCAGCGCGATCGTGCGCTGGGCGTCGAGGTCGATGACCTCCTCGAACAGCACCGCCCGCGAGGCCAGGTCGACGGCCACCGACCCGTTCGACCCGACGACCGGGCCCTCCAACGCCGTCCCGGCCACGATCGCGCCGATCGAGTACGGCTGCCGTCCCGAGATGGCCAGCACCTCCACCCCGGACGCCCTCGCCGCAGTGAACGCCGCCCGGGTGCGGGGGCTGATCCGGTGGCTGCTGTTGAGCAGCGTCCCGTCGACGTCGGTCGCGATCAGCTTCACCACGTCAGGCTCACACCCCCACCTGTCGGCGTCCGGCAAAGGCGCGGCCCAGGGTGACCTCGTCGGCGAACTCCAGGTCGCCACCCACCGGCAGCCCGGACGCCAGCCGTGACACCGTGATGCCGGTGGGGGCCAGCAGCCGGGTCAGGTAGGTGGCGGTGGCCTCGCCCTCGACGTTGGGGTCGGTCGCGAGGATCACCTCGGTGACGACCGGTCCAGACAGGCGACGCAGGAGTTCGGCGACGTGCAGGTCCTCGGGGCCGACGTGGTCGATGGGGCTGATCGCCCCACCCAGCACGTGGTACAGCCCCCGGAATTCGCGGGTGCGCTCGATGGCGGCGACGTCCTTGGATTCCTCGACCACGCAGATCGTCGCCTGGTCGCGTCGGGGGTCGCGGCAGATGCGACACGTGGTGTCCTCCGACACGTTGAAGCAGATGTCGCAGAACCGCACCTTCTCGGCGACCTCGCGGAGGGCGTCCGCGAGGCGCTCGACCTCCTCGCGGTCGGCGTTCAGCAGGTGGAACGCGATGCGTTGCGCGCTCTTGGGCCCCACGCCGGGGAGCCGGCCCAACTCGTCGATCAGCGCCTGGATCGGACCTTCGTACACGCCGACCGCGCCGTCAGAAGGGCAGGCCGGGGATCTGGGGCATGGCGGCGGCCGCCAGCGCCTGGACCTGGTTGTTGGCGTCGCGCACGGCCGCCACGACCAGGTCACCGAGGGTCTCGGTGTCGTCGGGGTCGACTGCCTTCGGGTCGATGCGCACCTCAGTGAGCTCACCGGAGCCGGTCATCGTGACCCGGACCAGGTCGCCGCCGGCGCTGCCGGTCACGGTCTTGGTGGCCAGTTCGGCCTGCGCGTTCTGCATCTGGGCCTGCATGGCCTGGGCCTGGGCGAGCAACGAGTTCATGTCGAACCCGCCACCCTCGGTGCCGAACAGGGACATCGACGCCCTCCTCTCGTCGCGGCCCATCGTAGGTCATCCCGCCCTCACCCCCGGGGGTACGCCTACCCCCTCACTCTTCAAGAGTGAAAAACCCTGACGGTGCGGCCGATTTACTTCTCTCCCTGAAGGAACCAAAATCTCTCCCCACCAAGGGCGGTCACGCAGTTGTGGCCGCGTCACGCCTTGTCATGGACGTAACCCGGAGGGAACCACCGTGGACCAGACCCCACGCCGACGCTCACGCCTCCTCGCGTGCGGTGCGGCTCTCGCCCTGCTCCCAGCTCTCGCGCCACCGGCCTACGCGGCCGACGAGGTGAAGCTGGACCAGACGAAGAAGACCTTCATCGTCCAGATGAAGGGCGACCCCGTCGCCACCTACGACGGCGGCGTCCAGGGCATCCCCGCCACCAAGCCGGCCACCGGCAAGAAGGTGAACGCCAAGTCGGGCAACGCGAAGAAGCTCGAGGCCCACAATCGCAACGAGCAGCGCAAGGCCCTGCGCGACGCCAACGTCAAGGAGTCGGCCAAGACGCACGAGTTCACCGTCGCCTTCAACGGCTTCACCGCCAAGCTGACCGAGGCCGAGGCCGCGGTACTGAAGAAGGCGGCCGGCGTGGCCAACGTCTGGGAGGACGAGGTCCGCTACGCCGACACCGTCACGACCCCCGACTACCTCGGGCTCTCCGGCAAGAACGGCGTCTGGGCCAAGCAGTTCGGCGGTGACGCCAAGGCGGGCACCGGCATCGTGGTCGGCGTCCTCGACACCGGCATCGACCCCGACAACCCCAGCTTCGCCGCTCTGCCCGGCGCCAAGATGCCGGCCGGTGACTGGGCCTGCGAGACCGAGAACGACCCAACCTTCAAGTGCACCACCAAGATCGTGGGGGCTCGCTACTACGGCACCGAGTACGAGAACGACATTCGGTACGACTTCAACAGCCCCCGGGACACGAACGGCCACGGCTCCCACACCGCGGGCACCGCCGCCGGCAACCACGGCGTCGCGATGTCCATCCAGGGCAACACCATGGGCTCCGGGTCCGGGATGGCCCCAGCCGCACACGTCGCCGTCTACAAGGCCCTGTGGCAGACCGAAGACGGACGCGGCTCCGGCACGAGCTCCGGCCTGGTCCAGGCCATCGACGACGCAGTGGCCGACGGCGTCGACGTGATCAACTACTCCGTCTCGGGCTCCTCTGAGTACGTCGTGACCGCCGACGAGCTCGCCTTCATGGCGGCCGCCGAGGCGGGCGTCTTCGTCTCCACCTCGGCCGGGAACTCGGGCGACAGCGTCGGCGTCTCGTCGGTCGCGCACAACTCGCCGTGGACCATGACCGTTGCGGCCAGCTCGCACGACCGTGGCGTCGAGAACACGCTCACCACGGGTGACGGCACCACCTACGACGGCGTCGGCTACGGCGGCCCCACCGCCCAGCTCCCGATGGTGCTCGCCAGCACCATTCCCGCCGCCGGCTACACCGCCGCCCAGGCCGACCTCTGCGGCCCCGGCACGGTCGATGACGCCGGCGCCGCCGGCAAGATGGTCGTCTGCACCCGTGGAGAGCACCCCTTCGTGGACAAGGGCGCCGAGGTCGCGGCCTCGGGTGGCGCGGCGATCGTCGTTGCGAACTCCCCGACCGGCGCGAGCACCCTGCTGCCGATCATCTACTCGATCCCCGGCTTCCACCTGACCGCCGAGGACGGTGAGGCCCTGAAGGCGTACGTGTCCGATCAGGACGCCCCCACCGGCGCCATCAACGCCTCCAAGTACGTCGAGGTCGACGCCCCGTCGATGGCGAGCTTCTCGTCCTTCGGCCCGGCCCTGGCCGGCGGCGGCGACCTGCTCAAGCCCGACATCACCGCCCCCGGCGTGGACGTCATCGCGGCCTACAGCCAGGACCCCGACTCGGGTGACCCCCGCTTCGAGTCCCTGCAGGGCACCTCGATGTCGGCCCCGCACATCGCCGGCCTGGGCGCGCTGCTCAAGCAGAGGTTCCCGACCTGGAGCCCGATGGCCATCAAGTCGGCCATGATGACCACCGCCCGCCAGACGACGGACGAGGGCAAGGCGATCCTGACCGCCACCGGCGCGAAGGCCACCCCACTCAACTACGGCGCGGGTGAGGTCGTCCCGGCCAAGTCCTACAACCCAGGTCTGGTCTACGACTCCAACATCACCGACTGGGACATCTACGCCTGTGGGATCGGGCAGTTGCAGCTGGTCGGCGGTGCCGAGGTCTGCGCCCAGCTGCCCGCCAAGGACCCGAGTGACCTGAACTACCCGAGCATCAGCATCGGTGAGCTGACCGGCACCCAGACGATCACCCGCACGGTCAAGAACGTGAACAAGTCGGCCATGCAGTACCGCGCAAAGGTGGAGGCGCCCAAGGGCACCACGGTGAAGGTCGTCCCCGACAAGATCACCGTTCGCCCCGGCGGTAGCGCCACCTTCAAGGTGACGATCACCCGCACCGACGCGGCCCTCGGCAAGTACACCTTTGGTTCCCTCACCTGGGTGCCGAACTCGCCGAAGTACGAGACCGTGCGCAGCCCGATCGCGGTCAAGCCGATGGCCGTCTCGGCCCCCGTCGAGGTCACCGGCACCGGAACCAGCGGGGCGACTGACATCACCGTCACCCCGGGGTTCACCGGCACACTCAAGACCGACGTGGACGGCCTGATCCCCTCCGACGTCGTTGCGCAGAGCGTCGTCCGGGAGGACGGCACCCCTCTCGACGGCTACTTCTTCTGGGAGGTGACCAAGGACACCAAGGTCTCGCGCTTCGCCACCTACGATGAGGAGGTCGCCGCCAAGGACATCGACCTGTACGTGTACCGGTTCAACCCGGCCGACAGCACGGTCTCCCTGGTCGACCTGAGCGGCAACGAGGGCTCCTCCGAGGAGCTCACGCTGCGGCTGGCCCCGGGCATCTACGTGGTGTCCATCGACCTCTACAGCCCGGAGCCGTCGGTCAGCGTCCCGGTCCACACATGGGACGTCACGGACGCCGACGCAGACAACCTGACCGTACAGCCGGCGTCCGCGTCGGTCACCATGGCCCAGCCGGTGACCTTCACCGCGGCCTGGTCCGGCCTGACCGCGGGCCAGCGCTACCTGGGTCAGGTCAACTTCCTCGAGGGCGACACCCCGGCGGGCAGCACGCTCGTCACCGTCAACCCGTGAGGTAGTCGCACAACGCACCACCAAGGGCCCCCTCCCGGCACGTCCGGGAGGGGGCTCCCCCTTTCCCGCACCGCATCGCACCTAGACTGGGACGCCTAGAGGAGGTCGCCATGCACCGACGCACACGTCTCCGGGCCGCGGCCGGCGCGCTCGCGCTGGGCCTGCTCCTCGGCGGCTGCGCCACGAGCCCCTCGGAGGAACCGATGACCACCGCGACGCCCCGCGAGCCCCGCCCGACCGTCCCCGGCAAGACGCCATCCCCGCAGCCGACCACGCTGCCCCTGCCCTCGGACGGACCGACACCGCCCGCCGCGCCGGCCACGCCGGTGCCCGATGACGTGCTGGAGCTCCCGGGTGTCAGGGAGGCGATCGCGGCCGAGGCCGAACGCCGCGGCGTGGCCCCCGACGAGGTGAGCGTCGTGGAGTACGCCGACGTCACCTGGCCCGACGGCAGCATCGGGTGCCCGCAGCCGGGGATGATGTACACGCAGGCCCTCGTGCCGGGCCGCCGCCTGCTGCTCGAGGTGCAGGGCGAGGTCGCCAGCTACCACTCCGGCGGAGGCCCCGCCTTCGGGTACTGCGCCAACCCACGACCCGCACTCCCGGCCGCGCCCGACACGCGCCCCCGCTGACGCGGGCGCGCACGAGCGGTCAGAGCTCGGGCTCCTCCTCGCCGATCAGCTCGGCACCCAGGTGCTTGGCCAGCAACTCGTCGGCGCCCGCACCGTCGTCGTCGAGGTCGATGTCGTCGGGCGACTCCTGGGCCTCGGCCTCCTCGTCGATCGGGCCGACCTGCGTGGCCTGGATGTTGGCCCGCGCCTGCTCGGCGCCCGGGGACGGCGGCGCCGCGGCCGGGGGCTGCTGCTGCACCGGCTCGGGAGCCGGGGCGCTCTGGTAGGCCGGCGCCGGCGGGGGCGGCGGTTCGTTGCCCGCGATCGCCCGGATCGTCGGCGCCACCCCCAACACCTCGAGGACCGACTCACGCACGACCTGGTCGCTGCCGCCGCGCGAGAAGCTCTCCTGCGCACCGGGGTTGTTGAACGCCAGCGTCAGCACGCCGTCGGTGAAGTCGTGCACCTGCGCGTTCTCGCGCACCACGATCCAGGTGACGCGGCGGCGCTTCTTGATCGCGTCGAGCACCTCGGGCCAGCGCCCGCGCACCTGCGCGGTGGTGAGCACGGCCGGGTCACCGTTGCCGGACGCCGCGGGTGCGGCCGGGGCCGCGGGCTGCGGATCGGGCCGCGGCGCGGGAGCCGGGGGCTGGGGCGGCGCCTGCCACGGGTCGGGCTGGGCGGGGGCCTCGGGCCGTGACCGGGGAGCCGGTTCGGGGCGCGCCTCAGGCACAGGCCGCGCCTCGGGACGCCGCGGGGGCTGCTCCTGCGGCGGGGCCTCCGGCTGCAGGCGCGGCCGGGGCGCCGGACCGGGCTGCGGCGACGGGGCGGGCGCGGGAGCCGGGGCCGGGGCGTCCGACCGTTCGGGCCGGGGCGCGTGCGACTCGGCGCCGGCCGCCATCTGCAGGCGGCGCTCGATGCGGTCCAAACGTGCGTGGACCCCGCGCTCGTCGACGTCGGCACCCGGCAGCAGCACGCGGGCGCACATCAGCTCGAGGTGCAGGCGCGGGGCGGTCGTGCCGCGCATGTCGGTGAGGCCCTTGGCGATCACCTCGGCCGCGCGGGCCAGCTCGCCCGGACCCATGCCGTTGGCCTGCGTGGTGAGCCGCTCGCCCTGGTCGGCGGCCACGTCGACCAGGCCGGTGGCGAGGGCGTCGGGCACGGCGGCGATGACGATGAGGTCGCGGAGGCGGCGCAGGAGGTCCTCGGAGAAGCGGCGCGGGTCCTGGCCGACCTCGATGACCTTGTCGATGCACGCGAACACGCCGTGGGAGTCGCCGGCGGCGAAGGCGTCCATGATCTCGTCGAGGAGGCTGTCGGGCGTGTAGCCCAGCAGCCGCGTGGCCTGCTGGTAGCTGACGCCCGACTCGGCCGCGCCACCGAGCAGCTGGTCGAGCACCGACAGCGAGTCACGCACCGACCCGGCGCCGGCGCGCACCACCAGCGGCAGCACGGCGTCGTCGACCGACACGCCCTCGGCGGTGCACAGCTCGGACAGGTAGGCGGTCAGCGTGCGCGGCGGCACCAGCCGGAACGGGTAGTGGTGCGTGCGCGAGCGGATCGTGCCGATGACCTTCTCGGGCTCGGTCGTGGCGAAGATGAACTTCACGTGGGGCGGCGGCTCCTCCACCACCTTCAGCAGGGCGTTGAAGCCCTGCGGCGTGACCATGTGCGCCTCGTCGATGATGTAGATCTTGTAGCGGCTGTGCACGGGGGCGAAGAACGCCCGCTCGCGCAGGTCGCGCGCCTCGTCCACGCCACCGTGCGAGGCGGCGTCGATCTCGATCACGTCGATGCTGCCCGCCCCGCCGCGCGCCAGGTCGCGGCAGCTCTGGCAGGTGCCGCACGGCATCGGCGTGGGGCCCTGCTCACAGTTCAGGCAGCGGGCGAGAATGCGCGCGCTGGTGGTCTTGCCGCAGCCACGCGGGCCGCTGAACAGGTAGGCGTGGTTGACGCGGTTGTTCGTGAGGGCCCGCTGCAGCGGCACGGTCACGTGCTCCTGCCCGATCACCTGGTCGAACGTGTCGGGGCGGTAGCGGCGGTACAGGGCCAGCGGGGCGTCCGGACGCGCGGGCGGGGTCGGCGCCTTGGGCGCGGGCGGCGGCGGGGCCAACCCCTCGGGTTCGGACGCCGCGGGCTCGGCGACCAGCGCCATGGCCTCGTCGATGCCACCCTCGGCCTCGGCGTCCGCCTCGTCGGACTCCTCCGGGTCGATCGGGATCTCGTCGTACTCGTCGAGGGGGAGGTCCATCTCGGGGTCGTCGACCGGCGTCGGCTCGGTGGGCAGGATCAACTCGTCGGGCTCGGCGCCGAAGAGGTCGGGCCCGTCCTGCTCGTAGGCGGGCAGGCCGTCATCGACGACGTCACCCTCGTCGTCGTCGAACAGGCCACCCATCACGTCTTGTCCCACGCTCCGCACCCTACTGGGTCGCCCCGACAAACCGCCGGGCCGGTGTGGACGACGACCGGGGACGTGCAAGGGCCCCCGCGCACCTGACAGAGCTCACTGACCCTTGCTGCCTTCCGGCCCTGGGGGAGTTGGGCGAGGTACCACCGCGCGGGGACCCGACATCCAGCATATCAGGGCACGGCGATGCCGAAACGCGAGGTCGCCAGCACCGGGAGCCGCCCGCGGGACTCCTCGATCGTCGAGGCGTCCACGTCGACGACGACCAGCTCGGGCGCCTCGCCGCCCTCGGCCAGCACCTCGCCGAGGGGGCTGACCGCGACGCTGTGGCCGATGCCCGTCGGCGACCCCTTCTTCACCTCCATGCCCACGATCGCGGGGTCGGCCTGTCCGGCGGCGAGGATGAAGCAGGTGCTGTCCAGCGCCCGCGCGACGCACAGCGCGCGGAACTGCTCGGCCTTGCGCGGTCCGTTCGCCCACGAGGTCGGCACGAGGATGACCTCGGCCCCGGCGTTGGCGAGGTGCTTGAACAGCTCGGGGAAGCGCACGTCGTAGCAGGTCGCCAACCCGAACCGCACGCCGCCGACCTCGACCACAACCGGGGTGTCCCCGGCCTCCATGTGGCGGGACTCCTGGAAGCCCCACGCGTCGAAGAGGTGGATCTTGTCGTAGGTCGCAACCAGCTCCCCCACCGCGTCGACCACCAGGAGCGTGTTGCGGGCCTTGCCGTCCGCGCCCGGCGTGAACATGCCGACCACGACGGCGATGCCGTGCTCCCGCGCGGCATCCCGGACGCCGCGGGCCCACTCCCCGTCCACCGGCTGCGCCACGGCGGCCGACCGCGTCGTGAAGCTGGCCATGGTGGCCTCGGGGAACACGACGAGCTCCGCGCCGGCGTCCTTCGCGCGGGCGACGTGCTCGCGGACGAGGTCGAGGTTGGCGTCCGGCTCGGTGCTCGCGACGATCTGGGCCAGGGCGATGCGCATGCCCCCATTCGACGGGGTCGGGGCGCCCACGTCAACGACCGGCACCCGATTGGGCGGCACCGCGGGGATCGGTTACCATGTCCGACGGAGGATTCGCCTAGAGGCCTATGGCGCTCGGTTGGAAACCGGGTTGGGTTCACGCCCTCACGAGTTCGAATCTCGTATCCTCCGCCACTTCGATTCCCGCTCCGACCAGGGCGGGAATCTGCTTTTCGGGGGTTGACCGCGCTCTGCAGCACGATTCGTGCCCCGAGTGTGCCCCGAGTTTTCGCGGCATGTTTCCCCCGAGCGCTTGAGCGCGCCCCGGCAGGGCCGCCCTCGATCCAGGTGACGTGGGGTCACACCGCTCCGCCGACGCAAGCACGAGCGCCGCGCACCATGAGGTGCGCGGCGCCGAAGAGGAAGATCAGTGGGCTTCCTACCAGGTGCGTTGATTGCGCGCACGGGCCCGTCGGTCAGTGAGGTCATCGCCCGTGGGGATGGCACGGAACAGCCTGTCGAGATCCTCGACGCGAACTCGGATGAGCCTCACGCCGAACCTTGACGCCCGGAGCTTCCCTGAGGCGATGCGTCGCCGCAGCGTGTCGACACTGACGCCGTACACGGCGGCCGCCTGCTGCAATGACAGCCACTCGGGCACGGGTTGGCCCCAGCTGGGCGAGATGGGGAGCGACATGGCCAGTTTCCTCTCGATGTCGGGACTGTCCGACTAACGGTGTAACTGGCCATTCTTGTTGTGTTTACTACTTCAGTGGTCTTCGGCGGCCGGCATGCGGTCGGCGAAGGTGATGGCGAAGGCGTTGAGTGCCGGCTTCCAGCGTGTGACCCATCGTGTCTGACCGGTGCCCTTGGGGTCCAGACTTCGCGTGACGAGGTAGAGGGTCTTCATCGCCGATTGCTCGTTGGGGAAGTGGCCGCGGGCGCGGACTGAGGTTGACCCCGAATCCCGGACAGGTGGTTGTTTGGTCAGGCGGCTTGGAGGGCCGTCTGGTCGGCCTGTCGGGCCAGGTGGTGTTCGTACTGTAGTGGGCTGAGGTAGCCGATGCTGGAGTGGCGTCGGCGGGCGTTGTACCAGGCGTCGATCCAGGTGTAGGCGCCGCGGCGGGCGGCGCCGATCGTGGCGAACACGTGCCGGTGGTAGTACTCGTTCTTGAACGTTGACCAGAACGATTCGGCGGCCGCGTTATCCCAGCACACCCCGGTGCGTCCCATGGAGCGGAGCAGGTCCAGCTCGCCGCACAGGTCGGCCAGCTGCTGGCTGGTGTACTGGCAGCCCCTATCGGCGTGGAAGATGACTTTGCCGGGCAACTCGCCGCGTAGGGCGACGGCCTGGCGGAGCGCATCCTCGACCAGGTCGGCCCTGAGGTGGTCGGCGACGGTGCGGCCCAGGACCCGGCGGGTGTGGCCGTCACGGACGGTGCACAGGTAGGCCCAGCCCTCACCGGTGGCCAGGTAGGTGATGTCGGAGAACCAGGCGGCATCGCGGCGGCCTTGGTCGAACCGGCGCTTGATCAGGTCGGGTGCCGGGTCGGGGTTCGGGCCGGGCACCGTGGTCGGGGGATGCCAGGTACGCGGGCTGATCCCGGCTATCTCGGCTTGCCGCATGCATTTCGCGACCGTCTTGACCGACACCGTCTCCCCGGCGTCGCGCAGGTCGTGCAGGATCCTCGGCGCCCCGTAGGTGCCATCAGAGGCCTTGTGGAACTCCACGATCTTGCTGGTCAGCTCAGCCCGCCGTTGCTCGGCCCGGGTACGCCCGGCCGCTTGGCGCCGACACCATTCGTAGTAGCGGCGCCGATCAACCTTGAGCAGCCGGCACATCCGGCTGATCGTGTAGTTCGCCTTCTCCGCGTCGATCACCTCGAAGCACTCCTGCCGGGAGTGTTCTTCGCTGCGAAGAAGGCTGCGGCTTTTCCCAGGAACTCGTTGTCCAACCGCAGCTCGGTGTTCTCCCGCCGCAGCCGCTCCAACTCGGCCCGCTCCGAGGCGTCCAGCGGCGCCTCCGGTGGGGCACCGATCCGGTCGCGCTCCTGCTGGACCCAGCGGCCCAACAGCTGCGCACCCACGTTGATCTCGCCGGCGACCGTTGCGATCGTCCGGTCGGTGTCGATCACCAGATGCGCGGCCTCCCGCCGATACTCCGGCGTGTACGTCCTTCTCTTCCTCGTCGATCCCATCGAGGACATCCTCTCCGGCGGTCCCCGACAAGGGAACCCGCCAAGACGGTGTCCGGGTTACGGGGTCAACCTCAGGACGGCCCGCCGGAAGCGGGCGTTCAGCGATTCGATCGCGTTCGTCGAGCACAGCACGCGTCTGATCTCGACGTCGTAGGCGAGGAACGGGATGAACTCCTCCCAGGCGTTGTGCCACAGCGTCTTGATGGCCGGGTAGGCGCGTCCCCACTTGTCGCAGAAGTCGTCGCGGGCTCGTTCGGCGTCGGCGATCGTGGCGGCGGTGTAGACGGGTTTCAGGTCGCGGCTGATCTGGTCCCAGTACTTACGTGAGGCGTAGCGGAACGTGTTGCGGATCAGGTGGATGATGCACGTCTGCACGATCGCCCTGGGGAACGCGGCGGCGACACTGTCGGGCAGGCCTTTCAGCCCGTCGCAGACGATGAAGAACACGTCCCGCACGCCGCGGTTGCGGAGCTCGGTGAGGACGTTGAGCCAGTACTTGGCTGACTCGCCGTCACCGTTGCCGCCGGCCCAGATGCCGAGGATGTCCTTGTGACCGTCCAGATCGACCCCGATCGCCGCGTAGAACGGCTGGTTGGCGACCTGGCCGTCGCGGACCTTGACGACGATGGCGTCGATGAAGATGGCCGCGTACACCCGCTCCAGTGGGCGGGCCCACCAGGCCTGCATCTCCTCCACGATCTTGTCGGTGATCCGACTCACCGTGTCCCTGGACACGTTTGCGCCGTACACCTCGAACAGGTGCGCCGAGATCTCTCCGGTCGTCAGGCCCTTGGCGTACAAGCTGATGACCAGGGTGTCCAGATCAGACAGGCGACGCTGCCGTTTGGCCACGATCACCGGCTCGAAACTGCCGTCCCGGTCCCGCGGGACGGCGATCGTCACCTCGCCGCAGTTGTCGGTGACCACCGTCTTGGGCCGGTAGCCGTTACGTGAGTTGGCGCCATTGCGGCCGACCGGGTCGTGCTTGTCATAGCCCAGGTGGTCGACCAGCTCCTCCTCCAAGGCGGACTCGATCACCGTCTTGGTCAGGTGCTTGAGCAGCCCGTCGGGGCCGGTCAGGTCACCGCCCGCGCCACGGGTGCGGCGCACCAGCCCGCGCAACAACTCGGCCTCCTGACGTGACAGCACCACCGGCTCGGCCACCTGGCCGCCTCCCGGGTGCTCGAGTCGCGGTGGCTGGTCAGAGACCAACGCCGCCGGCGCCGCCTTGCCTTCTTCGTGTGGCTCCACAGCCATCAGTGTTTCGGTCATCATGACCCCTCCTGCCCAACCGGGCCGTAGGGCCAGTTACACCGTTCCTGCGATAGACCCGATCGACCGGATCAAGACCGCTGTCCCGGCCGGGCTGGAAGAGCTCGCCCAACTCGGCAGGACACTCGAAAACCCGGGTTCCGCAGTTAGTGGGCAGATGAATCGCCTGAATTGGCGGGTTGACTAGGTCGAACGCGTGGTTTGGGTGCGTGGGGTCGTGTGCCCACGCGTCCGCAGGTCACCAGAAGCGCCGTTTTGCCTTGTCAGGCTGGGGTGAGGGTGGTGACGGTGGGGGGTGGGGTGACCTTGCAGGCGGCGAGAATGCCGGTTTGGGTGGTGTTGAGCGGGGTGACGTGGACGACGCTGCCGGCACTCCCGGTGAGGGTGACGGCGTGGACGCGGCCGAGCTCGATCGCGATCCGCCGCCACGTCAGGTCGGTGGACCGTTCGGCGACCCGGATCAGCAGCAGGGCGAGCCAGCACAGCAGGACGTGGGCGCGGATCCGCGGTTCCAGATGGTGATGAACCGGCCGGAGTTCGAGGGTGGACTTCAGGTCGCGGAAGCCGCGTTCGGCCTCGAGGAGGTTCTTGTAGCCCAGGGCGATGTCCTCGGGGGTCAGGTCGGGGTCGGGGGTCGACAGCAGGTACTTGCCGTCGAGGCGTTCTTCCGCGGTCACCTTCGCCCGGTCGATGACCAACCGGCCGGAGGGTTGTTGGCGGACCCACCGGCCGTAGGCGGGATGGTCGCGCAGGGCACACTCGGCCTTCACATGCGCCGGCTCCACAGGCTTGTCGTCCGCCTTGACCGTGGCCTTCCCAGCCGGCTTCGCAGGGGTCTTCGCGGCTCGTTCGCGGAGTGCCTTGATTCGCTCCAACTCGGCTCGGACGTGGTCGAGGGCGGTGTCGCGTTGGGTCTTGTCCCGTTCGGCCTCGGACGGGTTGTGGCAGATCACCCACCGGCGGTCCGGAGCGGCGTCGAGTTTCACTTCCTTCACCCGCAGGTTGTCGCGGACCTGGGAGTACCGACCCTGCCGCGACAACGCGGCCTCCACCAGCGGGCTGCCGTCGCGCATCCGTTCCCCGGCGATGTAGTGCCCACCCGCCCGTTTCAGATACTGCAGGTTGGCTTCGGAGGAGAAGCCGCGGTCCACGACGGTGACCACCCGGCCCAGGCGCCAGTCCCGCATGCTGTCCTTCACCTGTGGGAGGACGGTGACGTCGGTGGTGTTCCCGGGCCAGCACCAACACCGCACCGGGATGCCTTCCTTCGTGACGGCCAGACCGATCACGATCTGGGGCAGGTCCTTGCGGTGGTCCTTCGAATGGCCGTACCGGCGGAACGCTTGGTCGCCTTCTTCTTCGGTGTCGCGTTCGAAGTAGGTGCTGGTCGTGTCGAACAGCAGTACGTCGACTTCGAGGTTGAGCAGGTTCGCCACCGCGAAGAACACGGCCTCCTGCACCTTGGCCTGGGCGTCCGCCTCGATGAGGACGTCCATCGCCCGGTACGCCTGATCGTCATCCATCGAGGTGAGGCCGGGGATCGCCGCGTCGTGGGAGGCCCACTCCGCGGCCGACAGCTTCGACATCGGATCGATCGCCCGGTTCGCCACCAACGCGAACAACACCCGCTCCACATCCGTGGTGAACCTTCGCGGGCCCAGCGCCTTCCGCAGCGCGTCATCCACGCCGAGCATCCGCCACAACCCGTCGAGCAGGTACACCGTCCCCATCGGACGGGACTCGGTGACGTGGAGGTGGTCACCGACCAGCTGGGCGGCGTCGCCGGGCAACGCTGCGGGGGCGGGTTCGCCCAGGTACCGGTTGATCGAGGCCACCAGCCGGGTCAGACCGTCCCGGTCCAGGCGATCCTCCCGGCCCAGGTTCAACAGGACTTCGGCGTGGGTGACCCCGTCGACCTTCCGGTTGTGCGCCACCTGCACGTACCGGACGATGCTGCCGTCCTTGTTCCGCCGTTGCGTGGTCCGCAAGTACATGCCCACCACTCCACCGCGTCCCTAGCCGTGGACACAAGCCCGACACGACAATTCGTGTGCCCACCGTTTTCAACCGTTCCGGAACCACCGAATCGCGTTGACAAGCATCGATGCTCGCTCAGACCCGCCCGAATGCCCACCAACTGCGGAACTCGGGGAAAAGCGACGCGACGACATCCTGGCGTGGTTCGACCACCCCGGCTCCAGCAACGGACCCACCGAAGCCATCAACGGCCGGCTCGAACACCTCCGCGCCATCGCGCTCGGCTTCCGCAACCTCGTCAACTACCGGCTCAGATCACTCCTCGAAGCAGGCGGATTCCGACCCCCCATCCACTCTCTTTCGTGAAGAGCCCGTGAAGTCCCTCCGAAATGCCGCGCACCCGGGGAAAGAGGGGCTCTGTCCGGGAGACGCATCATCGACAACCATGCCGTAGCCAGCCCATTCGCTTGCCGGAGCCGAGAGGACACGACCAAAATCATTGCGGGATATTGCGTGGATCAGATGAGGCAACGAGTCGGCCCCAAGTTCGATCCCATCCAAGGTAGATTTTCGTGGCTCCCGCCAGTGTCACTTGGGTCTTTGCTGATCTGAACGCGTACCTGAAGCGAACTTCTCCGTCAGAGTCGATGTCAAAGTGGAGCCGCCCACCATGCTCGACTCTGCCGATCTCAGTACCGTTCCAGTAGACCTTGATTGTTGGCTTGTTGATGAACCCTGTTTGAGTAGACCCAATAACTTCAACTGTGGTTGTCGCTCTTGACCCACTGGGTTGCTGTAGCACATTGTGGGGTTGGGCAGTTGGCTGATGCTTGGCTGGCTCACGCTTCTGTGGCTGGGGATCAAGTAGATGCGGGTTGTTCTTTCGACCTGCCTCCGTCAGGAACCCCACGCTCCAGGAGTTGTCCCCGGTGGTCATCTGCACCAATTGGCCAAGGGGGGCGATCTCAACGCCCCGAGTGGTCTGCTTTTGAAGGACATATCCAGCGTGATACATCGCGGTCGCGTCTGCGCCAGCTTGCACGAGGTCCACGACAATCCTCGCGTAGTCGCTCGGCGGTATGGCACGCGGGCGCTCCCGGCCTACAGGTGAAGCCATATGCGCCGCGACGGTTAGGGGTGTCAGGCCTGAACGGCCTGGGGAGGGGTTGACATTGGCCCCGAGGTCGAGAAGTCGTGCCACCGTTGTTTTGTGACCCTTCGACGCGGCGTAGAAGAGGACCGAGTCGCCATCCTCATCCACTCCCTGAAGATCTGCGCCGGCTTCATTGAGGAGGTCGATACACGAATCCCGGCCTCCGCCGGCGGCGAGCATTAGCGGACTGGTCCCGTCGCGGGTCGGTTCAACATCCGCACCGTGCCGAAGCAACGCTTCCAAGCCAGTGGCCCATCCGATCTCCGCGACGGCGTGCAGGATCGAGTAGCTGGCGCGGCCAAGAGCAGAAGTGCAGGGGGCGTCCGGATCTGCACCGCCATCGAGGAGCATCTCGAAGATGCGGGGGTTCTTGCTGGTCAAGGCGTACCGCAGCACGCCATCGCCGTCGTGGTCGACCGCGTTGATATCAGCCCCGCCCGCGAGCAGCGACTGAACCTTGCCCTCATCCCCGATCGCGGCCCAGTGCATCAGCGCCGTCTTACCGTTGAGGAGCTCGATGTCCTCAAGCGCCAGGTCGGGGTCCCTGATCGGGCGGACCGCGTCGGCAGCATGTGGGTGGTCGTCTCCTGCAGTTTGGCGGACTACCGTCGGCAGACGAGTCAGTTCGACGGGAATGTCCATGGCAGGAGTGATCGCGCGAGCTACACCGCGCTGGGCAGCTCCTTGAGTTCGATAGTCAACCACGGGGTGCTTGATCAGAGCGATCGTTCCGTCGCGTCGTAGGGCGAGGAAAGAACGGTGGTCTGCAATCACGGAGCCTGCGATCGCTACGACTTCCGTGAGGCCGGACGGAATGATGAGTCCACCCATCTCCCCGCCATCGGCAGCCACCGTGCCGTCCTTGCGGAGGGCAAGGCGATGTCGCCAGCCGTAGGCAATGGAAGCGACGTTGACGAAGTCCGAGGGCAGTGGGCCAAAGTTCGCGTCTACTCCCCAGTCGACCACTGTGCCGTCAGCAAGTACCGCGGAACTGTTCTCATATCCAGCGGCTATGCCGACAGCCCCCCTCAGCCAGTGCGGGACGTGTCGCTGATCGGAGTCCGGGTGCCCCCATGCGACAACGTGCCCGTCGCGCAGTAGGGCAAGATTGTGCCAAGCGCCAGCAGCGATGGCTGTCACTCCAGCAAGGCCGGACGGAACGTCAGCCTGCCCCGCGTCATTGAAGCCCCATGCGACAACCGTTCCGTCGCTCTTCAGGGCCAAGTTGTGCGCGAGGCCGGCCGCGATTGCGACGACACCGGCCAGGCCTGCCGGGACGTCCGTCTGACCTTGGTTGCCGTGTCCCCAAGCGACGACCGTGCCGTCGCTCTTAAGAGCAAGGCTGTGGCTCTTGCCTGCCGCGATTGCCGTCACGCCGCTCAAACCAGGCGGTGTTGTGTACGCGTTTCCCCAAGTAACGATTGTGCCGTCGCGCCTCAGGGCAAGTCCATGTTCATCACCGAGGGCGATGGCCACGATCTGCGCTGGGCTGTCGCGCGACCCGTCAGATAGGGCGTCGGACTTGGGGCCACTGGTCGACTCCGCTAACGAACGGGACCGTTGTGCCTGTGCCTGCTGGGCTCTCTCCGTCATCGCTGCTTGAAGCATCCCTTGGGTCTTGGGTCCAGCGCAGTCGGTGGGGAACGACCCCTTGAAATCAGGAAGGTCTGGGCGGGCACCCGCTCCCAGGAGCATGGTGACCATTTCGGGGTCGTCGTTGTTGGCCGCATACCACAAGGGCGTGGTGCCTAAGGTGGTCTGGCGATTGATGTCTGCACCTGCGGACATAAGTCTCTGCGCGCCAACTCGATCCCGCCTCACCACCAACATGTGTAGGGCGGTGTGGCCGAATCCCCCTCCACTTGGGTAGCGCACGGCGTTGGGCGCGTCTACCGCGGCTCCGAATCGGATGAGCGCTTCGACCACTTCGTCACGGTGATCGACGCATGCTGTCAGCAGTGGGGTCTCCCAGTGCTGCAGGTTGTCGTCGTATTCATCGATCCTCCGAACACCATCGATCGGAGCGCCTTCGCGAAGCAGCAGCTCCACGTCCCACCTGGTCTCCGAGGAATGCAGGCCGTACTGCCCCATTTGCGACGTCATCTCGCCCAGGAGTGATCGAGACTCGAACGCCCGTTGTGCACGCATCGCTGAATCCAGGGAAGCGTATAGAGGCACGACGCGTGCTTGCCCGAGGTCGTGTTCGGTCTTGGTAGTGTCAGAAGGCATCTGGGTACTCCTGTGCGTGCGGCTTTTCCAAGTGTTCTTGGATTCCCGCGCGAGTTGGCCTTATCAGCTGCTGCGCACGTTCGGAACCCCACTCGACTCCCGTCGATAAGCCCAGTTATACCGACATGCGCCGCCGTTGACGCGGAAACCACGCGAATCTCCGGCCAAAGAAGCGGAGCGCCTGAGGTCGACGTTACCGCGCGTCAGGAGCAACGCGGGTCAGTCCGCTCGGCCGCGGTGGACGACCCCAAGACGCCGCTGGCTCATTCCGCCCTCATGTGCGCTCGACGCTCACGCCCATGCCGGGCCGGGTGCGCAGTTGCAGCCGCAGGCGGTGCGTGTTCGTAGTGTTCACCTGTTGTGGTTGTGGGCGCTGGCCAAGTCTTCTTGGCCAGCGGGTCATCTGTCGGGACCCCGGCCCGATGCGGGGCCGGGGGCGAGCGGGAACGTCTGCTCGTACAGGCATTGGGAGCGTTCCAGCACCGGGTCGGCGACGTTCTCGAGGGGAACCCAGGTCGCGTCGTGCATGTGCGAGGAGAGCGCGTCCCTGATGTGGTCGCGGGCTCGCTGGATGCGTCGGCGGGCGGTGCTGTCGGATACCCCGAGGTCCTCGGCGATCGAGTGGGTCGGGTGGCCGTGCATCGACTGCAGCAGCGGGTCCCTCAGGGACGGAGGCAGTTGTTCAAGCACCTGTGCGATGGCCCTGATCGAGTCCTGCTGCTCGATGCCGGCGTCGGGGCCCGGTTCCCGGCTCATCGGCTCCGTTCCACCAAGGGCAACAGTTGTTGGTCGAGAGGTAGCACTGCGGCTCCGCGGTCGAACGACACCGGCGTCGTCGAGGCCTCGCCAGCGACTGTACTGGAGCGTGGTCCACGCGTACTTGGGCCACCGCCGCGGCCCGATAGGGCTTGCGCGTCGGGTAGACCAGCCGAAAGGCCACCCTCGCGCACCCCGCGGCATGGGTGGCGCGGAGTACGCCGCCATCCTCGGATTGTCGCTGGGTCCGAATAGCCTGTGTCCCATGGAGCCACTGCTGATCGTCGCTGCAATCATCGCGGTGCTGGTGGCCGCCGCGCTGCTCTGGCGATTCGCCAAGCGCCCTGCGCCAAGCGACCCACAGCACGAGGATGCCACCGAGGTCCCCGAGGCTGAGATGGCCCCGGAGTACCCGTTGGCAGGCGTGCTCGTGTCGCAGGAGGTGCTTCGCGTCGTCGACTCTTCGGCCATGACTGTCTGGGAAGCGCTTGAAGAGGCCACGGTTCCGATCGCTGTCGAGTACCGTCCAGTTGCCGAAGCAGAGATCGCGAAGTTTCATACAGTGCCGGTCAACACTTCGGCCCAGCAGTCGATGGTCGAGATCGTGAAGGCTCTGAACCCGGCCAACCCCACGCTCTATCGTGTCCTGCTCCCCAAGGGGGCCGAACTGGTCAAGGCAGTGGGGACCTCGGGTTTCAGGGGCTTCGCCCGCAACGGGACGGGTATCACGGCACAAGCCGTCTTGAAGCCGGTGGCGGCCGGCGGAGCGATCGCTGCCGGCTGGCCGGTGTTCGCAGTCGCCGGCACGGTCATGGTCGTCGACATGGTCGCCCAGGGCGAGTTACGCGCCCACCAGCGGAAGGTGGAGGCGCTCTTGGGCCGCCAGGAGGAGCGGCACTACGTCGAACGGATCAAGGACCAACGATCCGCTGATGCTCAGCTGACCCGGGCGATCAGCCTGATGCTCGACGGACACAACCCGAATCTCGATCTGGCTCTCAAGTGCGCCTACGACGAGTTCCATCGCTCCCAGCAGTTCTTGGATAAGCACCAAGGTCTCTTCAAGAAGCTCGTCGACGCGGACGGCAAGGTCGACTACCGTCGGCTCGAGGAACTCCTCGCCCGCAATCGCGAGGACATCGACTACGTCATCCGCGAACTCCACATGGCTCGTGGTGCAATCGCAATCAGGCGAAAGGCACTTCTAGCTGATGCTGCCGGGATTGCGCTCGCAGATCCACAGAACCCGTACAGGGCGCTCCGCAAGTTCCTGGACTCGCAGGCCCACCAGCTCGAAGAGGCGGACCGTGCAGCCGCGTCGATCACAGAGCAACTCACGACAATCGAGTTGAAGGGCCGCTGGCACGACAGCGCCAAGTCAGTCACAAAACGTCAAGAGCAGATCCGTGCACTGGCCGCCTCCCCCACTGGCGAAGAGCACGACGTGGAGCTTCTCTTCCTCAGCACCGCCGATGGCGAGATCGTGCAGGTCATCTCTGTAGACGATGGAGGCGAGCGAGAGACCAAGCAGATCGCCTCCACAGACGAAGCCTGATGGGAAGTGGCGGCCCACGTCATCGCGCCCGAGGGTGCTCGTGCCGTTCACTGAGCACGTTCGGGGAGGGCACGCAAACTCAATTCGTCGTCTGACGCGGTCAGATTCTCGTCGAGGGTCGCCGTACGGATGTCTCGAGGTCGACCACCCCCGTGTTGAGGGAGGGTGCGACATATTCCGACCTGACTTGCACACTTTTAGTGACCTGCGCGGTCGAGCATGTGGGCTACGTCGTCGGGGGTCATGGGCTCGGCTTGGAGTTGTCGGCCGGCCAGAGTGATGGTGACGTGTTGCAGGGGGCGTAGCGCGCGGACGATCCTTTTGATGCTCCAGCCGGTGCGGACCTGCAGGTCCCGAGCGATCGCCAGGGCGGTGAACACGATGGTCAGGTGCGCCTCGATCGAGTCCCGGAGGTAGTGGTAGATCGGCCGGGCAGCCAAGTCGCTCTTGCTCATCCGGAACGATTGCTCGACCTGCCACAGGTCGTGGTAACTGGTGATGACCTCCCCGGCGGGCATCACTGTGCTGGTGATGTTGGTGACGTAGCCCTTCAACCCCACCAGATCGGCGGCGCGCTGCAGCGACACGTCATCGAGGGTGGCGCTCTGCCCGGTGGTCTTCACGAACCGGGCCTTCTTCGCCGGCCGGTCCCCGTCCACGATCGCGACCGCCCGGTCGCGTTGCGCGGCCAGCGTCTTGCGGTCCCGCGCGACCCGCTTGTGCGAGTAGGCCCAGACCGCCCGCCACGCGGCCGGATGAGCTGCGGGGTCCCAGACGGGTTCGGCGCGGGTCTTCAACTGGTCGGGATCAGCCTTCTGGCGGCGCAGCGTGATGGTGTCGATGACCTGGCCGTCAGTGAACGCGTTGCCGTGCCAGTGGAAGTACTTGGCCAGGTCATGCGGGGCGCGGGTGACGCGGGAGCCGACGATGAACCGCAAGCCCGCGGCGTCGATGGCTTCCAAGTTCGTCGTGGACAACATGCCGGCATCGGCGACGACGACCATGTCGGCGACACCATGGCGTGCTTGGAACGCCTTGATGATCGGGATGATCGTCTGGGTCTCGGCCTTGTTTCCCTCGAAGCAGGCGATCTCGAGCGGGAAGCCGGTGCGGTCCACGAGCAGGCCGACCACGATCTGCGGGTCGACGCGGCGTTCCTTGCTGAATCCGACCTTGCGCAGACTGTCTTCGGTGTCGGTCTCGAAGTACAGCGTGGTCACGTCGTACATGAGTAGGGAGAGGTCCCCGCCCTGGTCGGTCCACACGTGTTGGAAGCACGCGTGAGCGATCCGGTCGCGGTACTCCTTGTCAGCGCACCGTCGCAACGCCTTGGTGAACGTGTTGCGGTGCGGGGCGCGCAGTCCGAGGTCTTCGATCACCCGGATGCTGTCCAGCTTCGAGGTCGGCTCCACCAGCCGCGCCAACACCAGCTGGAAGAACGCCTCATCTTCGATCACGTCGAAACCGAGCCGCCGCCAAGCGGCCCGGATCACGTCCACGAGCAGCTTCGACTGCTTCGCCTCGATCACCGCCGCCCCGGCTTGCACCCCACCCCGGGTCGGTAAGTCCAGCAGGGGTTGGTTGACGTGAAGCTTCTCTTGACCGACCTGCATCAACGCCGCCAACTCGGCCTCATCGTGCGCCGAGCCCAAGTGCTCCAAGATCGTGCGGACCCCGTGCTTCTTCTCCACGATCTGCACAGCCGTCGCCCCCGAGGCGGTCTTCACCTTCCGCAGGAACGGGCTCACCCAGCCGATCCTACCCATTCCTTAGTGCCCCCACCGAGCCAACCAAAACCAGCTGACAAGCACCGATGATCACCAACCCCGCGAATTCAGTCACGAGGTGTGCAAGTCAGGTCAGACTACGCCGCGTAGTACGGCCCCGACAGGGGGAAACACACCCCCTGCACGCCGGTGCGCACACCGAAGAGCTTCAGCCCACGACCGCCCGCGCCACGCGCGCGTTGATCAGGCAGGTCACCTCGTAGGGGATGGTCCCCATCAGGTCGGCAACCTCCGACACCGTGATCTCCTCAGCCCCCGAGCGCCCGATCAGCACCACCTCGTCGCCCACGTCGACCGATGACCCGGGGCCGACGTCGACCATCACCTGGTCCATGCACACCCGCCCGACGATCGGGCACGACCGCCCCCCGATCAACACCCGCCCGCGGTTCGACAGCAGCCGGCTGTACCCATCGCCGTACCCCACCGGGATCGTCGCCACCACCGTGTCCTGCGGCGCCGTCCACGTGCGCCCGTACCCGACGCTCTCACCGGCCGCGACACCCTTCACGAAGGTCACCCGCGTCGTCCACTCCAGACCGGGCAACAACGGCACGGTGTCAGCGGTCGTCACGTCGGGCTTCGACCCGCAGACCATGATCCCCGGACGCACCATGTCGAACCACGACCCCGGGTGCATCATCACGCCGCCGGAGTTCGCCAGGTGCACCAGCTCGACCCGGCCGCGGGCCGCAGCAACATCGTCGGCCACCCGCGCGAACAGCGCGATCTGCCGCTCGGTGAACTCCCGCCCGGCTTCGGTGTCCGACACCGGCAGGTGGCTGAACAGGCCGCGCAACCGCAGGCCCGCGGCGTCCACCCGGCGGGCCAGGTCGGGCGCGGCGGTGGGCTCGCAGCCGATCCTGCGCATGCCGGTGTCGACCTTCAGGTGCACGGACGCCGTGCGCCCCACCTCCCCAGCCACCCGGCCGACCTGGTCGATGGAGTCGGCGGAGACGACGGCCAGGTCGATGTCGCGGGTGATGCACGCGGCGACCTCGTCGTCGGTCAGGGCGTGGCTGAGCTTGAGGATCGGCAGGCGGACGCCGGCGTCGCGGATCTGCAGCGCCTCGTCGACGGTGGCGACCCCGAGCCAGTCGGCCGCACCGGTTGCCTCGACCATGCGCGAGACGCCGATCGCGCCGTGCCCGTAGGCGTCGGCCTTGACCGCGACGAGCACGCGCCGGTCGCCCACCCGCGCGCGGATGGCGTGGAGGTTGGCGCGGATGTGGTCCAGTCGCGTGGTGGCCGTGGTCGCATGGAACATGCCGCCCATTGTTGCGCGCCGCTGCGACGCAGGGGCATCCGGGCCGGATCAGCACGGGCACCCCTGCTGGGTTCTACACGAGTGCCAGCGACTCGCGTCGCGAGGTGTAGGCCGCGTGGGGGATGGAGGTGGTGTGATACCCGCGGCAGTCGTCGCAGCGGTAGGCCCGCACGACCTGGTTGGAGGACGTGATCCCCGCGAGGCGGGCGGCCGCACGCTGGTGGAAGGCGCTCTCCAGGGCCTTCTTGGCGTCGATCATCTCGCCGTAGCGGACCTTGCCGGTGGTGGCGCAGAAACCCCAGTCGCGGTTGCGCCGCACCTTGCGGAAACCTCGACGGTTGGAACTGTGGTTGCTGATCATTCTCGTTCTCCCTTTCACCCGATGGCCATGAGGGTGTCGGGAGGGCACGAAAATGTCCTTTATCGGAACTAAGGATGGCCACTGGAAAAAGGTCGCGCCCAACGGGGAGTCTTCACATCGTGTTGTCCGGCAGTCGAGAAGGTCTTGGTGCTCGACACCGCTGACAGGCATCGCAGACTGCGGGTAGTCTCCCGCGTGGGCGATGCGCAGAAGGATCCCGGAGGAATGAGCATGTTCGTGGATGCAGGGCCGCCCAGACCCGACTCCCATGTCGAAGCGCTGCGGCGCGATCTCTTGTTGGCACCGCAACGCAGCGATTGGTCGCGTCGCGTGACCGATGAGCGCATCAAGACCACCGACCGCTTGCGGCCGTTCGCAACCAGGGGCCTCCTGCTCACGGGCATGGTGGTGCTGCTAGCCCTATCTCCGGATGTGGCTTGGTGGGTGTGGCCGTTCCTCATCCCAGCCGTGGCCCAGACCCTGCTGGAAATCTGGCTCGAGAACCGCATGAGGGCCTCCGCCATGGACACCTCCGGGAATGTCGTCCTGGCCGGAATCGTCCGCTTCTGGTACCTGATGTACGAGCGGCTCCCGTTCAACGTGACAGGGTTGTTGGGAACGCTCGCGGTGGCGCTCAACGTCATCGTCGCCGTTCTGGGCACCGGTCCGGCCAATCCAGGGGTCCTCAAGGTGGCGGTGTTGGTGCTGGCCCTCCTGTACGCCAACTCGGGAATCCTGGGCACCCTGATGGACGCGCCTTGGTTCTCACCGCTCTCCGGCCTCGGAGGTTGGGTACGCGCACTTCAGCCCGGCTTCTGGGTGGCCGCCACCGTTATTGCTGTGGGCCTGGTCCTGATTGGGGAGGTCTGGGGGCGTTGGCCGGAAGGTTCGCTGCCCTATGCCCTCCTGAGCTGTGGGTTGGGCTACTACATCGGGCTTCGCGTGCGTGACTACGTGCGGGACATGCAGGCCGCAGCGCGGGTTCATGTCCATGCAAGTCTCGAGGAGAAGGCCGCACTCGCGCTGACCCTGCATGACACGATGCAGCCGGCGAAGTATGGGCTCCCGCGGGTGATCCACTCGACGCAACTCAGCGGGGGTCAGCGCGCTGCCCTGCACACCATGCTGGGCGACATCGAGGAGCTCTACGTGGAGGCCCGCAAGGGGTCCGTGGATTCCAGGACGCTGCTGCGCACTCCCTTCGAGCACCGGGTGCGGCAGCTCTTGACGGACGCCGCGATCTCTTATGCCGGCAGCAGGTTCGATCTGGATGGCCGCTTGGACGACCCCAATCACCAGTTCGCCAAGTCGCTGTTGACCAACCTGCTCCAGAACGCCAGGGACGCCTACGCGGAAGACCCCTTTCTTCTGGACGCCCATGTCACCGTCACAATGTTCCTGGACGATGTCAACGCGCACATCTCGGTGCAGGACTCGTTGCCGCCGATTCCGGAGGCACACTTCGCTCGCACCGGCTCGACGCTCGGTAGCTTGCGAGAAGACCTCCGGGCACGCCAGGGCGACCTGACCCAGGACATCGGCTCCAAGGGCAAGACGATCAGTGCGCGATGGAGCACCGTGGTGCGTCCCCTGCGCGACACCAAGGAGGAATGAACGATGGCAGATGTACGACTCCTGCTCGTGGAAGACCTGGGCCACCGCAGTGATGAACTGGCCGACGCTGTGAAGAAGGTCAATCGCGGCACCGGGTCCTCCAGCAAGATCATCATCGACACCATGAGCAGTGTCTTCGATGTGGGTGGCATCTCGGCCGAGCAACTCGCGCAGTACGATGCGGTGCTCGTCGACTTCCACTTGGCCACTGAGCGCATGGTGGCGGACCGTGGACGCGAGGTCCTACCCCTCACGAGGATCGCCTCGGCCTGCGGCGGCGAGCGGACCGTACCGATCGAGACCGGGATGGGCGTTTTGCTGCACCTGAAGAACGAGGTCGCCTCACCCGAGTACGTCGCGGCACGAGAGAAGGTCACGGCCGGGCTCCCGAACCGCCAGCTCACGCCCCACTTCATGACGTTCGGGGCGTTCACCGACGGCTGGCCCAAGTTCTTCGCCGTGGCCGGGCGCGCGTGGTTCCGCACGACACACATCGATGCCAGCTGGCAGGGAAGCCCCGCCGAGGTGACCAAACTGCGCGACGAGGTCCTGTCCGGCGAGCAAGAACTGTTGACCGGGTCCCGCCTCAACCACGCGATTGCCCAGGCCGTGCCCTTCTTCAACGCGATGATGAACGAGAGCTACGCGAGCCGGGCCAGTTGGTACGACCAAGCCCGGGTGAGCCCCGAAGCATTCGACTGGTACGCCATGTACCACGCTGCGCGCGGAAAGGCCGGCGGCCAGGCCGGCATGGCTGAGCAACTGAAGCTGCGGTGGGACTCCCACTGCACGCCCACCAACTGGAGCACGCAGTTTCCTCCCGTTGCCACCATGCTCCAGGAGCGCCTCCGGGAGTTCCTGAGCCAATTGGAACTCTCGGGCAATCCCCTCGACTGGGGGGAACTGACCTGGTCCAAGAGCACGCCCGACCACATGCTCGACGTGCTGACCAATTCGTTCATGTTCTGGCAGTCCGCGGACGTGCGGGCCGCCCTGGTGGAGCACCGCTGCGCGAACAACGCCCCGCTCCCACCCGACATGGTGACCCCGCCCACCGGGGTGCGCACTTGATGCAGCGACGATTGCCCACAGCATCCATCACCCACCTACCGGGGATCCGCGGCACACGGGTCGCTGTGATCGAGCCAGCCGCAGTCGAGCGGGAAGCCCTCGCGTTCATGGGGTACGGGGGCTGGACCAGCCGGTTCGAACTGCAGCGCTTCGCCCTCCTGGCTGAGCGGTGGCGAACCCGGATCGTCGTGCCCGAGGTGCCGGGATGCAGCGCCCGCCCGACGCGCGTTTCGGCGCGACAGGCGGTGGCGCTCGCCCGCGGTGACTTCCGGCGACTGGCCGGGGACATGATCCGAGGCGCGGCACCCGCCTTGTCCCGGCCAGGTCCAACCCTGTTGGTTGGCTACTCCATGGGGGCGTCGCTGGCCAGCGCAGCGTTGGCTGTGGCCAGCAGGGCCGAGTTGGTGGCCACCCACATCGTCCTGGTCGAGCCCGTCGCGATCCAACGTTGGTCGCCGACAGCCCTGATCCGGGCGACGGAGGCGGAGGACGCACTGGCCGGCCAGTACGTGGCCGAGACCATGGCCTGGGAAGGGGCGGTACTGCCCCCCGAGGATGACGCCCAGGCCCAGCCGCACCACCGCGATCGTTTGTCCATGACGCTCCTGGGCAATGCCCTCCGACATGAGCGGCTGCGCGGGGATCTCCGCGCGGGTCTTGCCGAACGCCCCGAGGCGTCCGTGGCCATCGTTCGAGGCGAACAGAGTTTGCTCTGCCCCCCGAAGGCAGCGCTCCAGCTGGCGCACGTCATCCGCCAGCAGGGGACGGCCGTCACCGACATTGCACTCGCCGGAAGCCATCCCCTGTGGCACTCGCTGGACCAGGTCTCGACGCTGGCGACACGCGTGAAGGCTTCCTGGTCATGAGCTCATCGACCACGCCGAGACTCCTCAGCTACCTGACGGCCGCGGTACTGGTCGCCGGAGTGCTGTGCCAGTTCATCCAGAAAACTGATCCGGTCTTCGCGCTGTGGTACTTCACGGTCGACTCCGCGATTCTGGCCGCCGTCGTCTCGCTCTGGAGCGCCCATCGCCCGAACGATCAGGCGGCGATCTTCCTGAGGGGGTTGGCCACCACCGCCGTCGTGCTCTCGGCCATCGTGTACGCCGCCGTGATTGCCCCCATGTCACCGACCGGCACGTGGTTCCAGCCATGGGACGACCTCTGGGTCAGGGCCGCACTTGTCCTGATGCATGGGATTGCCCCGTTCCTGGTGGTCGCCCAATTCCTCACATACGCCGCCCCGCGGACAGGACTCTCGCGCGTGGCAGCAACATGGTGCCTGTGGCCGGCGCTCTACGTGGTCTGCATGCTGACGGCCGCGGCGTTCACCACGGCACGGATTCCGTACGCCTTCCTGGACCCCGAAGAGATGGGGGGGCTGTTACCGGTGTTGGGCAGCGGGTTGGTCGTGGGGTGCGTCTTCTTCCTGCTCGGCCGTGGAGCGCTCGCGTTGCATGCGCGGGTGGGACGCAAGGACGCATCGTAACAATGTCAATCTGAATTCTTTAGCCAATTAAAAGTCTCTTTCGATCCCAGGTAAGCACATTGATTAAATAGAAGCAAGCCGGGAGTTTTAGCGCACCGAAAGAAATCCATTCGGCGCAGTCACAATTTGCTGGTGCAATGTCGGTGTCCTCTCACGGAAGGCACCACGTTGACAACTGGAATCCTCATCTGGTGGAGCCCCGGCTCCGATCCTGAGCATGACCAGATCCTGACGGACTGTGTCCTTGAGGCGCGTCGGGACATCCCCGATGTCGTCCTCAACCCCTCGCAGGCTCCCGCCGGGTTCGCTCGGGCGATGAGCCTGTGCACCCAGCGAATCCGCCACCTCCAGGTCGAAGCGATCGAGCAGGCCGCTCCCGACGTGGAGTTCGTGATCGCCCACGCCCGGGTCCTCGACAGCGGATTGATCGGGGGCGTCTCGTCCATTCCCGACCTCCATGAAGCCACCGCCTCGCGCTCGGCCGCACGACAGGCGGACTTGGCCGTCAAGGTGCTCCAGGCGCGTGAGCGCGTGGAGTCGCTGTCCGAGATCCACGCTCGCCACATTGCCGCCGTCGCCGCTTCGGGCGACGACGCCATCGCCGAGATCGATCGGCTCACCCGTGTCCACCACCGGTTCGCGTACGGGCTGACCTACGCAGTTCCCCACGTCGCGGTTCCCGTCGATGTCTTTGAGATCGGCCTCACCCGCGTCCGCACGGCCCTGCCCGGGCTCTTCGCTTCCGACTCCGACGACCACACGAGCCAGACCCATGAAAGGGGGGCGGCCTGATGACCAAGAAGGCCACCCGCACCATCGTCCTGACCGCCATCGCCAGCCTCGCCGTCCTCATGAGCGCCGCGTGCGCCAGCCCTTCGGAGCCCGTCACGCCGCCGACCACCTCGATGTTCATCGTGGACACCACCGGCTCGGCTGCCGCAACCGACCTGCTTGCTGCCCAGCAGCAGCGCCTCGCCCAGGCGGTCGCCGAGCTGCCGGTCGGCAGTCGTGTCGTGCTGCGGGCGCTCGACTCCGACGTCACCGCGTCGTGCACCGACGTGGTCTTCACCATGCCGCAGCAGGCCAATCCCGCCCTGGAAGCGCGCGTGCGCGACGCGAACCGCGCGGAGGTCGCGGGCCGCTTCGCCGACGTGGTCGCGTGCGCCCAGACCAATGCGCGCGGCCGCACCGAACTGTGGGGCGGCATCGCGGAGGCCGTTCGCGCCTACCCAGACGCGACCACGATCACGGTGGCGAGCGACGGGTGCGAGAACTCGGTGCAGTCGGAGATCTGCACGCCTGACCGGCTGACCGATCCCGCGGCCCTGGTCGCCGAGATCCCCCCGGAGCTGGCACCGCGACTGGCCACGGGCGCCACGATCACCTACGTCGGGGTGGGTCGCGGCACCGGCCTCGACGCCGGGTCCGTCGAACGCCTCCGCCAGGTCGTCAGCATGTACACCGAGCTGATGGGCGCCACGGCGTCCTTCGTGACGGTCTGAGGTGGGCACCATGACCGAGACCACGATCAACACCGCGACGATCAACTCCGCGGCGCTCCAGGCGCACCTGACCTCCGTCGAGGACCGGTTCGACCCCTCCCGGTCGTTGACCGATCCGCCCATCGTGGTGGACAACCCCGCCGCGATCGACGCCTACACCCGGCTGGGCGGCCACGACGCCGCCCGGCCTGGTGCGGACGAGCACGTGACCCAGCGCGTCCTGCCTGCCTCGTCGGGCTTCGTCATCGAGGCTGCGCGCACGCCCCTGGTGGTGCTCGGCGAGCACTTCGCGGCCGTGCGCACGGCGCACGCGGCGGGCATCCTGGGGAAGGTGGCAGCCGCTCCTGTCACGACCCGACGAGTGCTGCGTTCCATGTGGGTGTACCTCGCCGTGTTCCTGCTGGTGTTCATCGCGGCACTGTGCATCGAGGTTGTCTACGGCCACCAGGCGGCCATGCCCCTCACGGGCGCCAACTCCAATGCCGCGTTGGTGACGGCCATCGCCACGGCCATCGCGCTCAACGGGTGCGCCCTGTTCGCGAGCCGGCTCCTGGCCGAGCACCAGCCGGGCTTGGCTCGGCGGAGGGGAGGGAGGATCGCCCTCGGCATCGCCGTGCTCATCGCCCTGGTTGCGATCATCCTCGGCCTGGTCGTCGGCGACTTCGACAAGGCGAGCTACAGCACGGTCTCCGGGGGAGGTTCGGCTGCCCAGGCGTCCGTCTCGGCCTCGGCCGGAAAGCCCCTGACGGCACTGATGTACATGGCGCTGCTTCTGCTGATCGCCATCGGCATGGCGGCGGGACACCTCCTGATCGAGGACATGATCCGCACCCGGCACACCGAGCTGATCATCGAGGAGCGCAACCGGGCCGCCGCCGCGTCTCTGGACCTCGTCGAACAGGACGCCGTCGCGCTGCGTCTCTGCGACGCGTTCCTGAGTGCCATCGAGGCGGCCCACCGCCAGGGCCGTCTGCGGGTGCACGCCTACGTCAGCGAGGTCAGGCGGAACTCGACCCCTGAGATGGCCGAGGTGTTCACCTACCCGGTGCACGACGAGGCCGAGCCGCAGTGGGCCTCCGATGCTCGCGCGATGAAGGATGGGCTGCTCGAACGTCCGAGCCACGCTCAGGTCACCCGCATCGCCTAGGCCGCACATGGAGTGGCCCGGACGCCCCTCGGGGCGTCCGGGCCACTGGCGTGCCGCGGGCAGACCACGCACCGCACAGAGTAAGCGTGAGACAACGATTAGGCCGCCTTGGACACCAGCAGATGCGGGAGTTCACTCAACAGGCGCGACAACTGTGCACCCACCCATCCTCGCCGATTCAGGCGAGCGCTGTGAGGGCACGCCGGGCTCAGAGCAGTTCGGCGATCTCATCGATGACAGCAGCGCGCGCCTCGTGCTGCTTGGCGAAGCGCTCAGCCAGTTCGCGGCGACCACGGTCGCGTTGCTGCTCAAAGGCCAGGACATCGCTCGCGTGGATGCGACGGTCACCCGGACAGTTCGTCGATGCCGATCTGCGCGCCGGTGGGCGGCAGGGGCGGGTTCGCGATGAACGGCCACCACGCCGCCGCCTGGTCGCTGGTCATCCGGTACTGGACGACCGGGGTGCGGGATGGGCTCCAACCCCGACCGGGACGCCGTTGGCCGTGGCGGGGCGACGGGTGGAACAGGTAGGGCTCCTTGCCGGGCCGTTCGGGTTCGGGTTTGGTGGGCAGGTCGTGGCCGAAGTCGGCGAGCAGTTGGGCGGTCGACCGGCCGCGGGGCGGCGTCCTCATTCGTCGGCCTTCCGGGTGAGCCCGAGGCCGAGGGGCAGGGTGGCGGCGGCGAAGCCGGCGTCCTGGGCCAGGTCGAGGCGTAGGGGGGCGAAGCCGGCGCGCCGGATGGATGCGTCGAGGCGGCGTCCGAACTCGGCGACGCGCATGGTCTTGGCGACGGTGACGCACGCGACCGCGTAGGGGCGGGTGAGGGCGTGGCCGGAGGCGAGCTTCGCGTCGAGGCGGTGGGCGCGGGTGACGTTGGCGCGGTCACGGGAGCGTTGCCGGATCTGGAGGCGGCCGCGAAGCCCTTCGCCCATGTCGGCGGCCCATTCGCCGGAGGCGGTCTGTCGGTCGGCGCGGCTGAACGGCAGGATCGGGAACACCACCGTGTAGCTGCGCCGCTCCCCCGGCTCGGACGGGGTGAGCACCGGCGCGAGGGCGCCGAGGCAGGCGCCCCGGTCGGGCAGCTTGATGGTGGAGCTGATCGAGTTCCAGGCGTCGTGGGAGTAGTGCCGCATCGTGGTGTCGGCGCCGGAGGGACCGGCCATCGCCCACGGCACCTCGGTGCATACGGCCGGGTCGGTCTGGTGGGCGGCGAGGGCATCGATGATCCCGGCCCGGTCGGCGGGGGCGAACCCGGTGCGGACCGCGAGCGCCAACTGGGGCGAGGTGAGCCAGGTCACGTCGGTCATGCCCATGCCGCCGCGCAGCATCGCGGCGATCTCGTCAGCCAGCGCGTACAGGACGCGGGTGCGTCCCTCCAGGCCGCCGCCGAACTCGCGGGCCTGATTCGCGATGCGTGCTTCGGGAACCACGAACGTGACGAACGCCTCGGTGCGCACCGCGGCGCGAGTCAGGGCGGTGGCGAGTTCGTCGTTCATTCGGCGGGCCAGTTCGGGGCCGTCGGGACGCCGATGCGTCGCGATCCACTGCTGGCGTTCGGCGCCATCATCGGGGACGGTGCGGACCAGGAACACCACGTCGCTGATCAGGGACGCCCGCGCGGCCACATCGAGGAGTTCGGTGAGGCCGCGTCCGTACTGGTCGCGGCGGTCGCCCTCGGCCATGCCGACGCCGGGGTGCCGAATCGCGGCGGTCATCGCCCACGTGCGCAGGCCGTGGTCCTGGATGACGGCGTACCGGGTCTGCGCCGGGCCTTTCGGGGCTCCGTCGTGGACCTCGATGCCGGTCATCACGCCGGGCAGGTCCGCGTTCTCAAGGGCTTCGGCCTTTCCCGTGGCGGCCTTGCTGCGCCACGACGTCCAGCCGAATGCCTTCCCGACGGTGAAGCTGAGGCTGGCGAGTAGCCAGCCGGTGGCCGAGCGGCCGCGCACGGGGACGACGACCAGCACGGTCACTACGGCAGCGAGCCCGGCGAGTTGGGCCGCGAGCAGCCAGCGTTGCTGGTTGGCGGCCACGAACACAGGAATGACCGCGAGGGTCAGGGCCGCCAGCCGGGGGCCGGTCAACTCGAAGAAGAAGCCGACCCGGTCCGGGCCATAGTCGTCGTACACCGCAGCCATGAAGTCCTCCGGCGCTCAGAAGGTCGGCGAGGCGCTGGGAGATGTCGCGAACGGCAGTGGGACGTCCAGGGGGTTGCGACCGTCATCCGCGCTGACCCAGACCCGCTCGTGCTCGATGTCCGCAGCGATGCGTTCGGCCTCTGCCTGCGCCGCAGCCTCCGCGCGGGCGACGCGGAGGCGGGCCTCGACCGTGCCCCAGACCTCGTCCAGCAGCACCGGCTGCGACGAGGGCGAGTCAACGTCGGGATTGGGATAGGCGTAGGTCCAGTCATCCATGCGGCGCCTCCTGTCGGTGCGGTGGCCGCGAGGCCACCTACCCGCATAACGGGCCCTGGCGCTGCCCGGTGGACAGCTTCGAACAACAAGATCTCGTACCGCCACTACCCGGACAACGGCGCGTGAGCCTGCCAAGTGTGAACGCCCGATGGGATTCCGACTCGGATCAACCGCCGCCGACACGCCCTACTTCTGCCGGGCCATGATCGCGTTGTGCACGAGTTTCGGCGGTAGTCGCTTGGAGTTGTCTTGAGCCGGTGTCGTGAGCTCACCGGATCATAGACTCGCCGATGTTCGCGACCTGCAGACACCCGCTTGGTGGCAAATGACGCTGGCGCGAGGAGAGTGGGGTCAAGCTATGACGTGGTGGGATCGAGTAGTGGGCGCCTTGCAGGAACCCTTGTGGACTGCGGGTCTGCTGCAGGGCATTGCTGGTTCGCTTGTTGGGACTCTGCTCGCGCTTGGAGGCGCGGGCTGGGTGCTCGTCATTCAACTACGTCACGACCGCGAGTTGGCCGCGAAACAGGCGCAAGAGGCGAGAGAGGCTTGGCGAGCTGAACGTCATGCAAGCGCCGCGAACGAGGTGGGGCTGCTCCTTCTGGACGCGGTGGATGAGATTCGCCACCTCGACGAGGACGACTGGGTTCAGCGGATGCGAGTGACCACACCCCCGAACGATTCGCTCTACGCCATCATCAATGTGCAGGAGATCCCCGGCATGAATCAGCTGATTCACGCCAAGGGGAAAGCTGATCTCTCGCTCAACCTCGACTCCGCCATTAAGGATTTGACGAGCGAGATCAGCGCGAACTGGTGGGCCTCTCTACGGCTTACGACCCTCCCTTTGTTGGCCGGGCTCACACCCGAGCAGTCCACCACCGTGCTGCATAGGATTTCCCGCTCGCTGCTTTGGCCGAGCTCTGAGGCACTTATTGAACTGGGTCGGGCGTTGTGCCGATGGGACGGCAGGGGAACGCCGCCAGGGCTCGCTGCTCTTCCGGAATGGGAACCGACTGCGGGTGGCCGCGTGCCACCTGTTGATCCCGAGCGTTCGCGGTTGATAGAAGCGGCTGGTGAGTCAGCAGCCGAACTGATTCACGTTCTCGGATATCGGTCTACAAGCTTGAGCTAGCTTGGGCGCAATCGTGTAGCGCGTTGCCCGCCCAGATCCTCCGCCAGAGGGCCATCACAGGGCCGCCACTTCGGCGACCTCTGCCGCCTCGGCGCTGCTGACAGCACCGCCGCCCGTCGACCCAGCCCCGGCAATCGGCGCGGACGGCGGCCGCGCCGCTGGCAGCGAGCCAGCAGCGCTGGGGCGTTGGAGGGCGGCGTCCGGGGGTGGGCCTCCCCAGCCGCCGCCGTCGAGGCCGTTGGTGGCGTTGTCGACGGTGGGATCGTCGGGGTTGGTGGGATCGTCCGGCGCACCGTCTCCACCGCCGTTGCCCTGCTGGCCGGAGGCGGCGCGGACGCCGCGGCGTGAGTAGTCGGGCGGGAAGTTGTTGTGACCGACCCCCATCTGGTTGGTCTGATCGGCGCCCATGGCCGCGGCGGTTCCGCCCACGGCGGCCATGACGCCGATACCGGTCGAGAACGCATGACCGACGTCGAGCGGAAAGTCGGCCAGGTGCACGAGCGCGGGTATCCCGGCCGCAGCGACCTTGACCGGACGCGGCCAGCGTTTGATCGTGGGCCCCACGACCACCCCGAACGCGTCCCGGCCGAGGAGTTCGACGCAGGACTCCAGGCGGCGGACCCCGGGCACGGTGGCATTCGTGACGAGGACGATGTCGTCGAGCATGCGCAGCACTGACCCCAGCCACCCGGTGCCCGGGCCTGACACGGTCGTCCAGTTGGTGTCCACGAACGTCCACTCGACCGCTGACTCGGTCGGAAGCGGCACGGTCGCGTCGCCGGTGATGGGGCGCTCCAGGAGGACGTCGCCACGGCTTCCGCGCCGCCAGGGGCCCTCGGTCCCGAGTTCGGCGTTGGCTGCGGCAGAGAAGCCGGACGCCATCGGAGGGCAGCACTCCACCACTCGCGCCGGCATCGCGGCTGCGGTGGCCAGCGCGAGCGCCACCGTGGACGCCCCCACTCCGCCGGCGCAGCCGACGACGGCGACCACCCGCTCACCGGGCGCCGGCGTCCACACGGTCGCAGCGCTCCGGGCGGTGGGCGCGGACCGGGGCCCGGGGGCGAACTCGCCCGCCTCGATCGCGCGCCAGGCCTCTCGCAGTTCGGCAACGCTGTGCGCGGTCACGACGGGTCACCGCCCCGAGGCCGCCGATCCAGCAGTCCGGACAAGAGCATGGCCGGGGGCACCTTGGCCAGCTCTCGTCTGGCCTTCTGCACGTCGCGGAGCCTGCCCAGACAGCCGTCCAGGTCGTCCAGGGTCTCTGGCTCCATGGCCGCGATCTTCAACAGGGCGGCCACGTCGGCCGGGGTGCTGGTCATCTCGGCATCACCTCCGCCATCCCTAACGGGCCGCGCCTGTCATCGGTGGACAGTCAGCCGACGGCGTTCAGGTACTCGCCGGCGGCTCCGCTGAGGGCCGCCACGCAGCGAGCGGTGCGACGCCGCACGGTCCGGGCGCACACGCCCCACTCCTGGGCCACGACGGCGCTGAGCTGACGGCTCGAGAGGCCGGCCACTCCGCCCTCGCGGGCATGGCCATCGGCCTGGAGGGTCTTGGCGCCCTCGACCAGACTGATCAGCAGTTCCCGGTCCTCGTCGGTGATGACGTCCTCGGCGCACGCCCAGGCGAGCAACTCGGCCAACTCGGCTGCCGGGTCGTCGGCCTCGACGAGGCGATCGTCGGCCGGGTCGACGGGGCCCAGCGAGACCATCGACAGCCGGTGCGGCATGTGGTGCGTGGGCGCCCCGCAGTCCAGTAGCACCCCTTCACGCAGCTGACCGGCGACCTTCGCGGCCACCCAGTGCGGACGCCGCCACGGCAGCCCGCGGACCTCGACCCACAACTGCGCGGCCAGCACCTCGTCCACCCGATCTTCGGTCAGTCCCAAGCGTCGGCGGACGCGCAGGGCGGTCGGGAGGAGGAGCCACGCGAGCACCAGCGCTGCGTCCCTGTCGTCGGCGCCGTCGAAGGCCGCCAGCCGGGCCAGGCCGAGCAGGACGTCGTTGGCGACCGCGGGATCGGCCGCTCGCCTCCAGGCGTCCAGCCGACCCGGGTCATCGACGACCCCCAACCGGGGCTCGAAGGCGACCCATCCTGCCCAGTGTTCCGTGGCGACGGACGCCATCCGCTCGTCCTGCAAGCCCAACATCTCGGTGATGTTCATTGCCGTGGTCCTTCCGCGTGGGTACGCGGGAAGACCACCAATCGGACGTTGTCACTCTTGTAGTCGTCCGTGGCTCGCGGACGCAGCGGCTCGGGCTTCATGTCTAGGTCGGCGTCAACTTCCGTAGTCAAGCGCGCGTTGCCCCACGTAACTCCAGCGAGACATCACATCTCCGGGCTCGACCTAGTCCTCGCGTGGAAATGCGGGACGGGCTCCCGGAGGCGTCGCGAATGGGCAGCCCGTTGGCGTGCCACGCCAAGAACGAAAGAGCAGCTCCGCGCGCCACGTCCGGCGCACCCGCAGGATCGCTGCAGGCTGGCCATGTCGCTGCTGACCGACCGCATCGGTTCGTCGCCCGCGGGTCGGGTCGGGGTAGCCCGACCCTCGACGCAGCGACAGGCCCGGTTGTGCGATCTGTCGGGGCTTGCGAAGATGGGGGGTGGCGTGCCTCACCGCACGCCACCCCGGTGCCTACAAGGGCTCCAGCGTGATTGAGACTGACCCTCGCGTCCAGCTCACAGTCAGTCGAAATCCTCGCCGCATCGGCACCACCTCCTTCGGGGTTTGGGAGTCCCGCACCGTCCTTCGGTGCCGGGCTTCCAACACCTCCACTCTGGCTCATGCTCCGCACTCGATCCAGCTGGAGACCAGCAGGGTGCGGGCGGACTAAGATGTCGGTGCCCGGCGGGGAGACCGCATGGGAATCAGCGGACATGGAGCCACCTTGCTAGCAAGGAGACCCAGGCAATCCTGGCGGAGTCACTAGTAGGACATCATGGACCCCGTGGATGTCATGGACACCCTGGATGGCTGCCGACCCCGCCGAGAACGTGAACGGCTTGGGGAGAGGAGCACGAAGGGTGCCTCAAGAGTTGCCGGCGGAGCCTCTGCGCAGACTCCGCGTGCTGGTCGATCGGTCGCGAAGGAAGACGTCTGTGCGTTTTCAGGTCGGCTTCGTGCGGGCTGAAGCCGATGGGGTGGCCCCCCCGCTCGCTGAGCTCGTCAGAGCCGGCGAAGTCCGACTCAAGCTGCACCTTGTCTTGGCGATGATGGCGACGAAGTCGCCCTTCGAGCTCGACGACCCTCCGGCTGCCCACTGGTTCGCTGGGCTGCTCGACTTGCCGGATCCCGACATCAACGGTGCCCGCAGAGTCAACGAAGCGATGACCTGGCTTCACGAGAATGGATTCATCGTCCGGACGCGGCGGAAGGGCAAACCGCCGCATATCCGCGTGACACATCACGGCTCAGTCTCGGCCGCCGGAGGGCGCTACGTTCAAGCGCCGATCAGCCTGTGGCAGGAGGGGTTCCTCCTCGCCCTGTCCGGGCGCGCACTGGCCCTCTACTTGATCCTCAGAGAGGCTTCCGGCGGCAGCAAGACTCATTCAGCTACCCTTTCCGGCGGCCGCAAAGCCCAATATGGACTGTCCGAGGACACCTGGGGCAGAGCGGCAGGTGAGCTGGAGAGGGCCGGACTACTGCAGGTTGAGGAAGTCTTCGCCCGAGCCTCATCGAAGGATGAGTACGGCCCGAAGCGCAGGAGGCGCCGCTACACATTGGTCTCACCGGAGGTCCTGGCTCTCGGGCCGGTTGCTCTACGCATGATCAACTCAAGTGACGGTCCAAGCCGCTGACCCACCGGGGTATCCAGTTGGGGCATGTGACTCGCAGAGGCTGCGGGATGGGTGTGATGGCGCTTCCGGGCCGGTGAGGTGACGGCCGGCAGGGCTCGCCGGGTAGCTTGCCCCTGGTTTTGGGGGACTGTGCCCGGGCCCGAGGCTCGCATCGCTTGGACATTCCTCAGGCAGCCACGACCGATGCAGCGCAAGGTGATGTCGACCGCGCCGCCCACGGGGGCTCTGGTCGCACGCACCCAATCCCCGCTTGGATCGGGCTTCAACTACGCCGCAAGGTCGAGAGTTCGTCACTGTGGACCACCGACGCTTCGACGTCCTGCTGCTGAAGGACGAATCCCAGCCACAGCAGCGACCGAGCAGTCGCCGCGCTTGCGGCGCCCAGAGCACCAGCTGCGATCAGCGCGACTGCCGGCACCCAGACTCCCAAGGCGTTCAGTGGTAGCGCCAAGAGGCACGCCACCGCGCTGGCAACGGAGACAGCTATGCTCGCGAGCCAGCCCCGCCGGATCTGCTGGCCGTGGCGTCGCCGCAGAACAACAAGCCGATGCGCGGACGCGCCGTACAGGGCCGTACAGGCGAACGTGATGATTGCAGCAAGAATGCCGATAATGGTCGCCTCGAGCCCGAGGAGTGCCTGCCAGTCAACCTTGCTCGCTGCTGGTTGCGACCCCAGCCACCACCCAAAGGAGGCACTTGCTGCCAAGAGGGGAAGGTCGGCAGCCGGACGCGCCACCCACCACCACACGATCGAGCGGTTCACTACAAGGTCACCTCCCCTGGATGCTTGAACGACCTACTCCCCGCGAGCCGGATCCGTCAGGCCCTGGATCACATTCTGGTTGGCCCGGCAGACATTTCCGAGCGCAAGAAGCACGGCATCCTCGAGAGTGGACCCCGACACCTCTCCCTCCGGCAGAGGGATGGAGGCCGTCAGCCTGTGTTCAATCAGGTTGAACATCGCTGTTCCGTACTCGTCGTCGACATCTACCGTCAGCCTCTTCGAGTTCTCCAGGATCTCCTTCGACCCCATCAGGATTTGCTTCAAGCGCGCCAATGCGTCTGGGCGATCGCTCGGCCGCTCCACGGTCACCTTCAGTGTCACCCTGATCGGCCCGCCGACGGATGACGCCATACGCGCCAGCGTCTGATCCAACGACTCGACCGAGCCGTCGTCTAGAGGGAGCTGGTCGAGCCCCGCGGGCTGAACCGAAGTCCTCAAGCTGACCGTCTTGAACGCCTTGCGCGACTTCGCCTGGGCCAACTGCCCCGGCTGCGTGATCGGCTCCAGAACCCATGAGGCGCCAATCTCGAGAGGATCCATCGCGTTCAGCAGCCTCTCGACTGTGGTCTTCGAGGGGACCTCGCCCGCACCGCCCACCATCGCGACCGCATTGCAGCCCTGCACGAATTCGACGTAAGTCACGCGAGTGAAGAAGTCGTCGGCGCTCTCGGGCTCAACAGGGGAGAAGGTAGCTGTTGTCCACGAACCCTTCTGGAGACCCGTCGCACCCTTTAGGATCCGCCCGAGCGACACTTGCCTGTCGCTGTTGGCCACCCCCGCAGCGACGATGTCCACCCCGGACGGAAGGGTGAGCGTCCGCGCCTTCGGGTCGACCTTGAGGTGGGCATCCAACCGCGCAGCCCAGTCCAGCGCCGCAACCCGGTCCTTGCCCCCTGCCCGGAACAGCCTGATCTCAAAGAAGTGCACAAGCTTCGTCGGCTCGGCCACCCTGTCTCCCCCTCACTTGTATCAGCCTGCCCGTCTCAGCCATCGTCCATGTCCGACACGTTGCACGGCGCCGCTAGCGCTCATGCATCTCTCGTTGCCAGTGGCTGTCAAGGGCCTCCTCCCCTCACACGTCTACCGTGCCGCCTCGAGAGCACGCGAGCTCCTGAACCAAGGAATGTGGTCCCCAGCCATGATCGCACCCGACTCTCGTCAATGAGGCCGCAGACTCGCTGGCGTGATCATGCTACGCGGCCCTTCTTCAGCCACGCTGGGCGGGAAACCAGATCAGTAGTGCGGGCAGGCAGGTCGTCGGGCGCCTCGCCATTCTCCGTGCGGTTGGACACGTCGTCGCGCAGTATGCGTTCTGCCGCTTGACGGTCGCCTTCGGCTGAAAGGACGGCTGCGAGGTCGAGGCGGGGCGTGTCCTCGTAGGGTGCGGCGAGCAGCCCAGTGTCGGTGGCGGTTCGGGCCAACTCCAGATCGCCGGAGTGCAACGCCGCGATGGTGACCGTGTGAGCCACGTCCACCACAGCGCACACCATGTGCTGATCGATGCGGACACCGTCGGCCAGCCACGCCCAGCCACGCCCTCGTTGGCCCGTGAAGGGCTCTCCCGCGACCAACCCCAACGCTGCTTGCAGGTCGACGAGGCCCTCGGGGCCGCGGGCCTGGCCGCGCGCGCGAAGCCGACGGAAGAGGTCGATGTCGGCCAAGACGCCGACAAGCTGGTAGATGCCCATGCCTCGGGCGATGCCGGCCGGGGACTTCGTGGCGTCGGGCAGGTAGTTGCCGCCGGTCGTGGGGTCGACGCCGAGCCAGCTTCGAACCTTGGACAGGTGGACCCTCATCTGGGTGGCGTCGGAGCCGAACGCATCGACGACCTGGTCGATCGTGACGCCTTGGGGATGCAGCACCAGGAACGCCAGGAGTTCGGTGTAGAACGCCTTGCGCTTCGCGACCGCGGTGGGCTTGCCCGTGCTACCGGTGCGCGCCTGGATGGGACCAAGGAGCCGCAGGTGCGGTCGGGTGCCCGCAGCCCAGGCCGCCAGGTCGGCGTCCAGACCGGGGTCGGCGCCCACGACAGCTGCCCGGACCTTGTCGGGCACGTGCGGAGCGAGTTGCTGCAGGTCGTCTGTGGTGGTCGCTGCCACGTCGAGTACCTCGGCGTCCGGGGCCGGAACCACCGTCGCACCCGGCTCGGACTCGGGGTGTGTGCCTCGGGGCAGCACGAGTTCATCACGGATCGCTCCGGCGGCGTCCACGTACTCACGCCATCCGTCGTCGCCGTCTCTCGGCATTTCGACGTCATCGAGCAGGTCGGCGTGGGCCAGGAGCAGCGCGCAGCCCTTGGCTTCGGCGGGTGTGAGTCCGTTGGCGATCAGGTCGAGGCCGAGCGACGGGATGATCACCCGACCCTGGCCGGTCAGTCGGACGCCGAGGCCACGGACGGGCTCGGTGTCGGCGACCATGACGACAGCGGTGCCGGTCCGCGTGGGATGCTCCCCGACGAGTGCGAGCAGCTGATCGAGCGGGGTGCTCGACAACACCCCGTTGACCAGGACGAGCCAGCTGTCCCACACGTCGCCGCCCAGGTCGTCGACGCGGCCGGCGGCTGCGGTCACGTCATGGTCGGCGCACTTGTCGACGGTCGCCCCGGCCGCTGCGATCGCCGCGTCCAGTGCGGCGGGGTCTTCGAGACGGTGGTGGCGGATGCGCGCCGGGTCGAGCGGTTCGGCCTCCTTGGCGATCCCGATGCAGTCGAGCTGGACCTGGCGTGCCCACGGGTTGACGGCGATCTCGGCAGCCACGTAGCGGGCGAAGTCGGCGGCGTAGGTGGGGTCCCCGGTGAGGCTGATCGTGCCGAGCTGTTCGAGGTTGACCAGCCAGGTGGCGCCGTCGTCGTCGAGTCCAACCGAGACTAGCTGCGGGTAGGCAGATCGAGCGGTCGACTCATGTTCGTGCGCACCGGTGGCCAGCAGCCATCGACGGTCATCATTACCGTCCGGGCGCCACGGATGCGCCAGCGTGTTGGGCTCGACCAGCTGCACGGCCACCTCGCCCGGCAGGAGCTGGACAGCCAGGAGCTGCGGTGGGGCGAGACGGTCCTCGCCGGAGACGGCGAGCAGCCTGAGCGCGTGGTCGATGGCGAGCAGGGTGGGCGTCGCGGCCTGCCCCTCGGTCATCACGGTCTTCTCCACCGGAACGAGTTCAGGCCGCGGCGCCTGGATTGTCCGCCCCGGCCGCCTGGCACGGAATTGGGCCCGCCGGCGCTGGCGCAGCCCGGCCAGCAGCCCAGCGGCGAGGACGCCGCCGGCACCGGTGAGCCCGACCAACAACCAGGGGGGCGGCGCCTCGGCGTCCCGGTCGGACGCCTCGCCCGCGGGCTTCTCGTCGTGGCTCACGTCCGTGGCCACGGTCGCCGAGGCAGACGGGGCGGGCGTTGCCGGGGCGCTCGACGGGACGACGGGAACAGCGCCGGCCGATCCGGGAGTTGCAGGCGACGTCTCGGCCGCCGGCGTGGGCGTGGCCGTTGCGGAGGGGACGGCGCTCGCCGGCGTGGGCAGGGAGGTCTGCGGTGTCGACTCGCTCTGTTCGGGAGCCGGGGAGGTGGGCAGGTCGGGCGTCGCCTCCGAGGCGGCCGGGATGAGTACGTGCCAGCCGGGGAGGATGAGGTCCGGGTCGGTCAGGCGACGGCCGTCCGGCTGCGGAATCCCCCGAGAGGCCTCGAAGATCCGAGGCCAGGCGTCGGCGTCGTCGAGGTGCTCCTGGGCGATCTCGCTCAGCGTGTCCCCCTTGACCACGGTGTAGCGGGAGTGATCGTGGTCGTTCGATGCCGTGGCCTGCACGCCGTCGGCCCGCGAGCCCGCGGGCAAGGTGAGCACCCAGCCCGGCCTGAGGAACTGCGCCTTCCCCCGCAGGAGCTCGTGGTTGAGCTTCAGGATCTCGGGGTAGCGGCACCCCGACCCCAGGTGGTGCTCGGCGATCGACCACAGGGTCTCACCACGCTTGACCGTGTGGGTGACGGGCGAGGCGGCGTCCACCGAGAGCGCCACGGCGCTCGGCGTGGGCCGGGCGGGCTTCGACGGCTGGGATGCGGCCGTTACCGTCGGCGAGGCCACCGGGTTCGGGCTGTCCGGAACCGCGGACGCAGTCTCGATCCCCGCCCCAGGCACCGTGATGAACAACAGCAGGGCTGCGGCTACGAGCCGGCGGGCCGGCACCTGGGACCACCGGAGCCCGGGCAGCCTGGGTGCCTCCAGGCCTCGGAGCGCCGCGACGGCTTCCGTGATGATCGTGGTCGCCAGCAGACCCCAGACGATCCACGCGGCGACCTTGAGGACCAGGATGGTCAGGTGGCCGTCATCCGGCGTGGTGAGCGCCGCCCACCAGCCGTCCAGGCCGGAGGGCGTCGGCCCCCGTCCGAGGGCCAGCAGCACGGCCGGCAGCCCCACGAGCAGGGCCAGCAGCGCGACGGAGGCGGCGAAACCGACCAGACGAGGGTGACGAGGTCGTTGGTTCATCGGGGGCTCCGTTCACGACGCGCGACAGCAGGATGGTGGCGTCGCCGCTGACCGTCTTGGGGCCGATGCCTGCGGTTCCGAGGAACTTCGGCTGGTAGACGATCGTGACGTGCATCGACAGGGTGGTCGGTCCGGTGATACTCACGCTGCCGTCGACGCAGGCGGCGTGGAGGTAGGCGGCTGCGGCCGTCCGCGCGGCGGCGGTGTCGATCTGCGGGGACTGGCCGCGCATGATCTGGCTGGCCTGAACCTGGTTCGCCGCCGTCCGTCCCGCCTGCTGGGCGAGGTCGTGCGCGCGCTGTTGGGCGTTGACCTGTCCGGTGAGGTCGACGGTGATGCCGATCACGAGGGTGAGGATCAGGGCGATCAGCACGCCCCACACCGTGACCGAGCCTCGCTCATCGTGACGACGCATCATCGCCCCCTGAACACATCAAGCGGACTGGTGACCGTAGCGCTGACGACCCGGTCCGGCAGGCCGGGCAAGGCCAGCTCTGACAACTCCACCGTGCAACTCACCGAGGCCGCGACACTGGCGGCCGTGCCCACCGGCCTGGAGAACCCGGAGGTGTCGAGGGTGACGGTGACCGAGGCGCACACGTCAGTCCCTGGTTGGCGAGGGTGGCGCGCGCTGCCGCCACGGCTGTGGTCTGCGCGGCACCCGCGGTGCGGGCGATGGACGCCGCGCGTGCGGCGTCCGCGGCTGCCTGCTGGACGCTCCCGTGGGCGATGGCCACCCGCCCGCCGGCCACCGCGAACAACAGCAGGAGCATCAGGCCCGGCACCAACAACACCAGTTCGATCGCCGCCGAGCCGCGCTCATCGGTGCTGCTCCAACCCCGAGCCGTGGGCATCCCGAGCCTGGAGCGTCGGGATTCGTGAACTGGGTGCTTCATCGCGTGTACCTCTCGACCGGCAGGGTGGCCGACTGGGACACGGTCACGTCCATGAACGGCACGAGCCGGACGCTGTGGCCGGTCACCGTCACGGTCGTGCTGGTCGCCGTCCTGTCGCCGGTGACGGTCACGCCGGTCAGCGTCGTCCCTCCCACGTCGGCGGCGAAGGACCTTGCGCTCGACAACCCCGCCTCGAGGGAGGAGTTGAGCATCGCCGACGTACGGGCGCCCGACTGGGCGGACGCCAGGGCGATCGACCGGGCGTGGAACCACGTGCCGGCCTGGACGGCCAGGAACAGCACGGTGAGCACGATCGGGAGCGCGATCACCATCTCGATCGATGACGAGCCGCGCTCCCCTCGCTTCGCCGACTGCTTGGTCCTGGACCGTCGCATGGTCGTCGCCGCCTGCTATCCGATCTCGTTGGCCTTGCCAACGACGTATGCCTGGATGATCGCGGCGACGATCCCCACGATCGCGATCGCGAAGATCGCCCAGAGCACGTTCTGGATGGTCTCCGACATGCCGTCCTCGGCGAGCATCCGCTTGCGCTGCTTGGCGAGCCACGACTCGAGGTCGCGGCGCATGAGCTGGCTCTCCACGTACAGGTTGAGCCATCATGGTGGGGTTTCCTCTCCTGAAGGGGTTCTTCCTTTGGGGGTCAGGTGTTGCTCATCAGGGTCATCAGGGATGGCCCCAGCAGGATGGCGATGAAGACGATCGCCAGCATGGTCGCAGGGATGGTGAGCCGCTCGGAGGCGGCGTTCGCCCGGGCCTGTTCGTCGGTCAGGAGCGCCACTCGCAGCGCTCGGTTGTGTTCCCGGAGGGTCTGGTAGACGGGCATGGTCTGCTGCTCGGCCAGCGCCATGATGTTGGCCAGATCGTCGAGCTCGGGCAGGGCCAGTTCGTCACCCATCGCGCGGAGGACGTCCCACGGTGGGCGGCCGTCGACGCTGGACTGGGTGAAGCCCTCCGCCAGACGGTCGAAGACCCACTGGCCGCGGCCGACGCGCGCCGCGTTCTCCAGGGCCTGGCGGGGGCCGGAACCAGCGCGACGTTCGAGGGCCACCAGGTCGATGAAGCCGGTCAACACGTGGTTGAACTCGAGCCTGGCCGACTTCGCCTTGCCGTGGATGTCCAGGTTGGGCAGCAGGAACAGCCCGACAGCGCCCACCAGCGACGCGATCAACGGGACCTCGATCGGGAACCGCAACCCGAACACGTTGAACAGCGTCGACAGCAGCGGCGGTGCGACCAGCCCGATGGCAGCGAGAATCAACTTCTCGCCGTAGAAGCTGGCCTCCGTCCGGCGCAGCAGCGCCAGCTCCTTGACCGGCGTCATCCACACCCACCTCGGCACCCAACGCGCGACCCACGCACCCACCCGATCCTGGGCGTCCACGCCGCCCAGGAGGGCCGGAGCTGTCGGCACGCCGGTCAGCCGGTCCAGCGCGGGACCGAGCGCCGGCACGGTCGGAGCGAGCCACCACACTGCGCACAGGACGCTGGTGGCGAGCATCAGGCCTGTGAGGGCGGCGAGCTGCAGGCCGGTCATGACGGGTCTCCGGACGCCAACAGTCGGGGCAGCGGCTTGACCCGGGCCATCCGTCGCATAACCACGAGACCGACGACGTAGAGCGAGAGGAGCACCGACAGGACGACCTGCCCCAGCGGCGAGCGGTACGGCTCCAGGTACTGGCCGGTGGCGGCCATCCCCGCGGGACGGGAACCGGCCCAGGCCGGAGTCTTTGGCGTGTCGGATCCCGTAGTCAGAAGGCACTCTGGCTCATTTGCGGCACAAGTCGCCGCCCCCACCGTGAACCTGAGTTGGGTCAAGCGGCTTAGTGCCTTGAGCTGGCTTGTTTGAGGTCGTCAAGGACGGCCTGCTCGTCGTCGCCGAGGGCTGGTGGCAGGGTCTGGATAGCGCCGTTGGCCTGGATCGTTGCTGAACGCAGCGGACGGAGTTGGCGCAGGACTCGACGTAGCGACAGGCCGGTCCGGTCCTGGACGGTGCGGCCGATGGCTAGGGCGGTGAACACGATGGTCAGGTGCGCCTCGATGGAGTCGCGTCGTCTGGCGAACAGTGGGCGGGCCCTCAGGTCACTCTTGGACATCCTGAAGGAGTGCTCCACGTGCCACAGGTCGGCATAGGAGCTGATCACCTCGGCAGCGGGCAGCACCGTGGCCGGGATGTTGGTGACCAGGCCTTTGAGTCCTGCCAACCGCCGGGCTCGGGCCAGCGCGGCTTCGTCCAGGACCAGTCCGTCGGTCTGTGTCTTGACGAACCTGGGCGTCCGGGCTGGTTTGTCCCCCTCGATCGCTGCCCGGGCCCGGTTCTCCTGGGCGGTGAGGGTCTTGTTGTCCCGGGCGAACCGCTTGGCCGAGTAGGACCACACCGCCCGCCACGAGTTGCGGTGCTGCTCGGGGTCCCAGACCGGCTCGCGACGCTTGGCGGTGTCGTTGTCGGTGTTCTTGCCGACCTTGGGGGTCAGGGTGTCGATGACCTGGCCGTCGGTGAACACATCCCCGTGCCAGCGGAAGTGGGAGGCCAGGTCGATCGGGGCCTTGGTGGTCTTGGACCCGAGAATGAAGGTGTGCCCGGCCTGATCCAGGGCCTTCAAATTGGCAGCCGACAGCATCCCGGCGTCAGCGACCACGACCAAGTCCTCGATCTCGTGCCGGGCGGCGAAGGCCTCGATGATCGGCACGATCGTGTGCGTCTCGGCCTTGTTGCCCTCCCAGCACCCGATCTCCAACGGGAAACCGTGCCGGTCGACCAGCAGACCGACGATGATCTGCGGGTCGACCCGGCGTTCCTTGGAGTAGCCGACCTTGCGCAGGGCATCTTCCTCAGCGGCTTCGAAGTGCAGCGTGGTCACGTCGTACAGGCACAACGACACATCCCCGCTGGCCCGGGCCTGCTCGAAGCACAGTTTGGCGACCTGGTCGCGGTAGGCCCCGTCCTGGCATCGGCCCAACGTGCGCTTGCGCGTCGACAGGCTGGCCGCGGTCCGACCCAGGTCTGCCAGCACCCGGTCCACGTCCAGCAGGCTGGTCGGCTCCACCACCCGCGCGATGACCAGGTCGCGGAACACCTCATCGTCCAGGACGTCGAAACCCAGGTCGGTGTACACCCCGGCCAACGCCTCATACAGCAACGCCGAGGACGTTCGCAGCACACGAGGCGCGGCCACCACCGGGCGCCGCACCGGGCCCTTGACCTGCTCCCCGAACAGCGTCTCGGCCGGGGCCGGCACCATCGCGGCCCAAGGAACTGGCAGCGACAGCCCCAGATCCAACTGCCCCTGGGCATCGTCCTGGAGCAGCTTGCTGGCCTGGGCCATCAGCAGCCCAAGCTCGGCCTCATCGTGCGCCGACCCCACGTGCCGCACGATGCGACGTCGACCACCCACCGACTCAGCGATCTGCACCGCGGTAGCCCCCGAGGCCGTCCGCACCCGCCGAATCCACGCCATGCCCCGATCCTAGAGTCCCGCTTAGTGCCTAAACGAAGCACCAAGCCACGGCATCACCGCAAGTCACGGCCCCTACCGATGCAAGAATCGCCGAACGGTGACCCAACTCAGGTGAACGATCGAGGTTAGGGGCACTTGATCAGCAGGGTCATCCCACAACCGTCATCGTCACCCTCGACCTTGTCGAAAGCAGCTGGACGCGTGTGGACTCGCTGAGGCGAACGCCACCGAGATCGAGACCAGAGGGCCTGGGCGTGATTTGGACGCATTGATCGTCTGAACCGAGGGCACCCGTATAATCACTCCCGTGACAGACCAGACACAGCGGGATCTTTCTTCAACCGCGACCGAGGCCCGAAAAGAAATGTACGATGCGCTACGTTTATTCCATACACATGTGCAGCAGACCGCCGCATTGATGCTTGGGGTTATCACAACAGTCTTCGCCGTATTTGGCTTTGCCCTGCAAAGAACGGACGGGCATCAGTCACAAAGCATTCATGTAATCAATCTTGGGGCGATCATTCTTCTGCTCATGGCCCCCGTCGCTGCCTTGAGCGTGAACATCATTGGCCGATACTACTATCTTTACGTGTCTGCGCTCTATTTTGCTGCGGTTACTGCGCGCAACACCACCGATCCAGAGCATCCGTGGCTCGCTGAAGTTCCCCTCGACGCCCATGAACGTGATGCTTGGATACGACGACGCACATTCGGCCGAGGCCACAGCCTATTTCTGTACAGCCTACTGCTCTGGCTCTTGGGCGGGGTCGGGCTAATTGGTTCAGCCATTTTGTTCTTCGGATTCTAAGAGGCGGTCATCCAGTGGCGGCAGAGTCGGCGCAGACCTACTGGGACGCCTTCTACTCTTCTAACCCTAGAGTTCAGACACTGAGATCTGAATCTCCATTCGCTCGGTGGACAAACGAACAACTCGGATCCGTAGATCGTGTCCTGGATTTTGGATGCGGCACCGGCCGAGACTCCATCTACTTCGCAAAAGCCGGCTACGCCGTAACCGGTTTCGATTTCTCTTCTGCAGCACTCCAAGTAGCGCGCCACGAGAGAGACGCTTCTGGCGTTTCGGCAAGCTTCGTTTTCCTAGACTTGCGCGACTCTGCAGCAGCGCTCTCGACTGTTCGGCATCTCGAAGCCCGCAACGAGAACTTGGCCTGTTATGCAAGATTTCTTCTACATGCAATCGGGGACACCGAACGAAGAGTCCTGTTCGCCATCGTTCGATCCCTCCTCGCGGGAGGCGGATCTCTATTCCTAGAATTTCGCACCCCGGCCGACGCAACGACTGGGCACGTATTCGGCGAGACTCACTTCCGGAATTACTTAGACCCAGAGACTGTATGCGAAGAACTCGAGGAATTGGGCGCGGAGATTTCAGTATGCCAACAAGGACGGGGTCTAGCGAGATTCAATGGTGAAGACCCTGCCGTTTGTAGGGTCGTTGCCTCCTGGAATGCTCCATCATCTTCCCAGCCCGGCACACTTCACCCATAAGTACCATCCCCAAGTCACCTTCAATGATAGTTTCAGCGCCTGCTTCAAGAGTCAAGGCGGGCGGATACCGCCCTCGACTCAAGAGGTCGAGCGACCGAGGCATCGTGTTCGGTTTGTAACCCGGTTGACTTTCTCGCGCGGACCCACCAAAGGGCTGTCGTCGGATATCGACGGCGATCCAGGACGGCACGCCCTCGGCCGGCATCGCGTCCAGTCGGCCATCAGCTCACCTCGCCCTCCCGGAGCACGCGGGCGGACCCCTCGGACGACCGAGGCATCGTGTTCGGTTTGTAACCCGGTTGACTTTCTCGCGCGGACCCACCAAAGGGCTGTCGTCGGACCCGACTTGCACACGTTTAGTGCCCTCCACGCGGGTCGATATCTCCGGCGAGTTCCGCTCACGTAGGGCCCGGCCACGTCAGCGGGCTCCTCACGCAGGTTGGCCTCGGTGACGTTGAGGTCCAAGAGGCCGGATGCCCGGTGCGACTCCAGCAGGGCCCACCTCAGGGTCTCAACGTGTCTCTGAAGGACGCCCTGGAGGCTGCTGGCAGCGCGTGTGGCCGAGACCCGGCGCTCCAAGGCGTCGTGAAGGGTCGTCACGCCTCAGGTTGATGGGGGCCACGGCTTAGAAGCGGTCATCATCTGCCGGGCCCTGATGGCGTTCAGCGGCCAACTCCAGCCCCGGATTAGTGCCCCGAAGTCGGCGGCCAAATCGCGTTGATAAGGCGCGATGACCCAGCGAATCCACAAAATTGGCCCGAGGTGTGCAAGTCAGTGAGTATTGGTGTCTCGGAGCACCACCGGTATTGCCGTTGAGCACCACTTGTTCGTGCGCGTGTTCTCGTCGTTGAGCGCCACCGAGTATTCGGCTTCAGCACCACCTTCTTAGGCTCCTTCTGCCGCGTGGCCAATCACGCGGCAGAAGGAGTAGTTCGGATGGTACGCAGGATCAAGGCGAAGCTGGTGTTGAGGCTTCGCGCGGAGGGGTTCTCGGCGCGGCAGATCGAGGCGCAGGGGATGTCGCGGCACTCGGTCATCGCGGTGTTCGACGCCGCCGACCGTGAGGGTATCGACTATCGCGAGGTCGCCGATGTCGACGACGCGGAGGTGTATGCGCGATTGTTTCCGGGGCGGGGTGAGCACGAGAGTGTTCACGCGCAGCCGGACTGGGACCGGGTCCACAAGGAGCTCGCGAAGGTCGGGGTGACGCTGAAGCTGCTGCATGGCGAGTACGTCGACGCCTGCCGGGCGGACGGGTCGCCGGCGATGGGCTACGACAGGTTCTGTAAGACCTACCAGCAGCACGTCCTCGTGATCGGGGCGGCGTCGCGGGTCGGGCACAAGGCCGGGCAGTCGGTTGAGGTCGACTGGTCGGGCAAGACGATGCAGCTGACCGACCCTGTCACCGGGCAGCAGACGCGGGTCTGCTTGTTCGTCGCGACGTTGCCGTTCTCACGGTTCGCGTTCGTCGAGCCGACGCTGGACATGAAGCAGGACACCTGGCTGCGCGCCCACGTCGCGATGTTCGACTGGTTCGGCGGCTCCGTCCCGCGGATCATCCCGGACAACCTGAAGACCGGGGTGATCTCCCACCCGGCGGAGGGTGAGGTGGTCCTCAACGACGCGTATCGGGAGCTCGCGGCGCACTACTCGGCGGCGGTGCTGCCGGGACGGATCAAGAAGCCGAAGGACTATCCCGAGGATCTGGTTATCCCGAGTCGTGGCCGTTGCTGCTTGTCAACGGGGGCTGTGGCTGGGGATCCTCGGGATAACTACGTGAGGCCTGCGAGTCGGAGGATCAGGTCGTCGTCTCCTTTCCAGAGGGGCGCGAGTTCGGGGGTGGCGCCGGCGGCTTTCTGGATCGCGTCGCGCACCATCTGGTTGTCGGCCGTGGCGTAGACGCTGGTGGTGGTGATGTTGACGTGGCCGAGAAACTCCTTGATGTGCGGCAGGGGTACGCCAGCCCGCAGCATCTGCATGGCCCGCGCGTGGCGCAACTGGTGGGCATGGACCCGTCGGGGGACATCCGGGCAACCCGGCCGGGCGGCTGCCGCGTATTTGTTCAGCAGGTAGTTGATGTTGTCTTGGCTCATCGGCTGGTGACGGCCGGCCCGGACCGTGTAGAACAGCAGCGTTCCCGGCTCTGGTGTGCCGATGTGGAACGCGTCGAGGTACTGGTCAAGGTGACGGCAGGTCTTGTCCATGATCGGGATCGTCCGGGTCTTGTGGCCCTTGCCAGTCAGGATGACCCGGCCGTGCCCGCTGGTGGTGTCGAGGTCGGCGAGGGTCAGGTCGAGGACTTCCTGGATCCGGGCGGCGGCGTCGAACAATAGCAAGAAGATGGTGGTGTCACGGAGGCCCTGGCGGGTGCGCTGGCCCGGAGCGCGGATCAGTGCCTCGACGGCGGGCATGCTCAGCGCGTCCGGGGCGCGGGCCGGTACCCGGGCGGGCCGGACTTGTTTGATGTCCAGCCAGACCGCGACCAGTGCCGGGTCTTCTGCGGCGCAGAACGACAGGAACGACTTGATCGCTGCCAGACGCTGGTTGGCCGAGGCGGGGCTGACGTGTCGGTCGTCGGTCAGCCAGGTGGTGAACCCCCGGATCGTCGCGTGGTCGATGGCTTCGAAGCTGACCGCGGTCAGGTCCAGCCCGCGGGTTTCGTGCAGGTAGGCCAGCAGCATGGTCAGCGCCGTCTTGTACGAGCGGATGGTATGGGCGCTGAGCCGACGTGAGCGCGGCAGGTAGACGGTCAGCCAGGAACGCACGAGCCGGAAGAAGTCATCCGTGTGCATGGGAGGCCTCGGGCAGGACCGACTCGATACTGATGTTGGCCACCTGGCGCAGGTCGGCATGGAAATCGGGGGTCAGGTGGAAGTAGTACCAGGTGTCCTCGGGGTTGCTGTGCCCCAGGTGCAGGCTCAGGTACATCACCAGCGCCTGCGGGTCGCGGCCCGCACGCACCCACCGGTTGACCGTTTCCATCACATGCGCATGCCGCAAGTCGTAGACCCGCGGTGGCGAGCCCGCGCCGGTTGTACCGGTCACCTCGGCGACAGCCAGGAGTTGACCGAACCAGTGGTCCAGGGTGCACGCACTGTAGAAGCCACCGCTCTGGTTCGGGAAGAACGCGACCCGGTTCGGGTGGTGCGCGCGGATCGTGGCGTCGTAGCGGCGGCAGTAGTCGTGCAGGTCGGCCGACAGGTACACCACCCGGTCCTTGTGTCCTTTCGATTCGCGGATCTGGACGGTGCCCTTGGTCAGGTCGACGTCATTGCGGTGGAGTCGGCGGGCCTCGCCGGGGCGCAGACCCAGGCAGTAGATCATCCGGAAGACCACCGGGATGATCAGATGCCGGCACCCGCCGTAAGGGGTCGCCACGATCTGGTCGGCGGCGTCGAAGATCGCCCGCAGTTCTGCGTGGGTGTACAAGTGCGGACGGTAACGGACCTGCTTGCCTGGGATGCCCGGCGGGATCAGATAGGCGTCCACCCCGAGCCCAGCCATGTGTTTGGCCAACTGCCGGACCGGGGTGATGCGTCGCAGCTGCCCGTTGACGTGCTCGCCGGGACGGCTGGTGGCCCAGCGCATCGCCATGTGCCGGCTCAACGTGGCCTGTCCCGGGTACTCGGTGGCGCACATCGCGTCGAACGCGCGCAGGTGTCGCTCCGAGGTCGTGTACGGGTACCCGAGCGCGTGCTTGACTTCGAGCAGGCCGTCGATGTGGCCGGCCAGGCCGCTGACCAGCCCGGTCATGGCCGTGCCCGGTTCGGTTCGATCCCAGTGAAGTCCAGGCAGCACTGCCGCATCCGGGCCTCGTCGCCTGCCAGATAGTGCTTGGCCGAGTCGATGCCGCGATGACCCAACGCACCACTGATCACCGGCAGGGGCACGTCTTGCTGGAGCATGCCGGTCGCCAACGACGCCCGCAGCACCCGCATCCCTCGCCCCGTACCACTGGTGTTGACCGTCTGGGCGCGGGCGAACGCGCCCGCCGCCACGTGATACAGGTCGGAGCAGCCCAAGCTGACGTGCGGGGCCTGGGAACGCAGGAACACGTGATCGTCGAGCGCGTGAGCCGGTCGGTCGGACAGGAGATAGTCGGTGAGCGCCGCGCCGACGTCGGCCAGCAGCGGCAGCACCACCACCGTCCCGGTCTTGTGCTGGGTCACCGTGATCATCGCTTGGCGCCAATCGATGTCTGCCAGCCGAAGACCGGCGACATCGCTGGGACGCAGCCCCGTCCTGGCCGCCAGTAAGAGCATCGCCCGGTTCCGGCGTCCTACCGGTGTGGCCGGATCGGGGGAAGCCACCACCAACTCCACGTCGTCAGCCGACAACACCACCAGCGTCCGCACACGCCTGCAGTTCGCCGCCGGCACCGCCGGCGACAGCCGCGCGGACCGGCCGGTGTCCTCAAGGAACCGGCACCACACCCGCAAAGCGGTCAACACGGTCCGCATACTGCCCGGTGAGTAGCTGACGCCGAGGAAGGCCACCGCCGCCGACACGTCCCCCGCGGACACCCGCCGCACATCGACCACTCCGCGCTCCGGCAGCCAGGCCAGGACCTTCCGGCTGACCGTCGCGTATAGGGCCGTCGTGGCCGGTGCCAGTCCCTGGCCGGTCAGCCACTGCTCGAACTGTTCCTGTACCGGACGGAACTCCGTAGTCAGGCCCTCATTGCGGTGCCGTCCTCGAGTCACTTTCCACGTGTACGTGCCGGTCGAGGCCACTTCCGACAACACCAACATGCCCTTGCGGAGCAGCTTGCGTTTCCACTCCTTGATGCGGCCCTCAGCGTGCTCGGCAGCCACCCACCGCAGGAACCCGGCCACCACCTCGTCGGTCAGTTCAACAACGTCAGGCTCGCCGCAGAACACCTCGACCCGGGACCACGCCCACCGGTACTGCCACAACGTTGAGGGCGCATGCCCCAAAGCGCTGACCGCCGCGTCGGCCCGCGCGATCACCTCGCCAACAAAGACACCCATGTCCGCTCACCTCCAAGCGAAAACCCAGCAGAGACGAGCAACGTACGACTGGAACGCCAGGAGCGTGATTATCCCGAGGATCCCCAGCCACAGCCCCCGTTGACAAGCAGCAACGGCCACGACTCGGGATAACCAGATCCTCGGGATAGTCCTTCTTATCCCGAATTCGGGATAAGAAGGACAAGGCGAGCGTCGAGAACACCGTCGGCAACATCGCCACCTGGGTGATCGCGGCGCTGCGGAACCAGACGTTCGCGACGTTGCCGGAGTTGCGGGCTGCGGTCTACGAGCGGATGACGGCGTTCAACGCGGAACCGTTCCAGAAGCGCGCCGGCTCCCGCTTGGGCGTGTTCGAGGGTGAGGAGAAGCCGCTGCTGCGGCCGCTCCCGACCGTTGCGTTCGAGATCTCCCAGTGGGTCTACGGCCGCAAGGTTCAGAAGAACGGGCATGTCGTGTTCGAGAAGAACTTCTACTCCGTCCCCTACGTGAACATCGGCCGCGCGGTCGATCTGCGAGTCACCGACAGGATGCTCGAGGTGTTCGCCGGGCAGGACAGACTGACCAGTCATCTGCTTGCCCCGGTCGGGACGGTGAACGAGTACCGCACCCACGACAGCGATCTGCCCGACGGTCCGCAGTATCGGCAGTGGGACGCCCCACGGATCCGGGAATGGGCGGCGAGGATCGGGGAGAACACCACGATCGTCGTGAACCGGATCTTCGAGTCGGTGCCCGTCGACGAGCAGGGCATCAGCGCCGCACTGGCCGTGCTCCGCATGACACGCCGGTACTCCGCCGACCGCGTCGAAGCTGCCGCCGGCGTCGCTCTCGCGTCGAGGGTGAGGTCGCCGCGCTACGCGCACCTGCGGCCCATCCTCGAGACCAGGCAAGACGACCCCGCAGGCCGTGAGGCATGGTCGACACCCGCGGCGGAGCCGGCCGGGTATGTCCGCGGCGCCGACTACTACGCCGGAGACGCCCGATGAGCCGGCTCGACTCGGAGACGAAGCGGAAGCTGCGGGAGATGGGCGTCGCGTCGCTGGTCGACGCGTTCGAGGCCCAGGACGATGCCCTCACGATCGGGGTGGTGTTTGAGGAGCGGATCAAGATCGCTGTCGACGACGCCCACGCGGCGTTCACCCACTCCAAGGTCGAGGGCCTGATCCGCCGGGCCGGGCTGCGCTACCCGAACGCGGACCTGCGACGCGTTGACATGCTCGAGCAACGCGGGCTCGACAGGGGCGTGATCGCTCAGCTCGGGACCTGCCAGTTCATCGGCAGGCAGCAGAACGTCGTTTTCCAAGGGTTCACCGGGTCCGGGAAGTCCTACCTCGGGTCCGCGTTGGCGAAGCAGGCGTGTCAGCACCGCTACCGGGCGCACTACATCCGGATGCCCGACCTCGAAGAATCCTGGGCCGCTGCACGGGACCGGCCAGCGGGGAGAGAGAAGTGGCTGCGAAAGTACGCCGCGTTCACGCTCCTCGTGATCGACGAATGGCTCCTCGACCCACCCACCGACGACGTCCGGTCCATGCTGCTCGAGCTCCTCGAACGGCGCTACGACGCCACCTCGACGGTGTTCTGCACCCAGTACGCGAAGAAGGACTGGCACCAACGCCTCGGCTCCGGCGTCCACGCCGACGCGATCATGGACCGCATCGTCCACAACACCGTCTGGATCGAAACCGGCGACGTCAACATGCGCGAACACACCGCCACGAACAGCTGAACCGGGCCGGTGGGCGCTGCTCCGCGAGGGGCGGTGCTCACCGGCAATATCGGCTGGTGCCGAACCGCAATATCCGGTGGTGCTCAATCGCAATATTCAGTGGTGCTCAACGGTCCGAATACTCAAGTCAGGTCGGATATCGACGGCGATCCAGGACGGCACGCCCTCGGCCGGCATCGCGTCCAGTCGGCCATCAGCTCACCTCGCCCTCCCGGAGCACGCGGGCGGACCCCTCGGATGGCAGTACCGCCCAGATGGGCAGATCGGGTTCTCGCCCAGTGGTGCGAACTCGCATCACCTGCGCGCGTTGGCCTCGATCATCGACGAGACGTTGCCGGCAACGGCGGCGAGGTAGTCCATCTCGGCACGCTGGTAGCGCAGCGCCATCTTGGGTGAGGTGTGGCCGGCGATCGCCTGGACGGCACGGAGGTTGCCCCCAGACAGCCGGTAGGCCCACGTGAGGCCAGTCACGCGGGTTCCATGGAAGACGTAGCCCCCTTCGCCGGTCAGCAGTTCGCGGATGCGCTGCGACTCCTCGCTCTCCTGCTCCCCTGACTGCTCAAGGCGACGCACGGCGTCCTCCTCCAGGTGATCGGCGACGGTCTTGCATGCCTTCTTGAACGCCCTGAGCCAGTCCGCGGACTTCACTGGCCCGCCGTCCTTCGTGCGCCAGAAGAGCAACCCCGTCCGGCCAAGTTGGGTGTGCTCGCGCAGATGCGTCCTCACATCGCCCACGAGAGCAGCCGGGATCGGAAGAGTGCGGGAGGCGATGCCCTTGCGCGCGGTCTTCAGCGGTCCGATCTCGACCTTGCCCTCCGCCTCCTTCACGGACTGATGCACCTTCACCGTCGGGACCTCACCGTTGAGACTGAAGTCGCGACGCGCCAGCGCCCGGACCTCACCAGAACGCAGACCGAGGACGCCCCCCAGCAGGACGCCCAGCCGCCACGGTTCGGGCATCTGCTCCGCGACGGCGTACAGCACGTCGATCGGGAGAGGATCCAGGTCGCGTTCCCGCGACGCCTGCGCTTGGGTGGCCGCCTTGACCTCCACGGGGTTTACCTCGATGAGCTCCGCCTCGACGGCGGCGTTCATGATCGCTCGCAGGAGGTCGTACGCCTGTCGGCACGACGACTCGCGCGTGCTGACCGGGAGACCCTGCCACCACAGGCGCACGTCGGCACGGGTCAACTCGGTGACGCGCACATCGCCGAGGCCGTGCTTCGCGACGGGCTTCCCCTTCACCATCCCTCGCCGCGTGATCGTCGCTGGCTCGGCAAGGATGTAGAACTTCAGAAGTTGGCGGTAGCGGTCCCGCGACGTGGCAGCGAGTTCATTGCGCTCCAAGTACTGCGAGCCGTAGTCGCCGATGGTGGGCACCGCAGCCGCTGCCTGTCTGACAGCCTCCCTGCGTTCGCGCTCCTCCTCGGCCTCGCGGAATCGCTCGATCGGCGGAGTCCAGTCGCCGCGATCGATCAGCCGGTGTTCCCGGTCGAGCCACCCCCACGCGTCGCCCTTCGCGTCAAACGTCTGGAGCGCGGTGTACCGGGTGCCCGTATCGGCGCCGCGAACGCTGCCGAGGATGTAGGACGCCTGGTAACGCCCGGAGGGAAGCTGACGAACCTTGCCCCACGGTCGCCGACCCTCCGCCATGGCTCAGCCCCCTCTCGCTTCCTCTGCTGCCGCATCTCGTATCAGATTGAAGCACGATTCGTGCCCCGAGTGTGCCCCGAGTTTCGCCAGCCATGCCTACACATGTCTACGCAGATGGGCAGAGAGTCCGGGTAAAGTGCCTACTCAGAGGACACTTGGCAGCTCTGACAAGGCTTGGAAAACTGGACTATTGCGAGTTCGAATCTCGTATCCTCCGCCAAGCAGGTCCCCGTCCGTCAGGGCGGGGACCTTCTGCATGTCCAGAAGGAGCGCGACGGGGCGGTTGGCGTCCCCCAACTAGCCCGTGGGGGTGAGGCGCGGACCCACCGGCCGGCCCTAGCGTCGCAGCGAACCCCATCCCACGGAGGACGAGATGAACGCGCAAGCATGGTTGCTGGACCCGACGGTGCGTCAGGCCGTGCATGCCGACGACGTGTGCCGGCACCTGGTGGACTCGATCCACGACGCGATGGAGGCCGCCTCGATCACGGCGACCGACCTCGGCCGGCACCTGAAGATGACCGAGGCCGAGGTGCGCCTCGGGATCAGCGACCCGCTGTCGATGCGCCTGGGCGAACTGCTCCGCGTGCTGGACACGCTCGGCATCACCCTCTGCCCGGCCCCCCGCACCGCCTGACCAACCGCGGCGCGGGGGATCGGGATCAGCCCTGCGCCGCCTCGTACTCGGAGGTCTCGACGAGCGCGTCCGTGGCCGCCACGATGTCGGCGATCGTGACGTCGGGGGCGAGCTCGCGCAGGACGTAGTGGGTGCCCGCACAGTCGAGCACGCCGAGGTTGGTGATGACGCGCTTCACCACGGCCTCACCGGTCAGCGGCAGCGAGCAGGTCGTGAGCACCTTGGAGTCGCCGTGCTTGTTCTGGTGGTCCATCAGGACGATGACCTTCTGGGCGCCATGGACCAGGTCCATGGCGCCGCCCATGCCCTTGACGAGCTTGCCCGGCACCATCCAGTTGGCGAGGTCGCCGTTGCAGGCCACCTCCATGCCGCCGAGCACCGCCACATCCAGATGGGCGCCCCGGATCATCGCGAAGCTCGTGGCCGAGTCGAAGTAGGACGCCCCCGGGTTGACCGTGACCGTCTCCTTGCCGGCGTTGACCAGGTCGGGGTCGACCTCGTCGTCGAACGGGTAGGGCCCCGTGCCGAGGATGCCGTTCTCGGAGTGCATGATCACGTGCACGTCGTCGGGCAGGTAGTTCGGGATCAGCGTCGGCAGGCCGATGCCGAGGTTGACGTACTGGCCGTCGGCCAGCTCCTGGGCGGCCCGGGCCGCCATCTCCTCACGCGTCCACGCCATGTCAGGCCTCCTCGTCCGTGCCGGGACGAGGGGTCGTCGTCCGCTTCTCGATCATCTTGAACTGCGCCTGCTCGGGCGTCAGCGCCACGACCCGGTCGACGAAGACGCCGGCGACGTGCACGTCGGCGGGGTCGAGCTCGCCCGGCTCGACGACCTTCTCGGCCTCGACGATGGTCAGGCGGCCCGACATCGCGGCGGGCGGGTTGAAGTTCTGCGCCGCGGCGTGGAACCGCAGGTTGCCGTGCCGGTCGGCGACGGCCGCGCGGACGAGCGCCACGTCGGCCTCGATGCCGGTCTCCAGCACCATGCGGCGGCCGTGGAACTCGCGGACCTCCTTGACCGGCGAGGAAATCGCCACCGAGCCGTCCGTGTTGTACTTCCACGGCATGCCGCCGTTGGCGACCACCGTGCCGACGCCCGACGGCGTGAAGAACGCCCCGATGCCCGCTCCGCCGGCGCGCAGCCGCTCGGCGAGGGTGCCCTGCGGGGTCAGCTCGACCTCGAGCTCGCCGGCGAGGTACTGGCGCATGAACTCCTTGTTCTCGCCGATGTAGCTCGACACCGCGCGGCGGATCCGGTGCGCCTCCAGCAGCTTGCCCAGGCCCTGGCCGTCCACACCGAGGTTGTTGCTGACGATCTCCAGGTCGGACGCCCCCTGCTCCAGGAGCGCGTCGATCAGGAACCACGGGATGCCCGCGAGCCCGAACCCGCCGACGGCGATCGTCGCCCCGTCCTTGATGTCGGCCACCGCCTCGGCCGCCGACGCCACCACCTTGTCCATGCTCATGCCACCCTCTCGAACACGGCGGCCAGGCCCTGGCCGCCACCGATGCACATCGTCTCCAGCGCGTAGCGGGCCTCGCGGCGCTGCATCTCGTACGCCATGGTCGCCAGGATCCGGGCGCCGGTCGCACCGACCGGGTGGCCCAGCGAGATCCCGGACCCGTTGGGGTTCAGCCGCTCGTCGTCGGCCGAGATGCCCCACTCGCGCAGCACGGCCAGCGCCTGCGCCGCGAACGCCTCGTTCAGCTCGATCACGTCGAGGTCGGCCAGCGTGATGCCGGCCTTGGCCAGTGCGGCCGCGGACGCCGGCACGGGGCCGATGCCCATGGTCTCGGGGGCGACGCCGGAAACGGCCCACGACTTCAGCTCCAGCAGCGGCTGCAGGCCGCGGCGCTCGGCCTCCGAGCGCGTGGTCACGATGCAGGCGGCCGCGGCGTCGTTCTGGCCCGAGGCGTTGCCGGCCGTGACGGTCGCGGCGGGGTCGGTCCGGCCCATGATGGGCCGCAGCTTGGCGAGGGCCTCCAGCGAGGCGTCCGGCCGGATGTGCTCGTCGGTGTCGACGACCGTGGTCTCGCCCCGGCGTCCGGGGACCTCGACGGGCACCAGCTCATCGGCATAGCGGCCCGCCGCGGCTGCGGCGGCGGCCTTGCGGTGGGAGGCCACGGCCAGCTCGTCCTGCTCCTCGCGGCTGATGCCGTACTCGCGGCGCAGGTTCTCGGCGGTCTCGATCATGCCGCCGGGGATCGGGTGGTCGCGGCCGCCGGCCGTCGACCGGGCGCGGGCCAGGCGGTCGCCCAACTGGACGCCGTCGCCCTTCACGCCCTGGCGCAGCAGCGCGTAGTGCTCGACGCGGCTCATCGACTCGGCGCCGCCGGCGATCACGAGGCTGGACGCCCCGGTGGCGACCTGCATCGCGCCGTAGAGCACGGCCTGGAGGCCGGAGCCGCAGCGGCGGTCGACCTGCAGGCCGGGGACGCCGACGCCGAGCCCGGCGTTCAGCGCGGCGATGCGGCCGATGGCCGGGAACTCGCCGCTCGGGTTGCAGTTGCCGAGGATGACGTCGTCGACGTCGCCCTCCACGAGGTTGCCCCGGCGGGCGACCTCGCGCACGACCACGGTGGCCAGCTCGTCGGCGGGCATCGCGGCCAGCGAGCCCATGAAGCCACCCACCGGTGTGCGCACCGGGTGGCAGATGACGACGGGTTCCATACGAACTCCCTTGTCGGTGGTGGACCTGTTCTCCCCTCAACGGTCCCACGTCAGTCCTTGTCAGGTCCAAGACTTGATCTCGCTCGATTCATAAGTGAATGTGTCACAGTCAGGGACGAGTTGCCGCCGATTCGGCCTTCCCGCGGTTGCGGGCGATGATGGACGGACCCCGACACCCCCCGGAGTCCCCATGAAGAAGCTCCTCGCCGCGCTGGCGGCCATCCCCCTGCTCGCCGCGTGCGCGGTCGCCCCGCCCTCGACCGGCCTCGCCTCGGTGTCCACCCCGGACGCGGCGAGCCCGGCCACCGCCCCACCGCAGCCCGCGGCGTCCGGGTCGGCGACGCCGAGCGCGACCCCGACCCCCACGCCCGAGCCGATCGACACCACGATCGGGCTGCGCCGGCCCACCTACCCCGAGCACCCGCGGCCGGTCCTGACCGCCGCGCAGGAGGCGAAGTACGGGGCGTGCCTGGACACCACGGTGTCGAACTGGTCGAAGGGTGAGTGCGCGACGCTGCTGCAGAACGACCTGATCGAGCTGGGCTACCTCGAGGGCGAGCCCCAGAAGCGGATCGGCGTCGCTGCGGTGAACGCGCTGCTGCGCTACCAGCGCTCCCGCGAGGTGAACCCCGACGGGTACGCGGGCGCGCAGACCTGGTACGCGCTGGCGTCCGGGCGCCCGGCCCGCTCGGCCGCCCTCCCCCGCGAGTGCACCGAGATCCCGGGGGTGGTGCTGTGCGTCGACCAGGCCCACTCGACCCTGACCTTCGTGCGCGACGGCGTGGCCGAGAGGACCATCGACGTGCGCCTGGGTGGCTGGACGTCGGACGCCAAGACGAAGAAGTGGCGCCTCTTCCCGACCGCGAACGGCCTGTGGCGGGTCTACAACAAGCACCGCAACCCGAGCTCGCCCACCTACGGAGAGGGCGTCATGCCGTACTCGGTGATGTTCGACCCGAACATGTACGTGCACTATTCGGCCGACTTCGCCAAGCGCGGGTACAGCCGGTCCAGCCACGGCTGCGTGAACGTCGCCTCGAAGGACGACGCGAAGTGGATCTTCGACAACACCCCCATCGAGGCCCGCGTCTGGGTCTGGTGACCCCCTGCCGGCCCGCCGAGGTGGCAGGCTGGGCCCCGTGACGGTGCGCGCCCTCCCGGGGCCACGCAGCGAGTGGCTGCTCGACGGCGCGGACGCCCTCGGCCTCACCGAGTGGGTGGTGTCGACGCACTCCGACCCGGTGGGCGTCCGGCTCGACGGCTACCCGCTCGAGCGCGCCCCGGCCTTCGAGCGCGCGGAACTCCCCAGCGAGGGGATCGTGCGTGGCGCCGTGCAGGTGCCGGCCGGCGGCCTGCCCGTGGTGTTCCTCAGCGACCACCCCGTGACGGGCGGCTACCCGGTGGTCGCGGTCCTGCCCGAGGCAGAAACGGACCGCCTGGCCCAGGCGAGGCCGGGCCAGGCGGTCAGGATCGGGTGATCAGGCGTCGAGGTCCTGCTCGATGAGGGCGGCGATCTTCTCGACGGCCTCCTCGTTGTCGGACTCGACGATGACCTCGGAGCCCTTCTCGGCACCCAGGGTCATGATCATCAGGCTGGACGCCGCGTCGACACCCTCGTCGTCGTCGCCACCGACGAGCGTGAGGAGGATCTCGTCGTCGTAGGCCTCGGCGGCCTCGGCGATGATCGCGGCGGGACGGGCGTGCAGGCCGACGGCCGACCCGACGATGACGGTCTTGCTTGCCATGTGTTTTCTCCTTTGTGGTGTGAGCCGTCAGGCGTTGACGGCGGCCTTGTTACCGAGGAACTGCTTCGCTGCGATCACAGCCACCGCACCGACGATCATGCCCGCAACGATAGCGATGATGAAGCCGAGCAGGTTCTGGATGGCGAACGCGACGAAGATGCCGCCGTGCGGGGCGCGGCTGCCGACGCCCAGGGCCATCGACAGCGCACCGGTGACCGCGCCACCGAGCATCATGCTGGGGATGACCCGCAGCGGGTCGGCCGCCGCGAACGGGATGGCGCCCTCGGAGATGAAGGCGGCGCCCAGCAGCCACGCGGTGCGGCCGTTCTCGACCTCGCCCTTGCTGAACAGCTTCTTGCGCAGGGTGGTGGCGAGCGCCATGGCGAGCGGGGGCACCATGCCGGCGGCCATGACCGCGGCCATCACCATGAAGGATGCCTCGGTCTGGGCCGACAGCCCGGCGGTGGCGAACAGGTAGGCCGCCTTGTTGACGGGGCCACCCAGGTCGAAGCACATCATCAGGCCGAGCACGACGCCGAGCAGCACCACGGAGCCGCCGGTCATGCCGCCGAGGCCGTCGTAGAGCGCCGTCGTGAGCGCGGCGAGGGGCTTGCCGAGCAGCATGTACATCAGCGCGCCGGTGAGGAAGGTGACCACGAGCGGGATGATCGCGACGGGCATGAGGCCGGCGAGCCAACGCGGCACGGAGAAGGTGGTCAGCCACAGGGCGAGCAGGCCCGCCACGATGCCGGTGACCAGGCCACCGAGGAAGCCGGCACCCAGTGCCACGGAGATGGCGCCACCGACGAAGCCGGGGGCGATGCCGGGGCGTCCGGCCAGGGAGTAGGCGATGTAGCCCGACAGGGCCGGCACCAGGAAGCCGAACGCCGCCCCGCCGATGAGGAACATGATCGATCCCAGCCACGTCAGGAGCCCCACCCCGGGGCCCATGGCGTAGGCGAGCTGGCCGTAACTGCCCGCCGCCGCGCAGGTGGCGGCGTCAGCGCCGCCCGCCCACGCGGGCAGGTTGGCGCAGTCGGGGGCCAGTGCGACGTCGTACCCGGCGAACAGGAAACCCAGGGCGATCAGGAGTCCGCCGGCGGCCACGAAGGGCAGCATGTAGGACACGCCGGTCATCAGCGCCTGCTGGATCCGCTTGCCCCAGCCGAGCTGGCTGCCGCCCGCGGCGTCCGGCGACGCCGTGGACGCCGTGCCCGAGACGCGGTGGGCGTTGGGGTTGGTCGAGGCGGCGACGGCCTCCTCGACCATCTTCTTCGGCTCGTTGATCGCCCGCTTCACGCCGGACTCGATGACCGGCAGGCCGGCGAAGCGCTCCGGTTCCTTCACGCCGACGTCCGTGGCGAAGATCGCGGCCACGGCGTTGCGGATCGTGTCGGCGGGCAGCGGCGTGACGCCGCCCGAGCCCTGCGTCTCGACCTGCACGTCGTAGCCCAGCTCCTCGCCGGCGGCGACGAGCGAATCGGCGGCCATGTAGGTGTGCGCGATGCCGGTCGGGCACGCGGTCACGGCCACCAGCACGGGCCGGGTCGCCGACTCGGACGCCGCGGGTGCGGCTGCTGCGGTGGCGACGGTCGCGGTGGCAGCGGGTGCCGAGGCGTCCGCTGCGGGCTTCGCCGGCGGGTTCACCACGGCGTCCACGAGGGCCACGACCTCCTCGCGGCTGCCGGCCGAACGCAGGGAGGCCAGGAAGTCCTTCTTGACCAGGGCGCGGGCGAGCTTCGTGAGCAGCTTGAGGTGGTCGGCGTCGCCGTCGGCGGCCGCTGCGATCAGGAACACGAGGTCGGCCGGTCCGTCCTTGGCGCCGAAGTCGACCGGGTTCGAGAGCCGGGCGAAGGCCAGAGAGGCCTGGGACACCGCCGCCGAGCGGCAGTGCGGGATGGCGAAGCCGCCGGGCAGGCCGGTGGCGGCCTTGCCCTCGCGGTCGAGGGCGTCGGCGGTCAGGCCGGCGGCGTCGGCGCGACCGGCGGCCTCGACGATGCGGGCGAGCGAGGCGATGACCTCGTCCTTGGTCGAGCCCAGGTCGGCGTCGAGGGCGACCAGCTCGTTGGTGATGAGTTGCATGGTGGGTCTCCCGATGAGATGGGTCAGGGGATCTCGACGACCTGGCAGCCTTCGGCGGGCAGGTCGCGAGTTATGGGAAGGGTGGTGCCGGGGAGGGACGCTGCGGCCGACCCGTGGGCGACCGCGGCGGCGAGGCACTCGGCGGGGGATCCCCCGCCGACGGCGGCGAGGATGAATCCGGCGACCGAGGAGTCGCCGGCGCCCACGGTGGACCGGACGACGACGGCGGGCGCCCGGGTGTACCAGGCCCCCTCGGCCGTGGCGAGCACGGCACCCGAACCGCCGAGGGTCACGAGCACGTTGGAGATGCCACGGGCCCGGAGGGCGTGCGCCGCGGCGACGATGTCGGCCACGTCCCCGCGTGCGGCGGCCGCCTCGAAGGCGGCCGCGTCCCCGCCCGTGAGCTGGGCGAGTTCGTCGGAGTTGGGCTTGATCAGGTCGAACGCCGCGTCGGGCAGGGCTGCGAGCACGGCATCCAGCGCCGCGTCGGAGGTGTCGATCGCGACCTTGCAGCCGAGTCGGGTGAGCCGACGGGTGAGGTGGGCGTACCAGTCGTCGGGGGCCCCGGGGGGAAGGGACCCCGACAGGGCCACCCAGGCGGCACCCTCGGCCTCGCCGAGGAGGGTGGACGCGGCGGCCTCGAGGTCGTCGGGCGTCAGGGTCGGGCCGGGCTCGTTGACCTTGGTGGTCGTGCCCGACGGCTCGGTGATGGTGGTGTTGGTGCGGGACCGGTGGGCACCGTCGGCGGCGGCCACGGCCATGGCGGAGGGGAGGTCGGCGAACAGCATCGTCTGGTAGGCGTCGTCGGTGAACGGAAGCACCGCCACGGTCTCGATGCCGGCTGCGGCGAGGACCCGGGCGACATTGATGCCCTTGCCTGCCGCCTGTTCGGTCGCTGACGCCGCGCGCTGCACCTCGCCACGGGCCAGGGGCCCGTCGAGGAGCACCGTGCGATCGGTGCTGGGGTTGGCGGTGAAGGTGACGACCCGGCCCTGCGTCGTGCTGTCCATGTCCCCTCCTGTGGGGTTGCGTTGTTGTATTTATACCTGCGTTTACGTGGGTCTTGCAAGTGGCGCGGGCAAAGATTATGTGACTTTATGTGGTTTCGGTGGCGTTGGTTCCGTGTCGGGCCGCCGAAATCAGGCGAGCTCGACCCGCAGGCCGGCCGTTCGGAGCGCGGCGACGGCGGCCGGGGCGAGGGCCCGGTCGGTCACGAGGGCGTCCACGTCGTCGAGGCCGGCGAACGAGATCAGGTGGTCGCTGTCGTGCTTGGAGGCGTCGCTGAGCACGACCACCTCCCGGGCGCACGCCACCATGGCGCGCTTGACCGCGGCCTCGTGCGCGTCGGGGGTGGAGAAGCCGTGCTCCACCGAGAACCCGTTCGTCCCGAGGAACGCCACGTCGACGCGCAGGCGCGTCAGGGTGTCGATGGCCGAGGCACCCACGACCGCCTGGGTGATCCCACGCACCTGGCCCCCCAACAACCAGACCTCGGGCCCCTCCCGCTCCGACAGTTGCAGGGCCGTGGGCACGGAGTTGGTCACCACCAGCGAGACGGAGGGGGGCAGGAGAGTGGCCAGACGCCCCGTCGTCGTGCCGCCGTCGAGCAGCACGGTGAGGCCGTCGCGCTGGGGCAGCAACTCGACGGCGCGCTGGGCGATCGCCTGCTTCTCGGTGGTCGCCGCCACCTGCCTGGCGGGCATGGGCGCCTCGGTGAGGCGCAGCTTCTCCGCCGGCACCGCTCCCCCGTACACACGGCTCAACAGCCCCTTGGCGGCCAGGGCGTCGAGGTCGCGACGGATGGTCTCGGCGGTGACGTCGTAGCGAGCCGCGAGCTCGGCCACCGCCACTCGCCCCATCTCACGGGCCCGCGTCACGATCTCGTGCTGGCGTTCCTCCGCGTACATGAGCACTCCTTCGTGCAATCGGGCGGGCGATCCCACTCGAACGGGCATGAATCCTGCTTGCTGTATACTGATTTTACGTTGACTTGGCAAGCATTGTGCGCGAGGATGGGCCGGACAACCTCAGGCCTCACCGTGGAGGAACCCATGCAGCAGCAGACCGTCCGAGGCACCGGTGTGGTCGCCGGGTACGCCTACGCCCCCGTCGCCTGGACGCGCCCGGCCCCCGTGCCGCCGGCGTCGACCACCGTGGTGGGTGAGGACGACCGGCCCGGCGAGGTCGAGCGCTTCAAGGCGGCCGTCGAGACCGTCGCGAACCGTTTCGCCGACCGGGCGTCCACCGCGACCGGCGTGGCCTCCGAGGTGCTGGGCGCCACCGCCGCCCTCGCGCGCGACCGGGGCTGGAGCCGGGCGGCCACCAAGTTGATCAACGCGGGCACGTCGGCCGAGGGTGCCACCACCCAGGCCATCGGCCAGTTCGTCGCGCAGTTCGAGAAGCTGGGCGGGCTGATGGCCGAGCGCACCACCGACCTGAAGGACATCCGCAACCGAGTGGTGGCCGAGCTGATGGGCCTGCCCGAGCCAGGCGTCCCGAAGCCGACCTCGCCGGTCATCCTGTGCGCCGAGGACCTGGCCCCCGCCGACACCGCCGGCCTCGACCCGACGATGATCCGCGCCCTCGTGACGCGCCTGGGTGGCCCGACGAGCCACACCGCGATCATCGCCCGCCAGCTGGGCATCCCCTGCATCGTCGCGGCGTCCTCGCTCGACACGGTGCCCGAGGGCACGTTGGTGCTCGTCGACGGCACGTCGGGCATCATCACCCTGAACCCCGACCCGGCCGAGGCCGACGCCCTGGTCGCCGAGGACGCCCGCCTGCGCGAGGAGATCCGGTCCTGGCGCGGGCCGGCACAGACCGCCGACGGCACCCACATCCAGCTGCTGGCCAACGTGCAGGACGGCAAGGCCGCGGCCAAGGCGTCCGAGAGCGAGGCCGAGGGCGTGGGCCTGTTCCGCACCGAGTTGTGCTTCCTCACCGCGCAGACCGAACCGAGCGTCGAGGAGCAGGCGCGCATCTACGGTGAGGTGTTCGGCGCGTTCAGCGGCAAGAAGGTCGTCGTGCGCACCCTCGATGCCGGCTCCGACAAGCCGGTGCCGTTCGCCAACCACGAGGACGAGGAGAACCCGGCGTTGGGCGTCAGGGGCATTCGCCTGGGGTGGACGAACCCCGGCCTGGTCGAGCGCCAGCTCGACGCGATCCAGATCGCGGCCGAGGACAACGGGGTCTCCGAGGCGTGGGTGATGGCGCCGATGGTCGCGACCGTCGACGAGGCCTACGAGTTCGCCCAGCTGTGCCGCGCGCGCGACCTCAAGCCCGGGATCATGGTCGAGGTGCCGTCGGTGGCGATGCTGGCCGACCAGTTCCTCGCCGAGGTGGACTTCTTCTCGATCGGCACCAACGACCTGACCCAGTACACGATGGCCGCCGACCGGATGTCGTCGCACCTGGCGATGCTGACCGACCCCTGGCAGCCGGCCGTGCTGCGGCTGATCCAGCTCACCGCGGCGGCGGGGCAGCGGGGCGCGAAGTCCGTCGGCGTGTGCGGCGAGGCCGCGGCCGACCCGCTGCTGGCGTGCGTGCTCGTCGGCCTCGGCGTGACGTCGCTGTCGATGGCGACCAACGCGATCCCGGCCGTGGGCGTCCAGCTGGGCAAGGTCACCCTGCAGCAGTGCCAGGAGGCTGCGATCCAGGTCGCGGCGTCCCGCAACAGCCGCGACGCCAAGGAGCTGGCGGCGAAGCTTCTGGGCTGACGCGGATAGCCTCGCCCGTGTGACCCTCTCGCCCGACGATCTCGACCGCCTGCCCGCTCGCGACCGCGCGATCGCGTTCCGGATGCTGCCCAAGGGGCAGGCACTCGAGGTCTTCGAAGCGCTGGACGCCCCCAACCAGGCCGAGCTCGTCCACCTGCTGCAGGCCGACGAGACGGCGGTGTACTTCGCCGAGATGGACCCCGACGACCGGGTCGACCTGCTCGACGAACTGCCCGCCACGCTCGCCACCCGCCTGCTCTCGGGGTTGACCTCCGATGAGCGAAACCTGACCGCGACGGTGCTGGGCTACCCGAAGGGGTCGACCGGGCGCGAGATGAGTCCCGAGGTCGCGATCGTGCCGCAGGCGATGACCGCGGGCGTGGCACTCACCCGGGTGCTGGACCGGCTGCACGACTCCGAGACCGTCTACACCATCGCGGTCAGCGACGGCACCCGCCGCCTCGTCGGCGTGGTCAGCCTCCGCGACCTGCTCGCGGCAGCCCCCGAGACCGCAGTGGCCGACCTCGTCCGGCCCGCCGACAGCGCGCTGGCCACCGAACCCGCCGAGGACGCCGCCCGCCGCTGCGCGGACCGCCGCCGACTCGCCCTCCCGGTGGTCGACTCCGAGGAGCGGATCGTCGGCATCCTCACCGTCGACGACGCCCTCGAGATCCTCGAGCGCGCCGAATCCGAGGACCTCGCGCGCCAGGGCGGCACCGAACCGCTGCACCGCCACTACCTGTCGACGCCCATCCTGAAGGTCGTCCGGTCGCGGCTGGTGTGGCTGCTGGTGCTGGCGGTCGGGGCGTCCCTGACGGTGCAGGTGCTGGAGGTCTTCGAGAGCACGCTGGCCCAACTGGTGGTGTTGAGCGTATTCATCCCGCTCCTGATCGGCACGGGCGGCAACACGGGCAACCAGGCCGCCACGACTGTGATCCGGGCGCTGGCACTCGGCGAAGTGCGCACCCGCGACGTGCTCAAGGTGATGGCGCGCGAGCTGCTGACCGGCGCCACCCTGGGCTTGGTGCTGGGGGGCCTCGGCTTCGCCATCGCCGGGCTGCTCTACGGCTGGCCGATCGGCAGCGTCATCGGCCTGACCCTGTTCACCGTGTGCTCGCTGGCGGCCACGGTCGGCGGCACGATGCCGCTGATCGCCAAGGCGGTCCGCGCCGACCCGGCAGTGTTCTCCAACCCCTTCATCTCGACCTTCGTGGACGCCACCGGTCTGGTCGTCTACTTCCTCATCGCCAAGGCGATCTTGGGGCTGTGACGCGCCCGGCCGCTCGGGCAGACTGGGGGCTTGGAATCACCCCCGTTCCCGGTTCCCGCCCGCGGCTGGCGCCTCGACGAATCCGGCATCACGTACCCACGCGGGCTCATACCCTGGTCCGAGGTCGCCGAGGTCACCCAAGCCGAGGACGGCGACGACGTCACCCACGTCCAGGCGGTGCTGCGCACGACGACGACGCATCGGGTCGTCTCGGGGGTGGTCGCTGTCGCGTTGCTCGGGCTCGCGGTCGTCGAGGTGGTCATCGGCCTGACGAGCGGCTTGGAGGAGCTGCCCTTGGTCGCGCTGTTCCTCGTCATCGCGGGCGGTCTGATGGCCTGGGCAGCCATCCTGCTGGTGCACCAGGGCTGGCGGTCGGCGACGATCACCCTGAACGACGTGGTGGTTCGCTCGCCCTTCATGCGGCGCTGGGTGCCGTTGGCGAAGGTGTTCGCCTTCCAGCACTACTCCAGCTCTCTCGGACGCCGCACCTGCGGCGTCCTGTACTGGCTTGATGAGCCCGGACGCCGCTCGGCCCGGTTGGCCCTGCCCGGGAGCGACCCCGAGTACCGGCTCCCCGCGCTGGACGCCTACGTGCGGGGTCTACGCCCGCAGGCTCCCCGCTAGAGTCTCGGGCATGACACCCGATGAACGCCTCGCTGCTGAGGAGCGTGCTCGGGCACTCATCGACCGCGAACTGACCGCCGCGGGGTGGGCGGTCCAGGACGCCCGCGCCCTCAACCTCTTTGCGGGAACAGGAGTGGCAGTCCGGGAGGCGGTCATGGCCGTCGGCCACGGTCGAGCCGACTACCTGCTGTACGTCGACAAGCGGGTCGTCGGGGTCATCGAGGCCAAACCAGTCGGCACGACGCTCGCGGGTGTGGAGTGGCAGTCGGCCACCTACGCCGACGGCCTGCGGCCCGAGGTGCGCCTGAAGGCGCTCACCCACGACGGACGCCTGCCTTTCGTGTTCGAGGCATCCGGCACCGAAACCTGGTTCACCAACGGCTTCGACCCCGACGCCCGCGCGAGACGACTCTTCGCCGTGCCCCGGCCCGAGACACTGGCCCAGTTGATCCGTGACGCGGACGCCGACCCAGCCCTCCCCACGTGGCGTGCGAAGGTGAGGGCCCTGCCGCCACTGGACACCAGCGCACTCCGCCCGGCGCAGATCGACGCCGTCCGCGGCGTGGAGCGCTCGTTGGCCGAGCAGCACTTCGATCGCTCCCTCATCCAGATGGCGACCGGCGCGGGGAAGACCTACACGGCGGTCACCCAGTCCTACCGACTGCTCGCGCACGGCGGTTTCCGTCGCATCCTGTTCCTCGTCGACCGCATCAACCTCGCCAAGCAGACACTCGCCGAGTTCCAGAACTACCGCACCCCGGGCGACGGCCGTCGGTTCACCGAGCTCTACCCTGTTGAACTCCTCAGCTCCGCCGGCATGCTGGCCTCCAGCAGCGTGGTCATCTCGACGATCCAGCGGGTGCACTCGGTGCTGAAGGGGGAGCCGGTCACCGACGAGGACGACCCGCAGCTCGACGCCTTCACGCCTGATGCGCCTGTCACGGTCGACTACTCCCCCGACCTCCCGCCCGAGTCGTTCGACCTCGTCATCGTCGATGAGGCGCACCGCTCGATCTACGGCGTCTGGCGCGGCGTCCTGGAGTACTTCGACGCCCACGTCATCGGCCTGACGGCCACGCCCGGACGCCAGACGTTCGCGTTCTTCCGGCAGAACCTGGTGTCGGAGTACACGTACCCCCAGTCGGTCGCTGATCGGGTGAACGTCGACTTCGACATCTATCGCATCAGCACCGAGATCTCCGAGCAGGGGTCGATGATCGAGGCGGGCACGGTCGTGCCGAAGGTGGATCGGCGCACCCGCAAGGAGCGCCTCGAGACCCTCACAGAAGACCTTGATTACGAGAAGGGGGCTCTGGACCGCGCGGTGACGGCGAAGAGCCAGATCCGCCTGGTGCTGGAGACCTTCCGCGATCGGTTGTTCACCGAGATCTTCCCGGGCCGTTCCGAGGTGCCGAAGACCCTCATCTTCGCCAAGGACGACGCCCACGCCGAAGAGATCGTCCGCATGGTGCGGGAGGTGTTCGGCAAGGGCAACGACTTCGCGACCAAGATCACCTATCGGAACAAGGACGCCGACGACCACCTGAAGGCCTTCCGCAACTCGCCCACACTGCGCATCGCGGTGACCGTCGACATGATCGCGACCGGCACCGACGTGAAGCCGCTGGAGTGCGTCTTCTTCATGCGGGATGTGCGCAGCGCCCAGTACTTCGAGCAGATGATGGGCCGCGGCGCGCGAACCATCGATACGGCGTCCTTCAAGTCGGTCACCCCGGACGCCAACGCCAAGACCCGGTTCGTGCTGGTGGACGCCGTGGGCGTCACCGAGCACGACTTCGTCGAGCCACCGTTGAACCGGGTTCGGGGCATATCGCTGGAGAAGCTGCTGCGCAAGGCGGCTGCGCTGGAGCTGACCGAGGACGAGACGGCCACGCTGGCGTCCAGGTTGACGGCGCTGGAGGCGCAGCTGACGGCGCCCGAGCGCGCCGAGCTCGACGAGGTGGCCGGACGCCCCCTGCGCAGCATCGTCCGGGGGCTGGTGGACGCCGTCGACCCCGACGTGCAGGCCCAGGCCGCCGATGTGGAGCAGTTGGTCCAGGACGCGATCGAGCCGTTGGCCGCCAACCCGGAGTTGCGCGAACGCATCCTGGAGCTTCGTCGCTCGCACGACCGGGTGATCGACGAGGTGAGCGTCGACGTGCTGCTGGACGCCCATGGCGTGGTCGACACCGACCGGGCACGCCACATCGTGGAGTCGTGGCGGGAGTACTTGGCCGAGCACCGCGACGAGATCGCAGCGATCCAAGTGGTGGATGAGCTGCGCTCGCGCCGAGGCCGCATCGACGTCGCGTGGCCGGACGCACGCCGTGTCACCTTCGCGGATGTGCAGGAGCTCGCCGACCGGATCAGCCGCCCGCCCCACAACTGGACGCCCGACCTCGTCTGGGCCGCCTACGAGGCCGTGGATGCCGGACGCGTGCGTCGGTCGAACCACCACACGCTCACCGACCTGGTGTCGCTGCTGCGCTACACCCTGGGGCTGGATGATGAGTTGGTGCCCTACGCCGACGTCGTGCGCGAGCGCTACGCCGGGTGGCTGGCGCAGCAGGAGCAGGCAGGGGTTCGGTTCGGCGACGCGCAAAGGTGGTGGCTGGACCACATCGTCGAAGTGATCTCGGCATCGGCCGGCATCGACGCCCGCGATCTCGACGGGACGCCCTTCTCTGAGCGTGGCGGTGTCGACGGTGCGTTGCGCGAACTCGGCCCGGACGCTGGGGCGATCTTGGACGAACTGAACCGGGAGCTGACGGCGTGATAATCCCCCCGGGCTGGACAATCGCGAGGCTGGATCAAGTCGCCGACTGGTCGAGTGGTGGCACTCCAAAGGCGGGGCGCCGCGCATACTACGGCGGCGACATCCCGTGGGCGGTGATCGGCGACCTTGCCGATGGTGCGGTGCGGGCGACTGCCAACTCCATCACGCAGCTGGGTTTGGAGAACTCCTCCGCCAAGATTGTCCCGGCGGGGTCGGTGCTGGTGGCCATGTACGGCTCGATCGGGAAGCTGGGCGTTGCGGGACTGCCGATGGCGACGAATCAGGCAATCGCCATAGCGCAGCCACGCGAAGGAATCTCCAGGGAGTTCTTGTTCTACTACCTGATGAGCCAGCGTGACCTGCTGAACGCGGCGGGTCGGGGAGGGACCCAACGCAACATCAGCCAGTCGATCCTAAAGCCCTGGCCCATCCCGCTACCGCCACCCGATGAGCAGTGCCGAGTCGTCGAGATCATCGAGGACCACCTCTCCCGCCTTGACGCCGCGGACGGCGGTATCTCCACCGCTCTGGCTCGCGTTCGCGCCCTCGAAGAGCAGATCATTCGATCCGCTCTCGTCGATGCCACCAGCACGATGCATCGCCCGACCCCGGAGTTGCCCAACGTTGGGACGGATGACTCGACCATCGTTCCGCTACCCCCGGGGTGGCGGTGGGTGCGCCTCGATGACGTTGCCGACGTCGTGGGAGGCGTGACGAAGGACAGCAAGAAGCAAGCTGATCCGTCGTTGGTGGAGGTTCCCTACTTACGAGTCGCCAACGTGCAGCGTGGACGTCTGGATCTCAGCGAGATCGCGACTATCCGCGTGACAGCCCAGAAGGCTCAGGCCCTGGAGTTGCGGGTTGGCGATGTGCTCCTCAACGAGGGTGGCGATCGTGACAAGCTGGCGCGCGGCTGGGTGTGGGAGGGACAGATCCCCGGCTGCATTCACCAGAACCATGTCTTCCGCGCGCGGATCAAGACCGATCTGGATCCCTACTTCCTGTCCCTGACGGCGAACACCTTCGGTTCTCCCTGGGCCATGCGCAATGGGAAGCAGAGCGTCAACCTTGCCTCGATCAGTCAGACGGTCATACGGAAGATGCCGGTCATCCTTCCACCCAGCGGCGAGTCGGGACGGATCGCTGCTCGCGTGACCGAACAACTCGACACGAACGGTCGTCTCCGGGAAGAGCTGCTCGCAGCGCGGCGACGCTCGGCCACACTGCGTCGCGCCGTGCTCGCCGCAGCGTTCTCCGGCCGACTCACCGGCGCGGCGTCCGACAGCGACCTCATCGAGCAGCAAGCATCCGAACTCGATGAGGCAGTTCACGCATCCACCGAAGTGCGCGCCGATGAGCAGATTCCGCTTGAGGCACCACATCCGGGATGAACCGGTCGCCGTGCGATGAGTAGGCGTCGACCAACCGCCGTTGGACATCAAGTGTCCGCTCGGACGACCTCGCGATCCTTTCCACCGCCTGCCCCACATCGTGGATCGTCTTCTCTACCCGCCAGCCCGTCCCGCACATGGCAGACAGGTCAATGATCGCCTGCTCGGCGAAGCGGTGCCCGGACGTGTCGGAGTACTCGATCTTCACCCTGTGGACCCACGGGAGATCATCCTCATGACGCTTTGCGTGGTCATCCCACAAGGTCCGCATGTCCTGCCCAGGAGCGATCATGGCGATCGGCTCGTTGAGCATGCGAAGCTTCCCCAGTGTCGGGCCTTCCGCCGGGTCGCTTGACCGGCGTGGCGGAGGGTCGATCTCCACCCGCACGTCGATCGCCGGACGCTGACCGATATTCCGGATCGACAGGTCGAACACCTGCCGATCCGAGAGGAGAGGTTCAGCCGTCGCCAGGACATAGGGCCGCATGGTCTCGAGGTTGGCCGCTCGCGTGTCGCGCCACTGTCGGGCGGCGTAGACGACAGTGACGACAGCAGTCACCCAGAGCAAGAGCGTGATGAGGGTGTAGATGGCAGTCCAGTCGGTGGCAGTCAGGCCCCAGAAGGTATCCATGCCAACATCGTGCCCCGCTCAGCTGACAATCTCTCGGGGCCGAGAACAGGTCGGTCGATGCGCTCGTGCGGGTCACCCGTCATCCTGTCTGAAGGGTCTGCGAGACTTGAGGGAAGGGAGGTGAGACAGCATGGCCATCGCTCGCGTCGCCGTACGCCGGCCGGTGTTGGAGTGGGCCCAACAGCGCGGTCGCCACGACAACGAGGCCATGCGTCGGCGGTTCCCGGCCTGGGACCGATGGGTGGCGGAGGACGTCCACCCGACCGTCAAACAGGCTCAGGACCTCGCTGCGTACACCCACGTGCCTTTCGGCATGCTGCTCCTGGAGACCCCGCCGACAGTCGAACTCCCCATCCCTGACTTCCGCGTCACAGGAGCCGGGATCGCTGAACCCAGCCAAGAGTTGCTGGACACGATCCATCTCAACCAGCAACGCCAAGGTTGGTTCGAGGACTATCTGACCAGCTGGGGCGAGGACGAGCTGGCGTTCGTGGGGTCCGCGCGCGGCATGGAGCCCACCGACGCGGCCGCGTTGATCCGAACCGCCCTCCGCTACGACCTTCCTGAACGGAGCAAGCTGCGTTCCAACGACGAAGCGCGCAAGCACCTCGTTCGCGCGTTCGAAGCGTTGGGGGGCTTGGCAGTCCTCTCCTCCATGGTGGGCAACAACACACATCGCCTCCTCGACCGCGAAGAGTTCAGGGGGTTCACCCTCAGGAGCGCGACCGCTCCCTTGGTCTTCGTCAACGCGAACGACACCAAGGCCGGACAAGTCTTCTCCCTTCTGCACGAGTTCGCGCACGTGTGGCATGGCGACTCCGGCGTCAGTGTCGGCGGGGAACCTCTGGAGGAAGCAACCACCGACATCGAGCGCTGGTGCGACACGGTGGCCGCCGAGATCGCCGTCCCCCGCGACGACCTCGTGATCCGGTTCGATGCGACTGCCCCACGTACCCAGGAGCTTGAGCGGCTCGCCTCCTACTACCGTTGCTCCACCCTGGTCGTCCTCATCAGGCTGCGAGATGTGCGTCTGGTCCCCCAAGAGGGCTTCGCTACCGCCTACCGTGATGAAGTCGATCGACTGCTGACCCTCTTGGGGGAGACGAAACGAACGCCCGGAGGGGACTTCTACAACAATCAGCCGTTCCGCATCGGCGAGCGGTTGTCTCGCGCGTTGATTTCCGAGACGCGTCGCGGGGCGACGCCGGTGACGGATGCCGTGCGGCTCATGGCGTTCAGCTCCCCTCGACTCTTCGACGAGTACGCCAGCCGTCTGGAGGGTCGCTGATGTTCCTGCTCGACGCCAACGTATTCATCGAGGCGGCACGGACCTACTACGCTCCGGCGCTGGCCCCGACATTCTGGTCCTGGCTGACCCAACAGCACCAGGGCGGCACGGTCGCATCCATCGAGGCTGTCCGCGACGAACTTGTGGCCGGCCAAGACCCACTGGCCGCGTGGGCAAAAGGTCTACCGACGGGCTTCTGGCTAGCTCCTGACCAAGCTGCGGTGACGAGCATGGGAAACCTCTCCACCTGGGCGATGAGCCCGCAGCGGGGCTACACCCAAGCGGCTCGGAGTGAGTTCCTCGCGGCGGCGGACTATCTGCTCGTGGCCCAAGCTCACTCGGGCGGACATGAACTCGTGACTCGGGAACAGCCGCGCCCCGAATCGAAGAAGCGGGTGATGATTCCGGACGCCTGTGACGCCATGGGAGTGCCCTGGCGAGACCCGTTTGAGGTCTATCACCAACTAGGTCTGGTCATGTGAAGGGCGAGGCACCCGGCCACGTCCATCAGCCGCACAGGAGCCGCCAAAGCTCCAAGGAGAGCGATGATTCCGGACTACCAGACCTGCATGCGCCCCGTGCTCGCGTCGGTTGGGCGATGACCTACCTCAACCAGGCCGGGCTCGTCACGCGACCCACGCGCGGCCAGATCACGATCACCGACGAGGGCCGGGCCGCGCTGCGGGCCCATCCCGAACGCATCGACAACAAGGTGTTGGAGGCATTCCCTCCTTCGTCGAGTTCACCGAACGCAAGCGCGAGAGGACAGGCCCCACCGCTGAGACGCGCACGGCATCGGCGACACCCGGCCCGGCAGGTGAGCCCCACCCCGAGGCGTCCGAAGAATCCGAGTGACTTGGTCGCAGAGGCGATCGCGGCCAACCGCGCCGTCATCGAGGGCGAGGTACTCAAGGCGGCGCTGGCGCTGTCCCCGACCCCGTTCGAGGAACTGGTGATCCGGTTGCTCGGGGCGATGGGGTACGGGCGGAGCGACAACCGGATGGGGCAGCTGGAGCGCACGTCGGCGTCCGGGGACGCGGGCATCGACGGCATCATCAGCCAGGACCCGTTGGGCCTCGACCGTATCTACGTGCAGGCCAAGCACTGCGCAGTCGACCGTCCAATCGGCCGGCCACGGATCCACGAGTTCGCCGGCGCCCTGCTCGGCAAGCAGGGCGACCGCGGCGCGTACATCACGACGTCACGCTTCACGGACGGGGCGCGCACGGAGGCCGACCGCTTCAGTGCGCGCATTGAGTTGATCGACGCCCGCCGCCTCGCCCAGTTGCTCGTGACCCATGGCGTCGGCGTCCAAGCGGAACAGACGGTGACGCTCTGTCGCTTGGACGAGGACTTCTTCGAGACGCTGTGAGGGGCTCTCTCGCTGTCACTCTGCCTGTCACTCATGACAGTGAGGAGTGACGATGAGAGTGAGTGCCTGACGGGGAAACTTCCAACTTCATCCCCCTCTCACTTGGAAGTTCGCTGACTCTTGCCAGCTTGAGTGGGAACGTCGGATCCGTTGTCAGTGATGCTCGCAGGGAGCGTCCCCGTGCAGGACAGCGCCCAGGACGATCGGAGGCCAATCGCAGTGAGGAATGACTCTGCCTCGTCATCGGTGACATCTGGGATCCCTCGCAAGCTGGGGCCAACGAGGCCCTCCGCAAGCGCTCCGAGGCTCACCCAACCCTGGACCCCCAAGCCAACCCCCTGCGGCAAGGCGAGAGCCGGCTCGACGCGCGCTCCGTGGATGGCCTTGAGGTTTCCGTTGTCATCCCGAACGGGCGTGCCGAACACGGCAACGTACTGATTGAGCAGGCGTCCGATGGTCTCCGAATCGACGACCTTGGCCAGCGCGACCTTCGTGCCCGTGTCATCCGTCACCTGAAGCCGGTGGGTGTCGAGATCGACGGCCCTGAGCTTCCCGACGAACGCGACGGTGTCCACTTCAGCCTCTGTGGACGCTACAGCCGGTCGGTACTGTTCGGTGATGCGACCACCTCCTCACGTCGAGAGTCACTGGGAACGGATTGTAGGCACGCAGGCTGACAGGGGTGCGGGGCGAGTCCGACGAACTCACCCTAGGATCGATTTGTGACCGACTCCCGCCGCCTTGTCGACAAGCTCTGGGCCTACTGCGACGTCCTGCGCGACGACGGGGTGGGCGTGCTGGAGTACACCGAACAGCTGACGTACCTGCTGTTCCTCAAGATGGCCCACGAACGCGCGACCCGCCGCTTGGCGCCCGAGCGCATCCTGCCGGAGAAGTACGACTGGCAGCGCCTTCTGGACGCCTCGGGCATGGAACTCGAGGTGCTCTACACCCAGATGCTCCTCGACCTCGCCAAGGAGCCCGGCGTCGTCGGCACCATCTTCCGCAAGTCGCAGAACCGCATTCAGGACCCGGCGAAGCTGCAGCGCCTCGTCCACGACCTCATCGGCCAGGAGCACTGGACGGGCACGGGCACCGACATCACGGGGGACGCGTACGAGTCCCTGTTGGCCAAGGGGGCCTCCGACAAGGGGTCGGGGGCGGGCCAGTACTTCACCCCTCGCCCGCTCATCCAGGCGATGGTCGACGTCATCGACCCGACGGTGGCCGACAGCGTGGTGGACCCCGCCTGCGGAACCGGCGGGTTCCTGCTCGTGGCCCACGAGCACGCGGCTCGCGATGCGGCGTCCATGACCCCCACCCAACGCGACAAACTGCGCGACGACTTCGTCCACGGCTACGAACTCGTCGACGGCACCGCTCGCCTGGCGGCCATGAATCTGCTGCTGCACGGCATCGGCACCTATTCGGGCGAGGCACAGATCGATGTGCGTGATTCCCTGACCGCCGACCCCGGACGCCGTTGGTCGGTCGTCCTCTCCAACCCGCCCTTCGGCCGCAAGTCGTCGCTCGCCACCATCGGTGCCGACGGACGCGAGTCCCGAGAGGACGCGGCGATCGAGCGGCAGGACTTCGCCGCCTCGACGTCGAACAAGCAGCTCAACTTCCTGCAGCACATCATGACGATCCTCGACACCGACGGGCGGGCCGCCGTGGTGCTGCCCGACAACGTGTTGTTCGAGGGGGGAGCGGGCGAGACAATCCGCCGCAAACTGCTGGCTGACTTCGACCTGCACACCATGCTGCGGTTGCCCACAGGGTTGTTCTACGCCCAGGGCGTCAAGGCGAACGTGTTGTTCTTCGACAAGCGACAGGCACGGCCCGGTGAGCCGTGGACCGACAAGCTGTGGGTCTACGACCTGCGCACCAACAAGCACTTCACCCTGAAGCAGAATCCGCTGCGTCGAGCTGATCTCGATGACTTCGTGACCTGTTACGCGCCTGGCCGGTCGCGGCTGACACGCGTTGAGTCGGAGCGATTCCGTGCTTTCACCTACGACGAACTGGTCGCCCGGGACAAGGCGAACCTCGACATCACGTGGCTGAAGGACGACTCCCTGACCGACCTCGACAGCCTGCCCTCACCCGACGTCATCGCTCGCGAGATCGTCGAGGACCTCACAGCTGCCTTGGCCGAGTTCGAGGCCGTCACCGCTTCGCTGGAAGCTCAACTGAACAGGAACTGACCAT